>CAZJXG010000055.1:9080-20171 GCA_964549965.1 uncultured Sphingomonas sp. | reverse complement strand
GGGTTCAGTGATAGCCCGCCTCGTCGACCTTGCCCCGGAACACCCAATAGGCCCAGACCGTATAGGCGAGGATCACCGGCACGAGCAGCGCTGCACCGACCAGCATGAAGATCTGGCTGCGCTCGGGGGCCGCCGCCTCCCAGATCGTCACCCGGCCGGGAATGACATCGGGATAGATCGAGATGGCAAGCCCCATCATCGACAGGCCGAACAGCGCCAGGGTCAGCCAGAATGGCCTGTGATCGCGATCGTCGTCGATCGATCGCCACAGATAGAAGCCCGTCACGGCCACCAGCAGCGGCACCGGCGCCGTAGCGAACAGACCAGGCCATTCGAACCAGCGTTGATAATATTTATTCTCCAGAAACGGCGTATAGGCGCTGACCGCAGCGATCGCGACAATCAGCGCGATCATCAATGGACGCGCGAAACGGCGCGCATCGGCCTGGATCGGCCCTTGCGTCTTCCAGATCAGCCAGCCCGATCCCAGCAGCGCATAACCGACGATCAGGCTGACCCCGGTCAGCAGCGAGAAGGGCGTCAGCCAGTCCCACCAACCACCGGCATAGGCGCGCCCGCTGACCTCGATCCCCTGCAGAAGCGCGCCGAGCGTTATGCCCTGTGCAAAAGTCGCGAGCACCGAGCCGCCACAAAAGGCGACATCCCAAAAGGCGCGATGCGCCGGATCGCGCCAGCGGAATTCGAAGGCGACGCCCCGAAAGACCAGGCCCAGCAGCATCGCCGTCAACGGCGCGTATAGCGCCGGCAGGATGATCGCATAGGCCAGCGGAAAGGCCGCCAGCAGCCCGCCACCGCCGAGCACCAGCCATGTCTCGTTGCCGTCCCACACCGGCGCGATGCTGTTCATCGCCATGTCGCGTTCACCGCCCACCCGAAAAGCCGGAAAGAGAATGCCGATGCCCAGGTCGAAGCCATCCATCACCACATAGGCGCCGACCGCAAAGGCGATGACGCCGGCCCATATGAGGGTCAGATCGATGCCACTCACAGCCTGTCTCCCTCAGCCGCAGGGGTGATGCCGGCGCTTCGGATCGGGCCCTGCTCGACCGCCTCCCCGCTCTCACCACGCTGGGGCGTCTTCGCCATCAGCTTGAGGATATACCACAGGCCCGCCCCGAAAACCGCGAAATAGACGATCACGAAGGCGATCAGCGAAGCCCCCACGGCCGGCGCCGCCAGCGGCGAAACCGACTCGTCCGTGCGCAGCAACCCGTAGACCGTATAGGGCTGGCGCCCGACCTCGGTCGTCACCCAGCCCGCGATCACCGCGACGAAGCCGGCCGGGCCGAACAGGATGGCAAGGCGGTGGAGCAGCCTCCAGTCATGGAGCTTGCCGCATGCCCGCGCGATCAGGCTGAACAGCCCCAGCCCGAAAATCCCGAAGCCCAGCCCTACCATGATCCGGAATGACCAGAAGACGATCCCGACCGGAGGCTCCCGATCATCCGGGATGGTATCGAGGCCCGCCAGCGGCGCATTCGCATCATGCTTCAGGATCAGTGAGGAAAGTTTTGGAATCTCGACGGCATGATCGACGCGCTTCTCCTTGCTGTTGGGGATGCCGAACAGGATCAGCGGCGCGCCGTCCGGATGGCTCTGATAGTGCCCCTCCATCGCCATCACCTTGGCGGGCTGATGCTCGAGCGTATTGAGCCCATGCGCGTCACCGACGAAAATCTGGACCGGCGCCACCAAGGCCGCCATCCACATCGCCATCGAGAACATCGTCCGCGCGCCACGGTTGTTGCGATCCCGCAGCAGGTGCCAGGCGCCGACCGCGCCGACCACGAGCGACGTGGTCAGATAGGCAGCGATCACGGTATGGAACAGCCGATAGGGGAAACTCGGGTTGAAGATGATCGCAAGCCAGCTCGGCCCCGGAACGAACTGGCCGTTGGCGGCGATCTCATAGCCGACCGGGGTCTGCATCCAGCTGTTCACCGCGAGGATCCAGAAAGCGGAGATGAACGTCCCCACCGCCACCGCGCAGGTCGCTGCGAAATGCAGGCCCCGCCCAACCTTGTTGATCCCGAACAGCATCACGCCCAGGAAACCGGCCTCCAGGAAGAAGGCGGTCAGAACCTCATAAGCCATCAACGGCCCGATGACCGGCCCCGCCTTGTCCGAAAAGACCGACCAGTTCGTGCCGAACTGGTAAGACATGACGATACCGGACACGACGCCCATCGCGAAGGCGATGGCGAAAATCTTCAGCCAGTAACGGTAGAGATTGTCATAGACCGACCGGCCCGTCTTCAGGAACAGCGCCTCCAGCACCATCAGATAGCTCGCGAGACCGATCGAGAAGGAGGGGAAGATGAAATGAAAGCTGACCGTGAAGGCGAACTGGATTCGCGCCAGGATCACGGGATCAAAGGCATCCAGCATCGCATATCCTCCTTGCGGCGCTCTGGCCGGCACGGAGCCGACCGATAGCAGCCTTCGGCACTGCGGACCAATCATATGCCCGATCAAGCCAATGGGCGACAACAACTTAAAATTGCACTATACTGCATTTTTTTGGCAGCCACTGGCTTGTGTTGGCTGCCCCGTGACTTTACGGACGCGGCAGGAGGGATGCCCCTTGCAAGAGACGTTGCTGGCCGCTGCGCCACATGACCTTCTGCTGGAAGCGAGGCGGCTTCGCGACGCGGGCCATGGCCGCGTCCAGACCTGGTCGCCGAAGGTGTTCATCCCGCTTACCCAGCTATGCCGCAATCTCTGTCATTACTGCACCTTCTCGCAGCCGCCGAAGCGGGGCGAAGCAGCCTATCTGACCCGGACGCAGGTGCTGGATATCGCCCGCGCCGGCAAAGCGGCGGGCTGCACCGAGGCGCTGTTCACGCTCGGCGACAAACCCGAATTGCGCTTTGCGGCGGCGCGCGAGGCCCTGTCCCGGCTCGGCCACGACACGACCATTTCCTATCTGGCCGAAATGGCCGGCGCGGTGCGCGACGAAACCGGGCTGCTCCCCCACGTCAACGCCGGGGTGATGACCCGCGAGGACATGACCGCGCTGCGCCCCGTCTCGGCCAGCATGGGGCTGATGCTCGAATCGGTGTCCGACCGGCTCTGTGAGAAAGGCGGCGCCCATTATCGCTCGCCCGACAAACAGCCCTCGGTCCGGCTCGAAACCCTCGAGATCGCGGGCGAGCTGGCGATCCCGTTCACCACCGGCATATTGATCGGTATCGGCGAAACGCGTGCCGAGCGGCTCGACGCGCTGGTCGCGATCCGCGATATCCATGCCCGCTACGGGCATATCCAGGAAATCATCGTCCAGAATTTCCGGGCGAAGCCACGCACGGTGATGGCGAACGCGCCGGAGCCGGACATGGACGAGCTGCTATGGACGATCGCCGCCGCGCGTGTCCTGCTGGGTCCGGACATGAACATCCAGGCCCCGCCCAATCTTTCCGCCGGGGATTTCCCACGCCTGCTCGATGCCGGGATCAACGACTGGGGCGGCGTCTCGCCCGTCACCCCCGACCATGTGAATCCCGAGGCGCCCTGGCCAGCGGTCGAGCGGCTGCGGGCCGCCACCGGTGCCAGAGGCCGGATCCTCGTCGCCCGCCTGCCCGCCTATCCCGCCTGGGGCGCACATGGCCTAGACCAATGGCAGGACAAGACGATGCATCGCCACATCCTCGCCGCCACCGACACATCGGGGTTCGGCCGCGGCGATCACTGGTCGCCCGGACTGGCGCTACCGGAGCGCATGCCCGATCCCGTCAGCGTCGGCACGGTCGATCCCGGCATCGCGGCCATCGTCGACCGGGCGATGGCCGGCAACGCCGTCAGCGAAGATGAGATCGTCGCGCTGTTCGACGCCCGCGACGCCGATCTGGAGCATGTCTGTGGGGCCGCCGACATGCTGCGACGCGAGATCAATGGCGACACGATCACCTATGTCGTCAACCGCAACATCAACTACACCAATATCTGCGGCTATAGATGCAGCTTCTGCGCCTTTTCCAAGGGCGACATGTCGGAAAATCTGCGCGGCCGCCCCTATGATCTCGATATCAGCGAGGTCATCCGCCGCACCGAGGAGGCCTGGGAGCGCGGCGGCACCGAGGTCTGCCTGCAGGGTGGCATACACCCACGCTACACCGGCGAAACCTATCTGAGCCTGGCCCGCGCCGTGCGCGCGGCAGTCCCCGGCATGCATGTCCACGCCTTCTCGCCCCTCGAAATCTCCCAGGGTGCGGCGACGCTCGGCGTGCCGCTCGACGATTATCTGCGGCAACTCAAGGATGCGGGCCTCGACACATTGCCCGGCACCGCGGCCGAGATTCTCGACGACGAGGTGCGGCAGATCATCTGCCCCGACAAGCTTGATAGCGATCGCTGGATCGAGGTGATCGAGACCGCGCACCGGGTCGGCTTCCGCACCACCGCGACGATCATGTTCGGCCATGTCGAAACGAGCCGCCACTGGGCGCGTCACCTGATCCGTATCCGTGACCTTCAGGCGCGCACCGGCGGCTTCACCGAGTTCGTCCCCCTGCCCTTCGTCCATATGGAGGCGCCGATGGGCGTGCGTGGCGAATCCCGCCATGGCCCAACCTTCCGCGAGGTGCGGCTGATGCATGCGGTGGCAAGGCTCGCGCTTCACCCGCTAATCACCAACATCCAGACGAGTTGGGTGAAGCTCGGCCCGGTCGGGGCTGCCGCCTGCCTCAACGGCGGCGCCAATGATCTCGGCGGCACCTTGATGAACGAGAGCATCTCGCGCGCTGCCGGCACTACCCATGGTCAGGAAATGCCGCCTTCAGCGATGGAGGCGCTGATCCGTTCGATCGGCCGTAACCCGCGCCAGCGCTCGACGCTCTATGGCCGGATCAGCCAGGAGACGCATCTGCGGGGCCTGAATGCCGCCGAACTGACCGCCATGGTCCTGACCCCGCCACGCAAACAGCGCGTCCACTGAGATTGCGCCGTCCGGTAAGCCGTCCTAAGGCCGCGAAAATGACCGACCAGCCCGCCAGCCTGACCCTGTTCGCCTTGGGCGGCGTCCCGATGATCGAGGCGGGTGCCGATCTCGCCGCGGTGATCATCGCCGCCCTCGATGGTGCTGGACAACAGCTTGCCGATGGCGACGTCATCGTGCTCGCGCAGAAGATCGTGTCGAAGGCCGAGGGCCGGCTGATCGACCTGGCGTCGGTGGAAGCGTCGCAGCAGGCGTCCGATATTGCCGGCAAGGTCGACAAGGACCCCCGCCTCGTCGAACTGATCCTCAGCGAAGCGCAAGAGGTCATGCGGGTCCGTCCGGGTGTGCTGATCGTCCGGCACCGGCTCGGCCTCGTCCTCGCCAATGCTGGAATCGACCAGTCGAACATCGATCACCACGGCCGCACCCTTGCCCTGCTGCTGCCGATCGATCCCGATGCCAGTGCGCGCGCCATCCGGTCGGCCATCGCGGACCGGACCGGCGCCGATGTCGCGGTGCTGATCATCGACAGCCTTGGGCGCGCCTGGCGTACCGGCACGACCGGCACCGCGATCGGCGTAGCCGGCATGCCGGGCCTGGTCGATCTGCGCGGCCGCGAAGATCTCCATGGCCGGCGGCTCGAGACCAGTGAACTGGGGCTGGCCGATGAGCTTGCGGCCGCGGCTTCGCTGGTGATGGGACAGGCCGATGAAGGCCGCCCGATCGTGCTTGTCCGGGGCGTCACCTATGACCGGCGCGACGGCAGTGCCGCCGAACTGATCAGGCCGCGCCACATGGACCTGTTCGCATGATCGGCTTTGCCAAATGATCCTGGCGCTGGCCGGCGGCGTGGGCGGCGCCCGGCTTGCACGGGGCCTGGCCGCCGTGCTGCCACCCGAGCAATTGAGCATCGTCGTCAACACCGGCGACGATTTCGAGCATCTCGGTTTCCTGATCTGCCCCGATCTCGACACTGTCTGCTACACGCTCGCGGGCGTGAATAATCTCGCCCAGGGCTGGGGCCTCGCCGGCGAGAGCTGGGCATTCATGGATGCGATCGGCAGGCTAGGCGGGGAAACCTGGTTCAACCTCGGCGACCGCGACCTCGCCACCCACAGCATCCGCCGCACCATGCTCGGCCGGCACAGCCTGTCCGACATCACCGCCCATCTCGCCGGCAAGCTCGGCATCGCCCATCCGATCGCGCCGATGAGCGATGATCCGGTTCGTTCGATCGTCGATACAGACGAGGGAGAACTGGCTTTCCAGCACTATTTCGTCCGACGCCGTGCCGAGCCACGTTTCCGGTCGATCCGCTTCGACGGTGCCGAGGCCGCTCGCCCCTCTCCCGCATTGATCGCCGCCCTCGATGATCGGGCGCTTGAGGCCATCGTCCTCTGTCCCTCCAATCCGGTGCTCAGCATTGCGCCGATCCTGGCGCTGCCGGGCATCCGAGCCCGCCTCGATGCCCGCCGGGTGCCGATCGTCGCCGTCTCACCCTTCATCGGCGGACGTGCGGTCAAGGGACCGGCCGCCAAGATCATGGAGGAGATCGGCATCGCCACCACCGCCGCCGGCCTGGTCTCTTATTATGGCGGGCTGCTTGATGGCCTCGTCATCGACCGGGCCGATGCGGGCGAGAGCGTGGCCGGGGTCGCGCTTCACGCGACCGATACGCTGATGCGTGGAAGCGAAGACCAGATCCGTCTCGCTGGTGAGGTTCTGGCCTTCGCCCGCAGCTTACGCTGATGGCCTGCCACCTCATCCTCGCGGTAAGGCCGTTCGACGAGGGCAAGAGCCGCCTGGCCGAAGTGCTCTCCAAGAAAGAGAGAATAGCCCTAAATTTCAAATTCTTATATCGGACTTTTCTGGTTTCCTTGCAGATATTCCCTCCGGAAATGATCACCGTCGTGAGCCGCTCCGACGCGCAGCTCAAGGCCGCCCGCATCGCCGGCGCACATGCGCTGCCCGAACAGGGGGCAAGTCTGAACGACGCGCTGCGGCAGGGCGCGCGCGACGCGGTCGATCGCGGCGCGACCGCCATTCTGTCGCTCAGCAGCGACCTGCCCTATCTGGAGGCCGCAGACGTCCAGGCGATGCTGGAGTCACCGGCCGATGTGGTCATCGCCACCGACTCCGCGAAACTGGGCACCAACGCGTTGCTGCTACGGCCCGCCTTCGTCATTCCCTATCGCTATGGCGCGGGCAGTCTGGCCGCACATCTCGCGGAAGCGGAGGCCGCCGGCCTGACCGCCGCGATCGTCGAACGGCCGGGGATCGCACGTGATGTCGATACCCCCGCCGATCTCAATGCTTTACGGATCGAACGCCCGCAATTTTTCTAATTGTCGCGCCGGCTATCGCTTCTCGATATTCTGCTCGACAAACCGGTCGAGCAGGCGGACGCCATAGCCGGTCGCGCCCTTGTCCCAGGTTGCGCCAGGCTTCGAGGCCCACACCATCCCGGCGATGTCGAGATGCGCCCAGCGCACGCCGTCATCGATGAAACGCTTGAGGAATTGCGCGGCGGTGATCGATCCGCCTTCACGCGGTCCGACATTCTTCATGTCGGCGATCGGCGAGTCGATCAGCTTGTCATAGGGGTCGCCCAGCGGCATCCGCCACAGCTTGTCCCCGACATCGCTGCCGGCGGCGAGCAACTGCCCGGCCAGTTCGTCGTCATTGGAGAACATCCCGCCATATTCGAAGCCGAGCGAGATGATCATCGCACCGGTCAGCGTCGCAAGATCGACGATCGTCTTCGGCTTGTGCGTCCTCTGGACCCAGGTCAGCGCATCGCACAGGACGAGGCGTCCTTCGGCGTCGGTGTTGATCACCTCGATCGTCTGGCCCGACATCGACGTCACGACGTCACCCGGCCGCTGGGCGTTGCCGTCGGGCATGTTCTCGACCAGTCCGCAGACCGCGATGACGTGCGCCTTCGCCTTGCGCAGCGCGAGCGCCTTCATCGCTCCCGCGACCGCGCCAGCGCCGCCCATGTCCCACTTCATGTCTTCCATGCCGGCGGGCGGCTTGAGCGAGATGCCGCCGGTGTCAAAGGTTACGCCCTTGCCGACAAAGGCGATCGGCGGCTCGCTGTCATTGCCGGTACCGTTCCACGTCATGACCAGCAGTCGCGCCGGCCGGACCGAACCCTGCGCGACACCAAGCAGCGCGCCCATGCCGAGCTTCGCCATCGCTTCCGGATCGAGCACCTCGATCTTCACGCCGAGATCGGCAAGCGGCCGGCAGCGTTCGACGAAACTCTCGGGATAGAGGATATTGGCCGGTTCGGTGATCAGGGTGCGGGTGAACATCACGCCCTCGGCCACCGCCTCGCGATCCGCCCACAGGGTCGGTGCGTCGGCGCCGCCGCCGACGATCACGATCTCTTCCAGCGAGGGCCGTTGCTTGGCGTCCAGCTTTGTACGGTAGATATCATGCCGCCAGCCGCGCAGCACCGCGCCGAATGCGAGGTGCGCCGCCGCCTCGGCCGGCTTGTCGCCCGCCACGGTGCTGATATCGACGACAAGCGTCTTCTCGCCGGACGTCAGCAATTTCGCCACGAGCGCCGCGCCAGCCCGCTCGAAATCGCTCTTGGCGCCGATCCCCGCGAGCAACAGCCGCCGATGGGCGGTATCGGTCTCGCCGTAAAATTCCACCACCGCACCCTTCTCGCCGTCGAAGCGGCTCGCCTGGGCAGCGGCGCGCGCCAGCGCCTGGGCCGCCTCCGGCAACGCGGAGAGGCCGGCACCGCTCAACGTGGCAGGGGCAACGGCGATGGCAAGGGCATGGGGGTGGGCCGGCCGGCTGTCGGCAAAGCTGATCCGCATCGAGTGGGAAATCCTTATTCTGTCCTGCCCCTCATCTAGGCATAGCCCCGCCCCGCCGCAATGTTGCAGATGTCGGTTCGTTGCCAGAGGATTGCAGCGGAGCGCCGGGTACGATAGGCGGCGCGGACGCTGTTGCGTGCCAGCTCATGGGGTAATGTGAAGAAGCCGATCCATTTCCTGCTGGCGACGACGCTGCCATGGCTTTGCGCAGGCCCGCTGCTGGCGCAGAACCTCGCGACGCCACTGGCCGGTCCGCCGTTGCAGGGCGATGCCCCCACCCCGACGAACGAGGAGGAGGTGACGTTTGCCGCCGACACGCTCGCCTATGATGATGGCGCCGAAGTCGTGACCGCGACCGGCAATGTCCGGATGATGCGGCAGGGCGACCGGCTGCGCGCCGACAAGGTCGAGTGGAACCAGAAGACCGGGACCGTCCGGGCAAATGGCAATGTCGCGGTGGTCAATTCGGGCGGCGATACCCTCTATGGCGATTCCGTCGAGCTGACCGACACGCTGAAGGACGGGATGATCGAGAATCTCCTGCTCGTGCTCAACGATGGCGGCCGCCTCGCCGCGGTCCACGGCGTGCGCCGCAACGGGATCTCCACGCTCGACAAGGCCGCGTACACCCCCTGCGCCGTGATGGACAGCAAGGGCTGCCCCAAGGAACCGATCTGGAAGATCAGCGCCGTGCGGGTCGTCCATGATCCGAACAAGCATCGGATCAGCTATGATGGCGCCCGTATCAGCTTCCTCGGTGCGCCGATATTGTGGCTGCCGGGTCTGTCGCATCCCGACGGCAGCAGCGGCGGCGGATCGGGCCTCCTGCTGCCCGACATCAAATATAGCCGCACCAACGGCGCCGAACTGGCGCTACCCTATTATTATCAAATCGCGCCCAATCGTGATCTCACGCTGACTCCGCATGTCTACACCAAGGTGTTGCCCGCGATCGAAGCCCAGTATCGCGCGCTGACCGACCATGGCGCGTGGCAGGCATCCGGCATGCTGACATATAGTTCGCGCTTCTCGGCCGCGACGGGCACTGCGCCCGGCAGCGGCAATCGCGACATCCGCGGCTATCTCGATGCCAACGGCCAGTTCCAATATGGACCTTACTGGACGGTTTCCGGGTCGCTTCGCGCCACCACCGACCGCACCTTCATGCGTCGCTACGATATTTCGCGCGACGATCGGCTGCGCAACCAGGTCCAGGCAGAGCGGATCACCCCGAACAGCTACCTGTCGATCAAGGGCTGGGCGGTGCAGACCCTGCGCACCAACGATCGCCAGGGCCTGCAGCCGTTCGCGCTGCCGCTGATCGACTATCGTCGGCGATTGACCGATCCGGTGTTCGGCGGCGTAGTCCAGATTCAGGCCAACAGCCTCGCGCTCACCCGGACGAGCGGACAGGACACGCAGCGCGCCTTTGCCGGAGTCCGGTGGGATCTGCGCCGCTACACGCCGCTGGGCCAAGAGGTCACATTCACGGCTTATGGCCGCGGCGATATCTATCATACCGACCAAGTGGGCAGCACCGCGACGATCATCTACCGCGGTGACAAGGGCTGGACGGCGCGCAGGATCGCGGCGCTCGCCGCCGATGTGAAATGGCCCTTCATCGGCGATTTCTTCGCCGGATCGCAGCGCATCACGCCGCGCATCCAGATTGTCGCGAGCCCCAAGGTCCGCAACCTCGACATCCCCAACGAGGATGCCCGGTCGATCGATCTCGAGGATTCGAACCTGTTCGCGCTCAACCGCTTCTCTGGCTATGATCGCTGGGAAGACGGCAGCCGCATCACCTATGGCGCCGAATGGGCGGTCGACCTGCCCGGCATCTCGTTCGATACCGTGATCGGCCAGAGCTACCGCCTGTCGAACAAGCCGGGCCTGCTGCCGGTCGGCACCGGCCTGTCGGATCGGCGCTCGGACATCGTCGGGCGGACCACGCTCAAATATGGCCGCTTCCTCGAGATCATCCACCGCTTCCGGCTCGACAACGACAATTTCGCGATCCGCCGCAACGAGATCGACGCGACGGTCGGAACCCGCAAGACCTATGCGCTGATCGGTTATCTCAAGCTGAACCGCGACATCTCGCCGACGATCGAGGATCTCCGCGACCGCGAGGAGGTTCGCCTCGGCGGCCGTGTCCAGATCGCACGCTACTGGTCGATCTTCGGATCGACGGTGATCGACTTGACGAGCCGCAGGGAGGATCCGCTGACCCTGTCCGACGGCTATCAGCCGATTCGGCATCGCCTCGGCCTGCTCTACGACGACGATTGCATCGAGGTTGGC
>CAZJXG010000055.1:0-9070 GCA_964549965.1 uncultured Sphingomonas sp. | reverse complement strand
GTGTTGGGTGTGTGTGGTGTGTGTGGTGGCGCGAATATGACGCTATCGGGGATGCCCGCCGGGGCAACACCTTCCTGTTGCGTCTGGCGCTCAAGAATTTGGGCCGCTAAGCATTCATTCAGAGGGCGCCTGTCAGGGACAGCCTGTTTTTTCCTACGAGGATGTTGCCAGGTGCGTGGAACGAAGGTGAGCCGGAAGACTTTCTGGATGATGGCGGCGGCGGGCGCGGTGGCGCTGGCGGCGCCCCTGATCGGCCAGACGGTGGGCGAGGACGAGGATGTCGCGGGCAGCCTCAACATCCCCAAGGACATTACGGTCTTCGGCAATCGCGATCCCAACATTCGGACGGCGACCGCGATCGTCAACGGCACGATCATCACCCAGACGGACATCGACCAGCGCCTTGCGCTCGTCGTCGCGGCCAATGGCGGCCGCATCCCCGACGAGGAGGTCGAGCGGCTGCGACTGCAGGTGTTGCGCAACCTGATCGACGAAACGCTGCAGATTCAGGAAGCGGCCGCCCAGAAGGTGGAGGTCACAAAGGAAGAGGTCCAGCAGACCTATGACCGGGTCGCCTCCAACTTCCGCAAATCCCCGCGCGACTTCGCCAAATTCCTCCGGGAAAAGGGCTCGTCCGAAAGCTCGATCAAACGGCAGATCGAAGGCGAGGCTGCCTGGCGCCGCGTTCTGAGCCGCCGGGTCGAACCCTTCGTCGCGGTCAGCGACGAAGAGGTCAACGCGATCATCGCGCGTCTGCAGGCTGCCAAGGGCGCCAATGAATATCATGTCGGGGAGATATTCCTCTCGGCCACACCCGAATCGATGGGCGCCGCCAACGACAACGCCAACCGCATCATCGACCAGATCCGCAAGGGCGCGTCCTTCGCAGCCTATGCCCGCCAGTTCTCGGAAGCTTCCACGGCCGCGGTCGGCGGCGATCTCGGCTGGGTGCGTGCCGAGCAGTTGCCCGAACAGCTGTCCGCGGTCGTGACGACGCTGGGATCAGGTCAGATCAGCGCTCCGATCGCGGTACCAGGCGGCTATTCGGTCATCCTGCTGATCGACAAGCGCCAGGTTCTCGGCGTCGATCCGCGCGATGCGACCTTGCTGCTCAAGCAGCTCACCGTTACCTTCCCGCCGGGCAGCACCCAGGCGCAGGCGACCCCGAAGGTTCAGGCCTTCGCCGCCGGACTCAAGGATATCCGGGGCTGCGGCAACGTCGCCGAGGTGGCCGCCAAGATCGGTGCGGACGTCGTCAACAATGATCAGATGCGGATCCGCGATCTTCCGGCACAGCTCCAGGATATGATGCTGGGCATGCAGGTCGGAGAATCCACCCCGCCTTTCGGTTCGCTGACCGACGGCGTGCGTGCACTGGTCCTGTGCGGACGCGACGATCCCGCGCCCAGTAACGGGCCATCCTTCGATCAAATCCAGTCGCAGATCGAACAGGAACGGGTTAATCGCCGCGCCCAGCGCTATCTGCGAGATCTTCGCCGCGACGCGGTGATCGAATATCGATGAGGCCATGGAAATAGGCCCCCTCGCCGTCGCGCTCGGCGATCCCGCAGGGATCGGTCCGGAGATCGTCGCCAAGGCGTGGGACGCGCGCGAGCGATATGGCCTGCTTCCTTTTTTCGCCGTCGGCGATCAGCGCTCGATCGAGACCGTCTGGCCGGGTCCCGTCCGGCAGATAGCCAGCCCGGATGAGGCCGCTGCCTGTTTCGGAACGGCCCTGCCCCTGATCCAGATCGAGGACACCGGACTGATCATCCCCGGGCAGCCCGATCTGGCCGGTGCGCGATGCGCGCTCGATTCGCTGGAACTGGCGGCGGGACTCGCCCGCTCGCCGATGGTGGGTGGACTGGTGACGGCACCGGTCGCAAAGCATCAGCTCTATGCCATCGGCTTCACCCATCCGGGCCAGACAGAATTCGTTGCGGAACGCTGCGGCGTTTCGAAAACCAACGCGATCATGATGCTCGCCGGACCGACGCTGCGCACCGTGCCCATCACGACGCATATCCCGCTGCGTTCGGTGGTCGATCATCTCACCGTCGAACTGATCGTCGCCAAGGCGCGGGCCACCGATCGCGGCCTGACCCGCAATTTCGGCATCGAGCACCCGCGCCTCGCCATAGCCGGTTTCAATCCGCACGCCGGAGAGCAGGGTGCGATCGGCCGCGAGGAGATCGAGCTGATTCTTCCGGCGATCGAAATATTGCGGGCCGAGGGTATCGACATCGCCGGCCCGCTGGCCGCCGACACGATGTTCCACGCCCGGGCCCGGGCGCTCTATGATTGCGCGCTCTGTCTCTATCATGATCAGGCGCTGATCCCGCTCAAGACGCTGCATTTCGACGAGGGCGTGAACATCACGCTTGGCCTGCCGATCGTGCGTACCGCGCCCGATCATGGCACCGCCTTCTCGATCGCCGGCCGCAACCAGGCCAATCCGGGCGCGATGATCGCCGCGATCGCGCTTGCCGGCGAGGCTGCCCGGAACCGCCTCATCTACGCATGAGCCGCCACCTGCCGGATCTGCCGCCGCTGCGCGATGTGATCGCGCGACATGGCCTCAGCGCGAACAAGGCGCTGGGACAGAATTTTCTGCTCGATGGTCAGTTGCTCGATCGGATCGCCCGCATCCCGGGAGATCTTGACGGCGCCACCGTCTACGAGGTCGGCCCCGGCCCTGGTGGGCTTACCCGCGCCCTGTTGGGCGCGGGCGCTTCGGTGGTCGCGGTCGAACGTGACGATCGATGCCTTGCCGCGCTCGAAGAGCTCAACCAGGCATCGGGCGGACGGCTTAGGGTCATGTCCGCCGATGCGATGAAGATCGACGAGCGGAGCGAAGCGGGCGATGGCGCCCATATCGCCTCGAACCTGCCCTATAATGTCGGCACCGCGCTGTTCGTACGCTGGATGACGCTCGACGCCTGGCCACCCTGGTGGCGATCGCTGACGCTGATGTTCCAGAAAGAAGTGGCCGAACGGATCGTCGCGAAGACGGGCAGCGCCGCTTATGGCCGGCTCGCGGTGCTCGCCCAGTGGCGCGCCACCCCGACGATCGCGATGAATGTGCACCGTTCCGCCTTCGTGCCGCCGCCGAAGGTGATGTCGGCGGTCATCCACGTCGTGCCGGGCAAGCAGCCAGCAGGCATTACGATCGGTACGATCGAGAAGCTCACGGCCGCGGCCTTCGGCCAGCGTCGCAAGATGCTACGCCAGAGCCTGAAGGGCGTGGCGGGCGCGGTCGAGGCGCTCGCAGTGGTTGGAATCGATCCCGAACGTCGCGCCGAAACGGTGACGGTGGAGGAATTCGTGGCGCTGGGGCGGGTGCTGGAGGGCAACCGTTAGCCTCGCCTCACCGCCTGCCTGACCGCCGCGCTTCGCTGAAGCACCAGCGGGCGAGCTCAACCCCTATTTCTGCCCGACGTTGCTCTGTTCCTGCCCCTTGGGAGGAACCTTGTCGCTGGTCTGCGCTGCGACGATCGCGGGCGGCGGCCCTTTGGCGATCGCGGCGGCCAGCTGAACCGCGGGCGCGCACTCGCTCTTGCACAGCGCGCGGACGCGGGCGAGATTGGCGCGGGCGCGTTCAACCGCACCTTTCTGCACCATAGCCTCGCCCTGCGCCGACAGCGCATTCAGGTCATTCGGTTCCAGCGACAGCGCCTCGAAATACATGCGGATCGCCTTGCCGGGCAGCTGCTGCGCCTGGGCTACGCGGCCGAGCGCGACAAAGGCGGAGCGGTTGCGCGGATCGATGGCAAGCGCCGTTTCAAGCGCATCGTTCGCCGCTTCAAGATTGCCGGCGCGCAATGCCGCCTGCCCTTCGGACAGCGCGGCCAGCGACTTCGGATTGATCTGGTCATCGGCTCTCTGGCCACTCGCCCCGCTCGAAACCGCGAACAGGGTGAGCGACAAGGCCATCGCAACAGGCGAAAAACGCATCAACTTCTCCAACCACGCAGATCGGGGCGTTTCTATCATGATCGCACCAGTCTGGCGACGAAAAAGCCGTCCGTGCCGTCATGCCTGGGGCTCAATATCCGTCCCGCGCCGCGTGGACGGCCGGCAGCGAAAGGCTCCGGCTCGGCGCGAAAACCCTCGTTCCGCGTCAGGAACCCGGCAACCTGATCCGCCCCTTCGGCATCAAGCAGCGAGCAGACGGCATAGACGAGCGCCCCGCCCGGCGCGACCAGCGGCGCGGCAAGGTCGAGCAAGCGCGCCTGAAGCTCGGTGAGCTGGGTGAGCCGCGCGGGGGTGAGCCGCCAGCGCGCCTCGGGGTTGCGCCGCCAGGTGCCGGTGCCCGAACAGGGCGCATCGATCAGCACCACGTCGCAGCTGCCGCCCAGATCTGCCAGCGCTGCCGCCTCGCGCCCCGGATCGAGCAGCCGCGTCTCGATCATGGCATAGCCGGAGCGCTCGGCGCGCGGGGCAAGGCGCGATAGGCGGGCCCGGTTGCTGTCGCTGGCAATCAGCCGGCCCTGCCCCGCCATGTCGTCGGCGAGCGCGAGGGTCTTGCCGCCGGCGCCGGCGCACAGATCGAGTATCGTCATGCCGGGTGCCGCCCGCGCGGCAAGCGCGATCAGCTGGCTGCCTTCGTCCTGAATCTCGATCAGCCCCTGCATCCAGGGCTCACTCGTTTCGATCGAGCTGCCTTCGGGCAGACGCAGGCCATTCGGCGCGAAGGGCGATGGAACCGCTTCGGGCAGGAGCGCCATGATCGCCTCGCGATCCGATCGGCTGCGATTGACCCGGATGTCGAGCGGCGCCCTTTCGAGCAACGCCGCATGTTCGGCCTTGGCGATCCTGCCCGACAGCCACCGCGGAAGCACGCCCTGTGGCGTGCCCGGTTCGTCGGCGGAAATGGGCGCGGGGGTATGTGGCGACCCGTCGAAGGCGGCGGCGAGCGCCGCATCCTCACGCGCCAGGCCGACCAGCGCAGCCCGCCCGTTCACGGGCGGATCGCCCGCCCGCCGGATTGCGCGATAAATGAGTTCCCGTATCGCGCGGCGGTCTTTGGAGCCGGCATAGCGCCGCGTCTTGAAATAACGCGCGATCAGGGTGTCGGCAGCGGCCGCGCCGTCACGCGCGGCGATGATGATCTCGTCGAGCAGTTCGATCGCGGCCTGCGCGCGGGCACCAGGCGTCATGATCGCCCCTCCCGGTCGGGGGATCGGGGTATCGCGGCCTCAGCGGGTCGGATAATTGGGCGCCTCGCGGGTGATCGACACATCATGAACATGGCTTTCCTGTAGGCCCGCATTGGTGATGCGCACGAATTGCGCCCGCGCCTGCAGATCGGGGATCGTTTTCGATCCGGTATAGCCCATCGCCGCCTTCACGCCGCCGACGAGCTGATGGATGACGTCGCGCGCCGGCCCCTTATAGGGCACCTGCCCCTCAATGCCTTCGGGAACCAGCTTCATCTGGTCCTTGATATCCTGCTGAAAATAGCGGTCGGCCGATCCGCGCGCCATAGCGCCGACCGATCCCATGCCGCGATAGCTCTTATAGGCGCGGCCCTGATACAGGAAGGTCTCCCCAGGTGCTTCCTCGGTCCCCGCGAGCAGGGACCCGACCATCACCGCGCCTGCCCCCGCGGCAAGCGCCTTGGCGATGTCGCCCGAGGTCCGCAGACCACCATCGGCGATGACCGGTACGCCTGATTTGGCCGCCGCTTCGGCGGATTCCATGACCGCGGTAAGCTGCGGCACGCCGACGCCGGCGACGACACGCGTGGTGCAGATCGAGCCGGGGCCGATGCCAACCTTGATGCCATCGGCACCGGCACCGATCAGCGCACGGGTCGCTTCGGCGGTGGCGACGTTGCCGGCGATGACCTGCACCGAATTGGACAGCCGCTTCACCCGCTCGACCGCCCGTGAAACCTCGCTGTTATGGCCGTGCGCGGTATCGATCACGATCAGGTCGCATTCGGCGTCGATCAATGCTTCGGTCCGTTCGAAACCCTTGTCTCCCACCGTCGTCGCGGCGGCGACGCGCAGGCGCCCGGTCGCGTCCTTGGTCGCGTTCGGATAGTTGACCGCCTTCTCGATATCCTTGACCGTGATGAGGCCGACACAGCGGAAATCATCGTCGACGACCAGCAGCTTCTCGATCCGGCGCTGGTGGAGGGTACGGCGCGCCTCCTCCTGGCTAACGCCGGAGCGAACCACCGCCAGATTCTGGCGGGTCATCAGTTCGGACACCGGCTGCTTGGGATTCTCCGCAAAGCGGACATCGCGATTGGTGAGTATGCCCACCAGCTTGCCATCCGCCTCGACCACCGGGATGCCCGAGATGCGATGCCGCGCCATCAGCTCCAGCGCATCGGCCAGGGTCTGCTCGGGCCGCATCGTGATCGGATTGACGACCATGCCGGATTCGAAGCGCTTGACCGCGCGCACCGCCGCCGCCTGTTCCTCGACCGTCAGGTTGCGATGAAGCACGCCGAGGCCGCCCAGCTGTGCCATGACGATCGCCATGTCAGCCTCGGTAACGGTATCCATGGCGGACGAGAGGATCGGGATGTTGAGGCCGATCGCCTTCGTCACCTGGGTGGCGGTGATCGCCTGACTCGGCAAAACATCCGACTCGCCGGGCCTGAGAAGCACGTCGTCGAAAGTTAGGCCGAGGCTGATATCCATGTGGTCGAATCCCCGCGAGGTGGTGAAGGATTCGAGGCCATATATGTCGGGGCGACCGGAACCGCTAGCCCGCTCTTCACTTTACACCGCAACGCCGCGATCGAGGCCGCCGCGGATGGGAGCGCGGCGTGTCCACCATGCCGCCGGCCGGTCCAGCTATCGCCGGCCGGCCTGTCCGGTTCAGTCTTCTCCGTGGATGATCACACGGTTACGGCCGCCATTCTTTGCGGCGTAAAGCGCCTCGTCCGCCCGCTTCAGCATGCCGCCCTCATCCTCGCCTTGCGCCAGCTGTGCAATCCCGGCCGAGAAGGTCACTGCTCCGAGCGGCTCGCCATTGGTCTTGGAGACGAGATGCCGCCCGGACAGTTCGTCGCGCACTTCATCGACGCGCATCGCGGCACGGCGCGCCATGATACCGTCGAACAGGACGAGGAATTCCTCGCCGCCGAAGCGACCGACAAAGGCGTCCTCGCCTACCCCCTCGACCAGCGCATCGGCCACCATTTTCAGAATCCGGTCCCCGGTGTCATGGCCGAAATTGTCGTTGATCTTCTTGAAGTGATCGATGTCGCAAAAGGCGACCGACAGGGGGGTTCCGTCCTTCAGCGCCTGGACCATCGCGCGGGCGAGCCGCGACTGGAAGGCGCGGCGATTGGCCAGGCCGGTCAATGGATCGGTTTCGGCAACCGCCTGTGCTTCGGCGAGATCGCCCTGCAGCGATTCCATCTTGTTGCCCATTTCGGCGAGGCGGCGCTCGGCATCCTGGGTCTTGCCGATCATCGTGCGGGTAAGCTCGACCATCAGTTCCAGCGCACGACCGGCAGGCTCGCCACCGGCCTGCAGCGCGGCATGGCCCTTGTCGAGGGCGCTGCCATAGGCGTTGGCATCCGTGCGGGACTGACCGACCAGGGTCGCGGCCAGGGTCACGCTTTGATGCGCCTGATCGATCAGCTTCTCGAGAAGCTCCGAGGAGACCTTGTTCATCGCTGCTTCGGCGAGTTTTTCGGCCACGTCGGGAAGCAATAGTCCGTCGCGGGCGATGGCTTCCTCGACGGCCCCCACCAGCGCCGGATCGTGGCCGCCCAGATATTGATAGGCGAGGTCATAGTTGACCGGCGTCGGATCGAGCCGATGCGCGCGCAGGAAACCGCCGATCCGGCTGAACAGATCATTGGCGGGAGGCGCCTCGGCAATCGCGCCCGGAACGGTGGCGGGAACGGTGGCCGGCAAGGGCATCCCTTCCTCGGCCCCGCGACCGAACAGCGAATCAAGGCTCCAGCCCTTACGGCCGGCGGAGGATGGCGGCTTTCCTTCGTACATGGCACCTACCTGGAAATTGTCATGACCGGCATATCGCGCGGCCCTTAATTTTCGGTATCTCCTGTCGGGAAAGCTCTCAGATCGGGTTCGATCCACCCACGCCGCGCCGCGACGGAGAAGAGCCGCTCGGGACTGTAGAACGCGAGCGGCCAGTTACGGCGGCCCTCGGGCGCCAACAGCAGCCCGTTGACCCGATCGACCAGCGTGGTGGCATCGCTGCGCGCCAGCCAGGCCCGAACACCGGCGATGAAGCTGTGGGTGATGCTGTCATGATAGCCGCCCTGATCGTCATTCACCCCGCCGACCGCTTCATTATATGCGCTTATGATACCGCGCATGTCGCGCGCGGGGTCGATCTCGGGTCGCTCGGTTATGATCCACAGGCACGCTGCGAGGTGCGCTTCATGGGTCCATTCCTCCCGCGGCAGGCTGCGATCGAGCAGGCCTCGCCCGATGCGGGAAATCGCTTCATCGTCCGCGAACAGGCGCGGCCCTTCCTTCTTCGTCATTGTCGCTTCCAAAAAAAGGAGGGCACCCCGATCGAAACCGGGGCGCCCTCCTGAAGGCCACAAGGCCCTTTCCAGAGTTTCGTCAGGCCGCTGTCGGCGCTGCCTGCCGGACGCCCTCGTCCACATGATCCGCGAATTGCGCGAAATTCTCGATGAACTGGCCGACCAGCTTCTGGGCGGTCGCATCATAGGCCGCCGCGTCGGGCCATGTCTCACGCGGATTCAGGATCTTGCTCTCGACCCCCGACACCGCAACCGGAACCTTGAATCCGAAATTGGGGTCGGTGCGGAACTCGGCATTGTTGAGGCTGCCGTCGAGCGCGGCATTGAGCAGCGCACGCGTGACCTTGATCGGCATGCGGTGGCCGACGCCATATTGGCCACCGGTCCAGCCGGTGTTGACCAGCCAGCAGTCGACGCCGCCCTTGGCGATGCGCTCCTTGAGGAGATTGCCATAAACCGAGGGATGACGCGGCATGAACGGCGCGCCGAAGCAGGTCGAGAAGGTTGCCGACGGCTCGGTCACGCCGATCTCGGTACCGGCGACGCGCGCGGTGTAGCCCGAGAGGAAATGATACATCGCCT
>CAZJXG010000054.1:0-20342 GCA_964549965.1 uncultured Sphingomonas sp. | reverse complement strand
ACCCTTTGCGCAAGCGCGGGATCTCCAGATCGACATGACCGGCCCTGGTATCCCAAGAGCGTTCGCGATAGCCGTTGCGCTGGACCTGGCGCCCCGCAGGATCACGAGCTCCACGCGCAGCGCCGGTCAGCGCCTCCACTTCGGCTTCCATCATTCGTTCGGCCGCGAACGCCAGCATCTCGCGCACGAGATCTGCGTCTGCGCCCTTTTCAACCAGCTCGATAAGCGCCATTCTGTCCGTGGTCATCGTCGTCTCCGGTAGGTTCATTGGTTTCGCAACCCGAACCCTACCGAAGATTGGCGATGGCCGCCTAGACAGGGGCCATGTCACCGTTGGGGCTTGAGGCTCCGGTCGCTACGCTCCCTGCACCTCAAGCCCCAACGGTGACGCTGTTACACCACGTGACGGGACACGGCCGTTCCTTCGTCACTACGACGAAGCCCCAACCCTCCTTAAATCACAACCTCAAATCTGTGCCATTGGTGCTGACGGGGGACATGGTCAGGAACCTATGGCAATAACATCTGCTATTGAGCGACCCGGAATGGTCCGTCTTGGCGGAGGTACGTTCTGGATGGGATCGGATCGCTTCTACCCCGAAGAGATGCCGAAGCGGCGCGTCAAGGTCGATCCGTTTTGGATTGATCAGGCACCAGTGACCAACGCAGAGTTCGAACGATTCGTCAAAGCAACGGGTTATGTGACGCTTGCCGAGACTCCCCCGGACTCCAGCCTTTATCCGGGGATAAAGCCTGAGATGATCGTCGCCGGATCGGCAGTTTTTGAGCGATGCAACACGCTTGATCTCGATGACCCCATGCGCTGGTGGCATTATCTCGCCGGGGCGAATTGGCGGCACCCCCTTGGTCCCGAAAGCTCTATCGCAGGACTGGAGGACCATCCCGTAGTCCATATCTCATATCGGGATGCCGAAGCCTACGCTGCGTGGGCGGAAAAGGTACTGCCTACCGAGGCGGAGTGGGAATATGCGGCCCGCGGTGGCCTGGATGGCGCTGACTTTGCATGGGGCGATGAACTCGCTCCCGGCGGGGCCATGCTGGCCAATTATTGGCAAGGCCTGTTTCCGATCGCGAACCAACTCCTGGACGGCTGGGAGCGCACTTCCCCCGTCCGGAGCTTCCCTGGAAATGGTTATGACCTGTTCGACATGATCGGCAATGTATGGGAATGGACCGCCGATCTCTGGGACGCTCCACCAGGGCGGGTTTCTGGCAGGCGCTGCTGTACGATGCCCGCGCAGAACGGAGGGCATCTTCCCCGCAAAGTGCTCAAGGGCGGCTCGCATCTTTGCGCTCCAAATTACTGCCAGCGCTATCGTCCTGCTGCGCGACATCCCGAAACTGTCGATACATCAACGAGCCATATCGGCTTCCGATGCGTCGTTCGGCATCTTACCGAATAAGCGGCGCTCGCTATGCCCTTCGCTACTTCCTGAAACGCTCACGATCCCACCCTATTTGGACAATGCTCCGGCGAGGGTGCGTTCCTCGTCAACTTTTTCGCCGCAATCCGCATCGACAGCGATGCCGTTAATGCCAAAGATCACAGATGAATTTCGGTGGAAGGAGTGGTGACGCTGATGGGTTATCGCGACGTGAACACGACACGAGATCCGCAATCAGCGCCATAGTCTTGCCGCTCCAGAGACAGGACGACGTTTGGACGGAACGCCGGCGCAGTCCAGACTGATCCCCGTACAGCCAAGTCATCCTTCGCTAGGACTACCTATGTTCAGATTCATGCACATTGCGTTAAGTGCCGGACTATTGGCCAGTACCACGCTGACCGTGCCTTCCCTCGCACAGAACGCCGCTAGTCCTGCCTCCTCCCATGCTTGGAAATACTTCCCGGTGAAACCGGAGGCGCCTGAGGGCGCGCCCAACATCCTTGTCGTGCTGACCGACGACGTTGGATTTGGCGCCAGCAGTACCTTCGGCGGTCTAATTCCGACGCCCAACCTTGACCGGGTGGCGCAGCAAGGCTTGCGATACACTCAGTTTCATACGACCGCGATGTGTTCTCCGACCCGCGCGGCGCTCTTGACCGGACGCAACCATCATGCGGTAAACGCTGGTGCGATAGACGATCTCAGCGTCGATCGTGAAGGCTATACGTCGGCTATCCCTGAAAGCGCCGCCACCATCGGTACGGTGCTCGGACTCCATGGTTACAACACCGCTTGGATAGGGAAGAACCACAACACGCCGCTTTGGGAAAACACTCCGCTTGGTCCGTTCCAGAGATGGCCAAATGGTATGGGGTTCGATTATTTTTATGGATTCAATGGGGCATACACCAATCAATACGCGCCCTCGCTCATCGAGAACCGCAATCAGGTGCAGCCAAAACTCGATAAGGACTATATTCTCGAGCGAGATCTGGCAGACCACGCAGTCGACTGGCTCCGCCTGCAACAGACGCTGGGCGCTACCTCTCCATTTCTTCTATATTACGCGCCGTCGACCGCTCACGCACCCGTGCAGGCCCCGCGCGCGTGGATCGACCGCTTTCGTGGGCAGTTCGACGAGGGTTGGGATGCCGCCCGTGAGAGAATTTACAATCAACAGCTTCGGAGCGGCATCCTTCCAAAAGGCACGAGGCTGACGCCTAGGCCTAGCCAGCTCCCGAGCTGGAACTCGCTTACGCCCGAGCACAAGCGGTTCCAAGCAAGGCTGATGGAGGCGTACGCCGGTATGCTCGCCTATTCCGACGACCAATTCGGACGTATCGTCAAAGAGTTGGAACGCTCGGGCCGGCTCAACAACACGCTGATAATATTCATCGAGGGTGACAACGGGGCTGCGCCGGAGAGTCTTTCAGGGGCGCTCAACGAAATCACTGTGTTTACCCAGACCGACACCTCAAACGAAGATGCGCAACAGATCGACGCAATCGGAGGACGAGATTCCCAGCCGGCGATCCCGGCTCCCTGGGCCTGGGCGCTTAACACTCCATTCCAATGGGGGAAGCAGATCGCCTCACATTTCGGCGGCACCCGAAATGGCATGGTCGTTTCCTGGCCACGGAGGATCAAGGCTGTTGGTCAAATCCGCCAGCAGTTTCATCATGTAATTGACGTAGCACCCACAATTTATGAAGCCGCTGGCGTCACGCCCGATCCTGTTATTTCGGGTGTCAATCAGATGACGATCGACGGTGTCAGTATGGTCTATAGCTTTGACGCCCCGTCCGCACCATCCCAGCGGCACAGCCAGTATTTCGAAATGCTTGGAAACCGTGGTTACTACAAGGAAGGATGGATCGGCGTAACCACCCCGCGGAGGATGCCATGGAGCGCGGAGTATCTTAGCCCAACATACACGTGGGAGCTCTACCACGTCGCCGATGATTTTTCGCAATCCAAGGACCTAGCGAAGCGGCGGCCCGACAAGCTCGCGGAACTTCAAAGGGATTTCGATCGCGTCGCATCTGAAAACAAAGCTCTCCCTATCGACGATTCGTTTCTTCCCAGATTTTCTGCTCAGATGCGCCCGACTGCTTTCGGCCATCAGACGAATTTCATATATTACCCGGGACAGACCGAATATTCCGCTTCAGCCTTTCCAGCTTTAACCTCAAACTGGTCGGCTACAGCCAGGATCAACATCGCTGCAGACGGTAAGAGCGCGCCGCTCATCGTGCGCGGTGACAAATTTGGCGGATGGGGCCTTTTCCTGGATCGAGGCGTACCTCTGCTCATCTATCGCGTGACCCACGTGCCTAGGCACTCCTTTCAGATACGAGGAAGCGAGGCGCTTTCGCCTGGGGGGCATGAATTGCGCGTCAGTGTCGAGCGGGAGGAAAAGGGCGGACATCGTCTGTCCCTCGCCGTCGACGATCGGGAGATCGGTAGTCAGCACTTAGAGCGGCTCGCCTTCCCACGCATCGAGACCTATATCGGACGGCAGGGGGCGATCGAAATGGTGAATTTGCCGACTATGCCCGAGGAATCGGCCGACGTCCTTAAGCAGGTTGATATTTCGTTTCCTCACAACTGAGCTTTGCGCGGATGTTGTCGTTTTGGATCAACGGGGGTGCCACGTGCTTTGTCGAACCCCTGCGCGGTCATGCGATCGGCTTCGACGCTCGCGCGGGCAAAGCGTTCGACGGCGGCGGCAAGGTCGTGTTGCCGGGTACCGCCAACGGGCTGCGCCCGGCTCCGGCGCAGCGGTCAAAAGCTTGAGGCCGTCGAACATGCCGCACAACAGGAACTCGATATGGCGGCATGACTCAAACCAACCTGCCTCCGGGAAACCCGGGGCGGTTCGCTTTGCCGTGACTATCGCTCAACGCTGCACGCTGGGCAACGCTCGATAGGGAAGCCAGCCAATGGCTTGAAAGTCGGCATCTCGGCTGTGGGGGGAATGGTGTGGGAGAAAGTCCTCCCCACCTCGCCAAGTGCCTGTATTTCCTAAGAAAAAGGCAATGGTGACCCCAACGGGACTCGAACCCGTGTTTTCGCCGTGAAAGGGCGACGTCCTAGACCGCTAGACGATGGGGCCGTGTAGCGCTGTGGCGGGCCGATTAGGGCAGCGGCGGCGGGTGGTCAAGGCAGCGTGGGAAATTTCCCTCGGCCGCTCAGTCGGCCCAGGCGGCGTCCTCGACATGAAGCTCGGCGGCGGGGCGGCTGCCCCAGTCGTCGATCTTCGGGCGGCCGGCGATCCACAGGCTGCGATCGGGGCCGGCGCCGAGCAGTGCCTGGCCCAGCGGATTGTCGGCCGCGCGGAAGGCGATCGTCTTGATCGAACGGCCGTCGCGGCCCGAGACGATGGTGCGGACATGGCCCTGCCCCACGACGTCGGATTTGATCACCCGCACCGCGCCCGCCGCGATGCGCGGTGCCGGCCAGCCCGCGCCATAGGGGCCTCCGGCCTCCAGCGCCTCGACCAGCGAGGGCGTGACGCCGCCGGGCGCCACCACCGCGTCGAGCAGCAGCGCGCGATCGTCGCGCGACCGCGCGACATCGGCGGCGAGTCGTTCGTCGAGGAAATCGGCCAGCGCGTCGATTCCGCCGGGGCCGACGGTGAGCCCCGCCGCCATCGCATGGCCGCCGCCCGCGACGAGCAGCCCCATATCCTTTGCCGCCAGTACCGCCGCACCGAGATCGACCCCGCTGATCGAGCGGCCCGAGCCCTTGCCGATTCCGTCGCCATCGAGTGCAACGACGATCGCGGGGCGGCCGAGCTTCTCCTTCAGCCGGCCGGCGACGATACCGATCACGCCGGGGTGCCAGCCGCCCGCCGCGACCAGCGCGACCGACCGGTTCGACTGGCGCTCCGCCAGCAGCTCCGCCTCTTCCTGCACCGATTTCTCGATCGCGCGGCGTTCCTCGTTGAGGCGGTCGAGCTCGGCGGCGATGACGCGCGCCTCTTCGGGGTCCTCGGTGGTCAGCAGGCGGACGCCGAGATCGGACTTGCCCACCCGGCCGCCCGCATTGATGCGCGGCCCCAGCGCGAAGCCGAGATCGGTACAGGTCGGCGCCCGCTCCAGCCGCGCCGCCTGGATCAGCGCGGCAAGGCCGACATTGCGGCGATTGGCCATCACCTTGATGCCCTGGGCCACGAAGGCACGGTTGAGCCCGCGCAGCGAGGCGACGTCGGCAACGGTTCCGAGCGCGACGATATCGAGCAGTTCGATCAGCCGGGGCTCGGGCCGGCCGGCGAACCAGCCGCGCGCGCGCAGCACCCGGATCAATGCCGCGCCGAGCAGGAAGGCGACGCCGACCGCAGCGAGATGGCCATGGGCGGCGCCCTCATCCTCATCCAGCCGGTTCGGATTGACCAGTGCATAGGCGCGCGGCAGCTGCGCGGCGCATTTATGATGATCGACCACCACCACGTCGATGCCGGCGTCGCTGGCCAGCGCCAGCGCCTCGAACGCCTGCGCGCCGCAATCGACGGTGACGATCAGCCGGGTACCCGCCTCCCCGATCCGGAGCAGCGCCTCACCCGAGGGGCCATAGCCCTCCATCAGACGATCGGGGATATAGGCGCCCGGATCAAGCCCCAGCTGGCGCAGCAGGCGTACGAGCAGCGCCGCGGAGGTGGCGCCATCGACATCATAATCGCCGAAGATGGTGACGGGCTCGCCATGCTCGACCGCATCGGCCAGCCGCTCCGCAGCGCGTTCCATATCCCGGAAGATCGCAGGATCGGGCATGAAGCCGCGAATCGTCGGCATCCGATGCTCCTCGATCCCATCGCGCGGGCAGCCACGGGCGAGCAGGAGCTGCGAGACGAGATCGTCGGGTTCGAAACCCGCATCGATCCCGTCGACGGTACCGCCCCGCCAATGCCAGGGCTGTCCAAGGATCGAGCGGGTGATGTTGAGGACGGGAGAGCGCATCGGGCTACGTTAGAGCCTGCGGGCCGGACGGTCATGCTGAAGTTGGTTCAGCATGACATCATCATCATATCCCGCGGGCGCGCGCCTGCGGATAGGTGCCGAGCAGGCGGACCCACTTGCTATGGAAGGCGAGCTCCTCCAGCGCGCGGCGGACATGCGGCTCATCGGGATGGCCGACGATATCGGCATAGAATTCGGTCGCGGCAAAGCGGGCGCCGCGCTGATAGCTTTCCAGCTTGGTCATGTTGACGCCATTGGTCGCAAAGCCGCCAAGCGCCTTGTAGAGCGCGGCGGGGATATTCTTCACCTCGAAGATGAACGTCGTCATCACCGGGCCGGCGTCGACCGGAATATCGCGGCCGGCACGGGCAACCACGACGAAGCGGGTGGTGTTGTCGTCCGAATCGGCGACATTGGGCTCGATCACCTTCAACCCGTAGATCGCCGCCGAAATCGACGGCGCGAGCGCCGCCATGTGCAGATCGCCGGCTTCCACCACCGCCGCCGCCGCGCCCGCCGTATCGGGATAGGAAACCGGGGTAACGCCGTTCGCGCGCATCCAGTGACGGCACTGACCCAGGGCCTGCGGGTGGCTCATCGCCTGGGTGATCTTACCATGGTCCGGCAACGCCATCAGCGTGTGACGGATATGCAGGAAATGCTCGCCGGTGATGACCAGCCCGGATTCGGGCAACAGGAAATGGATGTCGGCGACACGGCCATGAAGCGAATTTTCGATCGGGATCACGGCGCAGTCGGCGCGATGGTCACGCACCGCGTCGAGCGCATCCTCGAAGCTGAAGCAGGGCAGCGGCAGGCAGTTGGGAAAGGTCTCCAGCGCCGCAATGTGCGAATTGGCGCCAGGTGCGCCCTGAAAGGCGACCGCGCGCGCCGGATCGGCGGCGCACGCCTCGGTCATTTCGGCGACGAGCGCCTGGGCGGGGGCTGGATAGTTCTGCATGTAGCGCGCCGATTAGGCGGGGCTGAGGCCGATCGCAAGCATACGAAACCATATTAGGTTGCTGGAACGCTTGCGGAGGCTCACAAGCGATTCTAAAGGGGCAGCGAATTCGGCGTGGGTCCTTCCCCCACGTGACCAACGGGAGCTCAAGGGGCACATGGACGATCGCGCAAATACGATTGCGGGCTGGGCGCTGGCTGGCGGCATTGCCGCGCTGGGCCTTTCGATCCTCAGCGGCGAATATTTCCACTCCGAACGCCCCGAAAAGATGGGCTATGTGGTCGAGGGTGTCGAGGAAGAGGGTGATGCCGGCGGCGGTGCGGCTGCCGAGCAGCCGATCGCCTTCTACCTCGCCAGTGCCGATCCGGCCAAGGGCGCGGACGTCTTCAAGAAGTGCGCCGCCTGCCACAATGCGGACAAGGGCGGCGCCAACGCGCTCGGCCCGAATCTTTGGGGTGTGCTGGGCGAAGGCATCGGCCAGGGCGCCCAGGGCTTCGCTTTCTCGGACGCGCTCAAGTCCAAGGGTGGTGCCTGGGACTGGCAGAATCTCAGCGACTGGCTGAAGAGCCCGAAGGCGTTCGCGCCCGGCACGAAGATGACCTTCGCGGGCCTTTCAAAGCCTGAAGATCGCGCCAATGTCATCGCCTATCTGAATCAGCAGAGCGATGCGCCGAAACCGATGCCCGCCGCGCCTGCTGCGGCAGCCCCCGCAGCGGAAGGCGAAGCCGCCGATAACGCAGCGGCTCCGGCCGAAGGCAATGAGGCGGCGCCCGCCGCCAAATAAGCGCGCGCCACGCGAACAGATCGAGCCCCGGAGCGAAAGCCCCGGGGCTTTTCTTTGACGCAAACAGCCCCGCCACCCAAACTACTCGCCTTGAGGAGAGCCCAGCGGGAGGAATGCCGGCGCGGATCGATCACTCCAGCGAGGTCGCCAGCGTCACGTCCGCATTGAGCAGCTTGGAGATCGGGCAGTTCGCCTTGGCGTCATCGGCGATCCGGGCGAAATCCGCCTCGCTGATCCCCGGCACCTTCGCCTTCAGGGTCAACGCCGATTTCGTAACCTTGAAGCCGTCGCCGTCCTTGTCGAGCGACACCTTCGCCTCGGTCTCCAGCTCGCCGGCATCATGGCCGGCCTTCGCCAGCGCGAAGCTCAGCGCCATGGTGAAGCAGGATGCGTGGGCGGCCGCGATCAGTTCCTCGGGATTGGTGCCCTTGCCATCCTCAAAGCGGGTGTTGAAGCCATAGGGCTGCGCATCGAGCACGCCCGATTGGGTCGAGACACTGCCCTTCCCTTCCTTGCCGAGGCCCACATATCGGGCGGAAGCGCTGCGTACGATCATATTCATCTCCTCTCAGGTGCAGGTGATCAGCGCGACAACGCACGACGCAACCAGACTGTACCCGCTGGCGTAATCAAGGGTATCCGATATGGACGGAGGCATGATGACGAAGTTGACCCTGGCAGGCCTTACGCTGCTGATCTGCGGCGCGCTGGTGGCCGCCGCCTGCGCGCCGGTCCGCGCGTTCGACACGGTGATGCCCAAAGACAACGAGAGCAGCAAGGTGGCCTCCGACATTCCCTATGGCCAAGGGCCGCGCCGGAAGCTGGATATCTATGCGCCGACCGGGGCCGCACAGCGGCCGCTTCCCGTTATCGTGTTCATCTATGGCGGCTCCTGGGCGAACGGCACCCGCGAGGGCTATCACTTCGCCGCGCGGGCGCTCTCGGCAGCCGGCTTCATCACCGTCGTACCCGACTACCGGCTGGTTCCCGAGGTGCATTTCCCCGGCTTCGTGCAGGATTGCGCCGAAGCGGTCCGCTGGGTCCGCGCCCATGCCGCCGGCTATGGCGGCGACCCCGACCGGATCGTCCTCGTCGGTCATTCGGCCGGCGCCTATAATGCCGCGATGCTGGCGCTCGACCCACAGTTCCTGGGATCGGACCGCAGCGCAATCAGGGGCTTCGCCGGGATGGCCGGCCCCTATGACTTCCTCCCCTTCAACGGCAAGGTGGTCAAAACCACTTTTGGCCGGTGGCCGCGCCCGGAAGAGACCCAGCCAATCCATTATGCCGACGCGTCAGCGCCGCCGATGCTGCTGCTGCACGGCCAGGATGACGATACCGTATGGCCGAAGAACTCGATCAACCTAGACCGCAAGCTGCGTGCTGCCGGCGTTTCGTCTGAGTTGAAGGTCTATCCCGATCTCGGCCATGTCGGCATCGTCACCGCGCTCGCCAAGCCGTTTCGCGACAAGACGCCGATATTGGCCGACATCACCGCCTTTGCGAAGAAAGTGACGGGGACGGCGGAGACCGCGAAGGCACCGGCCACATCCCACGCCCTCTAAGCCGGGCTATTTCCGCGACGCCGCGATCATATCCAGCACGGCCTTGCGCTTGGGCGTCTCGGCCAGTGACTGGCCACTATATTCGGCGAGCCCGAAATGGATCGATGATCCGATCGGGCTGGTCGAATGATAGAGCATCAGCAGGTCGCCAAATTCGCGATCCCAGCCGCGCAGGAAAAGACGATAGGCCTCGCCCATGCGGGGATCGCGGTTGAGCCGGGGGATGAGCGTCTTGTCCGGCCCGGAATAGCTGCTGTGCTGGCCGCCTTCATAGGCGATGTAGCGCAGTCCCCGCGCATCGGCGGCCGCCTTGTAGCGCCGCGCGGCTTCGAAGGTGGAGGCGATCGAGGCATTTAGCGGAGGGAAGAGCGGTGCCAGGTCGCGGGTATCGGCGGGCGGCTCGGCGAACAGCGCCTGTCCGAAATATACCGCGCTCGACAGCGCATCGACATGAGCGGCCGTATCCTTGTAGGTCAGCGCCATCATGAAGGGATCGATCCAGGCATTCTGGCCTGACAGGATACGGACGATCCGTTTCGGCGCATCGGCGAAGACGCGTTCCCATATCCTGAACCCCTCGACCGAGCGCTGGGCGTAGCGCCGCATCCGCGCTTCGTCCGGGGTGGCGCCGAGCTTCAGGCGCTGCCCTTCGGCCAGTGCCTGCTTTCCGGCGGGGAAATCCAGGTTCCACACCTCGTTGCCGATCTCGACATAGGCGGTGCGCGCCGGATCGAGATGGTCGTGCACGTAGCGCGCGAAATTTTCCATGTAGGTGGCGTCGGCATTCCACGGCATCACGAACCAGGGATCGACCTTCGCCTGGTTGGCGAGTGCGACGAGATGTTCGACCGCGACCCCCTGAGGCCCTGCCTGGATCGTCGAAACGGCACGCGTACGGCGCGTCCAGTCACCGGCGCGGTTCATGTTGGCCTGCATCCAGTCCATGAAGCGGATCGCGCGGTAAGGCCTTACGCTGTCCACAAATGCCGGATCGAACAGCAGCTTCGGGTCGGCATCGGCTTCCCGGCAATCGATATGGCGGATCGGGTTTGCGGGATCGGTAGCGTCGATCCGGAAAAAGGCCGTCTCGATATCCTGCCGCCACGTGAAGTCGATCCGCCCCGGCTGGACCTTCGGCGCGACCATGGCGACGCCGCTGACCATACCCTGCCCTTCAAAGCGGCAGCGTATCGCCAGGTCGCCGCGCCGGCTGCGGGGCGGACGAGAGAGCGAGAGCGCCGCCGATTCGCCGGCCTGCAGCCCCAGCACGGTGCCGTCCGGATCGATCCGGTTGGACGGCAGTTCGGACCAGCTACCGCCACGGATCGCATTCCAGCCGCCGCCGGCCGCCAGATTCATGAAGGCGCGCTCGCGGGTCCAGAAGGCCGCATAGGACAGGTTGATCCCATAGCCGGTCGGCTGGCGCGGCAGCGGCGACGCGGCGGTGGCAGGCGCCTCGACCGCGTTGCCGACGGCGGCAGGCTGATTCTTGCTGTAGCTCGTGATCCGGACAATCCCGACGCAGAGCACCGCCACCACGACCAGCACCAGGATGCGCTTCATCAGCTTCCTCAAAACCCTCATGCCCTTCTCTATGGCTGCCCCCGGGCGGCCGCAAGCCGCCGCCGTCGCTTGCCCCATGCGATGATCGGCCTTTCGAAATGGAAGGTCGACAGATGCGCGGCCGCGAAGGTGGCGAACAGCAGCAGCGGCCGCTTGGCATATTTGACCAGCCGGTCGCCGGAGCCGAGCCAGCTCGCTTCGAACAGCATGTGAAAGACGTAGAGCGCATAGGAAATCGTCGCGATATAAACCGCAGGGCGGGAGGAGAAGAGCCGCCGCATGGCTTCGGGCGCGTTGTTGATCGAGACTCCGATCGCCGCCGCGGCGATATAGGGGCGGACAAAGTTCAGCGATCCGGCCCTCTCCCCGGATACCGCCACGAGCAGCGCGAGCAGCAGGACCGGCAGCCAGGACGGCATTCGCCGCATCACCGCCGCCGCACGCGGGCAGCCGCAGAGCATGCCATCGTCGCGCCAGCCAATATGTCGTCGATGCGCAGCCAGGTGACGATGCTATATTCCGCCCCCGCGATCATCCGGCAGATCGTCACCAGCACGCAGAGCGGCGGCAGCAGCCAGAGCGCACGTTTCCCGCCCGCCGCGACCAGCAGCGCCGCGCCCAGATAGAATTGCGCCTCGACACACAGGCTCCACAGATGCTCGCCCGCTGGCATCAGCCGCGTCGGCGCCAGATTCGCGGCGAACAGCAGATTGGCGACGATCGTCTCCGCCCCCGCACCATGCACAATCGCGAGGACCAGCATGACGCTCCAGGCGAGCGGAACGATGCGAAACAGCCGGCGGCGCAGGAATTCGGCGATGTCCGCCCGTTCCAGCAGGAAATGCGTGATCAGGAATCCCGACAGCGCGAAGAACAGCGCCATACCGCCGACCGCCAGCGATCCGTTAATCTTCCAGGCAGCCGGCCCCATCGGCAGCAGATGACCCGCAAACACGAACAGGATGCTGACCGCCCGCCAGCCGTCCAGAATTTCGATTCGGTCCGATGCCATCCCGTTCCCGCCCCGCTCGCACCCTTTTGAGCATCGGCGGATCAAAAGGAAAGGCCGAGGCCCTTGGCGCGGCATGCCGCCATGTTCTACAGATGTCCCATGCTCACTAGCTTGGCGATCCGGGATGTCGTGCTGATCGAGGCGCTCGATCTCGAATTCGGTCCTGGCCTGGGCACGCTGACCGGCGAGACCGGCGCGGGAAAATCGATACTGCTCGACGCACTCGGCCTCGCCTTGGGGGTACGCGCCGACAGCGGCCTCGTTCGCAACGGTGCTGCACAGGCGATGGTCTCGGCGGCATTCGATCTGCCGACCGACCATCCCGCCTTTGCGCTGCTCGCGGGAAACGGGCTGGAGTTCGAGCCCGGCGAGGCGCTGGTGATCCGCCGCATCGTCAAGGCCGACGGCGGCAGCCGCGCCTTCATCAATGATCAGCCGGCCTCCGCCGCCACGCTGCGCGAGCTGGGTGGCCTGCTGGTCGAAATCCACGGCCAGCATGACGATCGCGGCCTGATCAATCCTCGGGGCCATCGCGCGCTGCTCGATGCCTTCGGACGGCTCGATGTCGCCACGGTCGCTGCTGCTTATTCCGCCTGGCGCTCCACCGAACAGGCGCTCGAGACGGCGCGCAACGATCTGGAGAATGCCGCGCGCGATCGCGAATGGCTGGATCATGCTGTCGATGAACTGTCCCGCTTCGGCCCCGAACCCGGCGAAGAGGCGATCCTCGCCGCCGACCGATCGGACATGCAGAAGGGCGCGAAGCTCGCCGACGATCTGGAGGCGGTGAACGCCCATCTCGACGGGTCGCAGGGCGGCCTTGCCGCGCTCCGCCAGGCGGCGCGACGGCTCGACCGGATCGCGGCCGAACATCCCCTGCTCGGCGAGGCGCTGGCGGCGCTGGACCGCGCGGTGATCGAGGCGAGCGAGGCCGAGGACAGGCTCGCCGGCGCCGCAGAGGCGATGCGCTTCGACCCGGCCCGGCTCGAAGCCGCCGAGACACGGCTGTTCGAGCTGCGCGCGCTGGCGCGTAAGCATCGGGTTGATCCCGACAGCCTCGCGGCATTGCGCGACGAACTGGCGGGGCGACTGGACCGGATAGAGGCGGGCGACGCAGGACTCGCAAAGCTCGAATCCGATGCGAGAATCACACGACAGACCTATGAAAAGGCAGCGAAAGAGCTGAGCGATGCCCGTCGGATTGCGGCGCAGCGGCTCGATGCAGCGGTCGCGACCGAGCTGGCACCGCTCAAACTCGACGCCGCCCGCTTCCGCACCATGGTCGAGAGCCTGCCCGAGAGCGGCTGGTCCGCTGCGGGGCTCGACCGGGTCGAGTTCGCGATATCGACCAACCCCGGCGCGCCCTTCGCACCGCTGATCAAGATCGCCAGCGGCGGCGAATTGTCGCGCTTCATCCTGGCCCTCAAGGTGGCGCTGGCGGAGCAGGGCTCGGCAACGACGATGATCTTCGACGAGATCGACCGCGGCGTCGGCGGCGCCGTCGCCGATGCCATCGGCGAACGATTGAAGCGATTGGCAAAGGACGCCCAGTTGCTTGTCGTCACCCACAGCCCGCAGGTCGCGGCGCGCGGGGCCAGCCACTGGCTGATCGCCAAGAGCCATGACGGCCTCGTCACCCGTACCGGCGTCCGCCCGCTCGACAGCGCCGAACGGCAGGAGGAGATAGCCCGGATGCTCTCCGGTGCCGAAGTCACCGCCGAAGCCCGCGCCCAGGCGATGCGGTTGATCGAGGCCGCGTGAAGACGATCGGGCTGATCGGCGGGATGAGCTGGGAAAGCTCCGCCGAATATTATCGCATCATCAACCGGGAAGTGCAGCGGCGGCTGGGCGGCGTCCATTCGGCGCGGAGCCTTATGCTCTCGGTCGATTTCGGAGACATCGAGAAACTCCAGCATGCAGGCGACTGGGACGCACTGACCGCCGAAATGGTCGCCGCCGCACAGGCGCTCGAACGCGGCGGCGCCGATTTCATCATCCTGTGCACCAACACGATGCACCGCCTGGCCGACGCCATGACCGCGAACATCGGCCTCCCCCTGCTGCACATTGTCGACCCAACCGCAAAGGCGCTGAAGGGAGCGGGCGTACAGAGGGTCGGGCTGCTCGGCACCGCTTTCACGATGGAGCAGGATTTCTACAAGGGCCGACTGGCGGAACACGGCCTCGATGTGCTGATTCCAGAGGCCGAGGATCGCGCGGTCGTCCACCGCATCATCTACGAGGAACTGGTATGTGGCGAGATCCGCGAGCCCTCGCGCGCCGCCTATCGCGCGGTGATCGCGCGGCTGGTCGCGGCGGGCGCGGAAGCGATCATCCTCGGCTGCACCGAGATCATGCTGCTCGTCCGCGACGAGGACAGCGCAGTGCCGCTGTTCGACACGACGGCCCTGCACGCGATGGCCGCGGTGGACCGCGCGCTGGCTTGAGATACGGCCCGTCTCGACGATGACGGCCCGTCGGCGCTAAACACGCCCCCATGACTACCGAATCCGAAGCCGCCGAACGGCTCGCCTTTCTCGCTGCCGAGATCGCGCGGCACAATGCGCTCTATCATGGCGATGACGCGCCCGAGATTTCGGATGCCGACTATGATGCGCTCATGCGCGAGAACAGCGCGCTGGAAGCTGCCTTTCCGCATCTGATCCGCGCCGATTCGCCGTCGAGGCTGGTCGGCGCGGCCCCTGCCGGGCATCTCGCCAAGGTCGCGCATGCGCAGCCCATGCTCAGCCTCGACAACGCTTTCGCTGACGAGGATGTGGTCGAGTTTATCGACCGGGTCCGGCGTTATCTGAAGCTTGACGAGGGCGAAGCGGTTGCGCTGACCGCGGAGCCCAAGATTGACGGGCTTTCCTGCTCGCTGCGCTACGAACATGGCGTGCTGGTGCTCGCGGCGACGCGGGGCGACGGCACGACCGGCGAGGACGTAACCGCCAATGTCCGCACGATCGACGATATACCGCAGCGACTGACGGGGCGAGACCTTCTGAGCGAGCCGCCCGCAGTGTTCGAGATCCGCGGCGAGGTCTATATGGCCAAGCAGGATTTCGCCGCACTCAACGCCCGCCTGCTCGCGGAAGCGGAAGACCCCGCCAAGGCGCGTCAGTTCGCCAATCCCCGCAACGCGGCCGCCGGCTCGCTGCGGCAGAAAGATCCTTCGATCACCGCTTCGCGTCCACTCCGCTTCCTGGCGCATGGCTGGGGCGAGGCCTCCGCCCTGCCCGCCGACACCCAGAAAGGCGTGATCGACGCCATTGCCGACTGGGGGGTACCGGTTTCCGACGATTTCGTGCGGATGGACGGCGCAGAACAGGCGCTTTCGCACTATCGGGCCATCGAGGCAAAGCGCGCCGACCTGCCGTTCGACATAGATGGGGTCGTCTATAAGATCGACCGGCTCGACTGGCAGAAGCGGCTGGGGTTCGTCGCACGCGCGCCGCGCTGGGCGATCGCGCACAAATTCCCCGCCGAAAAGGCACAGACCCTGCTCAGGGACATCGACATCCAGGTCGGCCGTACCGGCAAACTTACCCCGGTGGCACGGCTGGAGCCGGTCACGGTCGGCGGGGTCGTTGTCACCAATGCCACGCTGCACAATGCGGACGAGATCGGACGGCTGAACGTGTGGCCCGGCGACCGCGTGATCGTCCAGCGCGCGGGCGACGTGATTCCCCAGATCGTCGATAATCTGTCACGGGACGAAACACGCGGCAGCTGGCCCTTTCCCGAGATATGCCCGGAATGCGGATCAGCGGCCGAGCGCGAACCCGGCGAGGTCGACTATCGCTGCACCGGCGGCCTGATCTGTCCGGCCCAGCGGGTCGAGCGGCTGCGTCACTTCGTTTCGCGCCACGCGCTCGACATCGAGGGACTGGGCCTCACCCATATCGAGAGCTTCTTCCGCGACGGGCTCGTGCAGTCCCCCGCCGATATTTTCAAACTATCGAAGGAAACGCTTTTAACCCGCGAACGTTGGGCGGAAATCTCGGCACGAAACCTTATCGCCGCAATCGACGCCAAGCGGGCGCCGCCACTCGACCGCTTTCTCTTCGCGCTCGGCATCCGCCATGTCGGCGAGGTAACGGCACGCGACCTCGCCCGGCGCTATCGCAGCTGGGACGCGCTGAAGGCGATGATCGACCGCGCGATCGAGGCGCGCGGCGCAGCCGTGCAGGCGGTGGGCGAAAGCGACGACAAGTTCATCGCTCGCACCGCGAAGGAACTGGCGGCGATCATCGAGACACCCGGGGTTGGCCCTGAGGTGGCGCTGGCCCTCATCGACTTCTTTGCCGAGCCCCACAATCAGGAGGCGGTCGCCGATCTGCTCGGCCAGCTCCAGCCGAGCGATGTCATCCATGAGACGCGCACATCCGCGGTCAGCGGCAAGACGGTGGTGTTCACGGGCACGTTGGAAACCATGTCACGCGACGAGGCCAAGGCGCAGGCCGAAGCGCTGGGCGCGAAGGTCGCCGGATCGGTATCGGCCAAGACCGACCTGGTCGTCGCCGGGCCGGGTGCGGGATCGAAACTGAAGAAAGCGAGCGATCTCGGCGTCGACGTGACCGATGAAGCAGGCTGGGCGCGGATCGTGGCCGAAGCGGGATAGGCCAAAGCCCGGCTCAGTCCCTCCTCAGGTTGAGCGGATGTGACGGTCGAGTCGGGCAAGGATCAGGCTTGTCCCTCCCCTCCCGCCCCGTTATCCCCGCCCCATGTTCCACGCCATCATCGCCGCTCTCGCCACCTTCATCATCGCGGTGATCAGCTGGGGCGGCTATACGGGCATCGTCATTCTGATGGCGATCGAGAGTGCCTGTATTCCCCTGCCGTCGGAGATCATCATGCCCTTTGCGGGTTATCTGGTCTCGACCGGGGAGTTCGATCTCTACATGGCGGCGACCGCCGGCGCGATCGGCTGCAATGTCGGATCGATCTTCGCCTATGAACTGGGCAAGCGCGGCGGCCGCGCGGTGGTCGATCGCTGGGGCCGCTATTTCCTGATGAGCCACGGCGACCTCGATCGCGCGGAGCGCTTTTTCGCCCGCTGGGGCGATCTGACCGTGCTGATCTGCCGGCTGCTCCCCGCTATCCGGTCGTTCATCGCCTTTCCGGCCGGTGTTGCACGGATGCCGCTGTTCCGGTTCCACCTCTATACCTTCATCGGGTCTTGGCCCTGGTGCTTCGGGCTCGCCTGGGTCGGCATGAAGCTGGGCGACCAGTGGCGCACCGATGCGCGCCTGAGCGGCATTCTCCACAAGCTCGACTTCGTCATCGTCGGCCTGATCCTCGCGGGGGGAATCTGGTTCATCTGGCATCGCCTGAAGAAGCCCGCGCCCAAGGCGTGAACCCAATCCCATGAACCCCATCTACGCCGCGCTGCCGACGACGATCTTCGAAAAGATGTCGGCGCTGGCCCGCGAAACCGGGGCGATCAATCTGGGCCAGGGCTTTCCCGACGCGCCCGGCCCCGAGGATGTCCGCCGCGCCGCCGCTGACGCGCTGCTCGAACGATCCAACCAATATCCGCCGATGCTGGGAATCCCCGAATTGCGGCAGGCGATAGCCGCCCATTACGGTGAGCATCATGGCCTTGCACTAGACTGGGAGAAGGAGGTGGTCGTCACCTCCGGAGCGACCGAAGGGATAGCCGCCGCGATCCTCAGCCTCGTCTCCCCCGGCGACGAGGTGGTGCTGATCCAGCCGCTCTATGATGCCTATATGCCGATGGTGCGCCGCGCCGGAGGCATCCCCAGGCTGGTCGGGCTTGAGCCACCGCACTGGACGCTCTCCGCCGAGGCGCTCGATGCGGCGATCGGCGAACGGACCCGGCTGATCATCTTCAACAATCCGGCCAACCCCACCGGCCGGATGTACGACCACGCGACCCTGGAGCTGATTGCCGATCGCTGCATCCGCCACGACATCGTCGCGCTGTGCGACGAGGTGTGGGAGCATATGCTGTTCGATCGCGCGCATGTGCCGCTCATAACGCTGCCGGGCATGCGCGAGCGAACGGTCAAGATCGGCTCGGCGGGCAAGATCTTCGCGCTGACAGGCTGGAAGGTCGGCTGGATGGTGGCCGGAGAGGCGCTGGCCAGGCAGGTCGCCAAGGCGCATCAGTTCATGACGTTCACCACCCCACCCAATCTGCAATGGGCGGTGGCGCAGGGGCTGGCCAAGCCGAAAAGCTGGTTCGAGGAGATGCGGGCCGGCTTCGCCCGTTCGCGCGACCGGCTGGTCGCAGGGCTCGAGGCCGGTGGCTATGTGATATTGCCGAGCCAGGCGACCTGGTTCGTCTCGGTCGATCTCGCGGCGTCGGGCATCGCCATCGACGACGTGACCTTCGCGGACCGCATGGCTATCGAAGGCGGCGTCGTGACGATCCCGGTTTCAGCCTTTTTCGAAGAGGCGCCCGTCACCGATATCATCCGCCTCTGCTATTGCAAGGAGGACGCGGTGCTCGACGAGGCGATCGCGCGGCTGGTGGCAATGCGCGAGACGCTGGCGAAAAAATAGTACGCCACCCCAGTTGGCTGGGGTGGCTTACCTATTCTATCGGATCAACGGCCGCCGCCGAAGCGCTTGACCGCGCCCTTATGCGCGCCGGGCGCACCCTTGGGGCGGCTGAAGCGGCGCTTGGGCTGACCATCGGCATTGCGGCCGCCACCGGGCGCATCGTGACGGCGACGATCGCCCTGGGGCTGCGGCGCGCTGGGTGCCGGCTTGGGCAGCTTGGCCTTTTCCGAGATGAAATTCTCGGGCAGCGGCTGGATATCGAGCTGGATCTTGGTCAGCTTCTCGATCGCCTTGAGATAGGGCCGCTCATCATCCGCCACAAAGGCGATGGCAATGCCCGCGGCGCCGGCGCGCGCGGTGCGGCCGATGCGATGGACATATTGCTCGGCCACATTGGGCAATTCGAAGTTGAACACATGGCTGACCCCGCCGACGTCGATGCCGCGCGCGGCGATGTCGGTGGCGACCAGGATGCGGATGTCACCCTTGCGGAACAGGCCCAGCGCGCGCTCACGCTGGGGCTGGCTCTTGTTGCCGTGGATCGCTTCGGCCTCGATGCCGGCCGCGCGCAGATTCTTCACGACGCGATCGGCACCATGTTTGGTGCGGGTGAAGACCAGAGCGCGGTCGATCGGCTCGGAGCGGATGCGCAGGGTGAGCAGCGCCTGCTTCTCGGTCGGGTTGCAGAAGGTCGCGAACTGCTCGACACGCTCGGCCGTGGTCGCGGCGGGCGCGACCGACACCTTCACCGGGTTGGTCAGGAAGCGGTCGCCCAGCTCGGCGATCGCCTTGGGCATGGTCGCCGAGAAGAACAGCGACTGACGCTTCTTGGGGAGAAGCTGATCGACGCGCTTGAGCGCGTGGATGAAACCGAGATCGAGCATCTGGTCGGCCTCGTCGAGGACGAAGATTTCGACGAAACGCAGGCTCAACGCGCGCTGGTCGATCAGGTCGAGCAGCCGGCCCGGGGTGGCGACGAGGACATCGACGCCGCGCTGAAGCTGGCGGATCTGCTTGTTGATCGGCACGCCGCCGAAGACGGTGGCGACGCTCAGCCGCAGGAACTTGCCATATTGGACGAAGCTCTCGGCGATCTGGCTGGCCAGCTCACGGGTCGGCGCCAGGATCAGCATGCGGCAGCCCTGCGGCGGCGTATGCTTAAGATTTTCGGACAGGTGATGGAGCGACGGCAGCGCGAAGGCCGCAGTCTTGCCGGTGCCGGTCTGGGCGATGCCGCACAGATCGCGGCCTTCGAGCAGCGGCGGAATGGCCTGCGCCTGGATCGGGGTGGGAATGTCGTAACCCTTGGCGGCCAGCGCGCGCTGCAGGGGCTCGATGAGACCGAGTTCGGAAAATTTGGTCACAGATGGTCTTTCGCAAAAATTGCGGGCGCACGGATTGGTCCATGCGACAGCGGGTTCACATGACGACCCGCGTGAATTGGGAAGCCTCAGCTTGGTTTTGCGTCTTTGCGGGCCAGAGCCGGCCTGCCCCTTGGAACGGACAGGAGATCACGCTGCTCATCGGCCAAATGCTGCAAAACAGCATCGACGCAGGGC
>CAZJXG010000053.1:0-20659 GCA_964549965.1 uncultured Sphingomonas sp. | reverse complement strand
GCATTCTTGGCATAGTGAGATGCCGTCTGGGAGGGCGGCAACCACCCCATCTCATTGGGTATGAGATGCTCCTTTCCATCCCGCGTAATGACGGACACGGCGCGCACGCCGATCTTATTGACCCAGCCAAATGTGTCGCCGACGACAATCACGTCGCCGGGCTTGACCGATCTGTCCATGAGCAGGATCAGGCCGGACAACAGGTTGCCGAATGTTTTCTGCAGGCCGAAACCTACCGCCAGACCGAAAGCACCCGAAAAGACGGCGAGCGCGGTAAGATCGATCCCGAGCAGATCGATCCCCATCAGCACGGCGACGACGACGAACGTGACGGCGACCAGCTTCTGAATGAGTACGCGCTGATAACGGTCGAGCCCGCCGGCTTGATCGATCGATCGCCCGATGAGGCGGATCGCGATACGCGTCCCGATGAACAGCAGGGCAATGACGACGGCGCCGTTCAGGACGCCCAGCAATGTTATCCGGCGCGAACCGACGGTGAGGCTCGCTGCGTTCAATCCTTCGAGCAAAGGTTCCAGGCCGCGCAGCACGCCCGTCATCGCGCCTACAAATGCCAGAAGACCGAGAGGTACGGCGACGGATGCGATCGTCCCCGCGCTGCGGGCAAGACGGTGGACGAGAAGGCCTGCGGCGAATCCCGTGGCCACCGCCAGGATGAGCTGTGCCGCGAGTTCGTCGAACCGGAGAGCACTTGCCCCCGCAAGCAGGGCGAGAGCAATGATCCATCGGACTGTGGCGCAGATCGCGAGAACGCCCCGCTCCGTCTGTTCAGGAAATGATGAGGGCCACCGCGCACGGAGCGGTATGGCTAATCGTTTCGCGATCAGTTGGGCGAAGGTGAACGATGCTACGCTGATCAGCGCTGCGGCGAGCGCCTGCTGGATGGCGTGATCGCCAAGGCTCGGCAGGACGAAAAAACCCATGTCGCTTAACAGCCTGAAATGAGACCATATACAAGCCGGTAACGCAGCAGCGGGATTATCCGGTACGCGAATGCCGACGCCGACGTACTCATGCGAACGTGATGCTCAGCCGCTTTGCGCGGATGCTATATCTGGATCTAGCGGACGGGCCAGTTGGCGAGCACCTTGTCCGTAGCGCTGTTCTCGATCCGGATGTCGTCGATGCGGCTGCTGATCACGCAGATCGGACGCTGCTCGACGCCCGCAGGCTGAATGCAGCGGACGGGACCGAAGTCCCGGTCCACGCGACCCGTGATCCGCAGCCGGAAACCTTGTGACGCGTCGAATGCGTCGGGTGATACGCGTTTGACGATCTCGAACGGCCTGCCATCCCGTGCCAGTCCGCCCTTTGTATCGGCGGTGAACTGCGCGATGGCCAAGGTCTGGCCGGGCAGGGTCACGGGCTCCGTGCCTGCCGGGCTCGGCTGGATTGCCGAAGCGGGGCATCGCTCGCTCGACGACCAGGGCCTCGTAACCCAGAAACCCTCGGCCTGAAGGCCTTTCGCTGCGTCCAGTTCCCAGTCTTCGCCCCGCCAGGTGACGGGAGACACCGAGACCCGGAGCGTCGAGGCCGCTTCATCATAGTGCCACCGCATCGGCTGGGTACTACCCTCTTCCGACGGTCCGGAGCAGCCAAAGGGTAGCAGCAGCTCGAACCGGCGGCCGGCTGCATTTGTTACAGCTGGCGGCAGGGAGCTTGCAGATGCATGCGCATCCGAAGCCTGCTGCGCCAGCGCGATGAGGTCTGCCCTCTGTAGAGGCTTGGGCGCCTCGGCGCGGATGGAGACTGGCGGTTGGGGCGCGGGCGCCGGAATCGCCTGTTCTGCGTGCGGAGCCGATATCCGCCCCAGGAAGAAACCTGCGCCGCCGACCGCGAGCACGGCGACCAGCCCCGCCGCAATGGCCAGCCGGCTCGTCCTGATATTGGGTTCACGCATAAAGGATAGATAGCAAAATCGAGCCTATCCTCCAGCGCAAAAGGACAAATTTCTTATACAGCGTTGACACTCGAAGCATAGCAGACGACGCAGCGGGGGCATGACGGTCGACCAGATACTCACCTTGGTTGTTCTTGCCGCGGTCGTCGCCGCGCTGATCTGGGACAAGATCCGCGCTGACGTCGTGGCGCTCACGGGCGCTGCGGTCCTGCTGATGACGGGCGTGGTGCGCCCGGTCGATGTCCAGGGTGCCTTTGCCAGCCCCGCGATCATCGCGCTCGCATCGCTGTTCGTCATTGCTTATGCGCTGGAGCTTTCCGGGCTACTCGACCGGGCCATCGCCGCGGCGGTGTCGATGTGTCGGCGTTTCGGGGCCATCGGTGTCTGGATGCTGCTGGCTATGATCGGGTCGGTATCCTGCTTTCTGAATTCGACGCCTATCGTGGTGCTGGGCGCGCCCGTTGTGCGCGACGTGGCGAAAACGCTGAATCTCTCTCCCCGGCGATTTCTAATTCCCTTGTCCTATGTGACGATCCTGACCGGCTGCTGTACGTTGATCGGCACCTCGACCAATCTTCTGGTCGATGACATGGCGAGCGTTTCGGGTCAGCCCCGGTTCGGCATGTTCGAGGTTACGCCCGTCGGCATCCCCATGGCGATAATCGGCGGCATCTATCTCTTCCTGGTGAGCGGCAGGCTGCTGGGCGGGCGCCACGAGGATGATCGGCGTGAAGGTGAGATGGCGGCGATCGAACCGCTTCAGATCCACAGCGCTCAGGTTGGCGATGCCACCGTCTTTGCCGTGAAGCGGCCGCTCGTCTGGCGCAAGGCGATCATTGCCCTGGCGACATTCGTCGGCGCCGTGGCGTTCGCCACCATGGGCGTCGCGCCGATCGCAGCCACGGCATTCGCAGGTGCGGTACTGTTAATATTGCTGCGCGTGATCAGCGCGGACGAAGCCTATAGCGGGCTCAAACCCGAAATCCTGATTCTGATTGCCGGCATGGTCGTCATCGGCATCGCGATGGATGAAAGCGGATTGGCCGCCAGTGCCTCCAGATTGCTCATCGCCAGCGTTCACGGCATGAGCCCCATGGCAGCGCTGGCAGTGCTCTACCTCGTCACGATGGTGCTGACGGAACTGCTCTCCAATGCAACGGTCGCTGTGCTCGTGACGCCGGTGGCGGTCGCGCTTGCCGAGAGCCTTGGCGTCAGCCCCCGCCCTTTCCTGGTGGCCGTGATGATGGCTGCCAGCGCGGCCTTTGCGACGCCCTTCGGCTATCAGACCAATGTGATCGTCTATCAGATGGGCGGCTATCGCTACATGGACTTCGTGCGGATCGGATTGCCATTGAACCTGATCACATCCGTCGTCGCCATCATAGCCATCGGCTACGCCTTTCCGTTTTGAAGAGCGTCCGGAACGCACTGGACCACTCTGGCGAGGGTTCGGCGGCTGGCTTCGGAGCGATGACGCCAAGCATCATGCGAGCATTGGGAAATGCGGCCAGGGTGGTTGGCCGCTCCCGGCCATCGCCGTGATGGCGGCCAGGATCGATTGGGCCGGGGCGGAAGAGCCGTCGGCACGATAGGCCAGGGCGATCTCCAGACCCTCGCGATAATCGATGATCTCGCGGAAAACGAGTCCTTCGATGGCGATGTTGCGCAACGAATGCGGTGCGAGCACTACGCCATAGCCGCCCGCGGCCATGCAGGCTGCCGTGACGAAGTCGTTGACCTGGGTGATCGGATCAAGCGTAAAGCCGCCGACCTCGGACAGCTGCAGCAGCTTCATGCCGAGCCCGTCATTGGCATGGAACTGCGGGTTGATGAATGTCTCGCCGGCGAGGTCGGCGGCATGGATTTCGGCGCGGCCGGCCAGAGGGTGCAATGTCGAAAGCGCCAGCAGGGTCGTCTCGCGGTAGAAGGGGATCGCCTTTACGGCGTCGGGGTAGCTCGGCCGTGGCCGGATCAGGCCGAAGTCGAGCTTCGCATCGGCGATGGCCGCGATCTGTTGCGGCGTTTCGATCATCGACGGGCGCAGTTGCAGCAGTGGCAGTTTCTGCCGCACCAGTCCGAGCAGCGCCGGCAGCATGCCGCAGATCGCGGCCGAGAAGATATAGCCTATTTCCACCGGTCCGGCCTCGCCCCGCGTCGCCAGCTGGCCGATCCGTTCGGTCCGCTCGAGCTGGGCGATCGCTTCGCGGGCATGGGCAAGGAAGATTTCGCCGGTCCGGGTAAGCGAGACAGCCGCGCGCTTGCGGCGATGGAGCAGCGGTGCGCCGATCACATCTTCCAGACGCCTGATCTGGGCGCTCAGCACAGATTGGGCGATATCCAGCCGGTCGGCGGTGCGGGTGAAGTGCAGATCGTCCGACAGGGCGATGAAACTGCGCAAGGCCTTGGTATCGAGCATGGCCTTTTTAATCGCACAATGAGATTAAAATCTACAATAATGCGAATTGAACCGATGATATTTTGTCCGCAATAGCGCGTCGACATGTGGAGGGCTTGATGGCTGACTTGGCGCGCTTTGATTACAGGGATCCCTTTCTGATCGAGGATCAGCTGTCCGACGACGAGCGGATGATCCGCGACGCGGCGCACGCCTATGCGCAGGAGAAGCTGCAGCCGCGCGTGATCGATGCCTTCGCACGTGAACACACCGATCCCGATATTTTCCGCGAAATGGGCGCGCAGGGTCTGCTCGGCATCACAGTGCCGGAGGCCTATGGCGGGGCGGGGGCCTCCTATGTCGCCTATGGTCTGGTCGCGCGCGAGGTGGAGCGGGTGGACTCGGGCTATCGCTCGATGATGTCGGTCCAGTCGAGTCTGGTCATGTATCCGATCCATGCCTATGGCTCGGACGAGCAGAAGCAGCGTTATCTGCCCAAGCTTGCCTCGGGCGAATGGATCGGTTGTTTCGGCCTTACCGAGCCTGATGCCGGGTCCGATCCGGGCGGCATGCGCACCCGTGCTGCCAAGATCGACGGTGGCTACCGCCTCAACGGCAACAAGACCTGGATATCGAACGCGCCGATCGCCGATGTCTTCGTCGTCTGGGCGAAATCGGATGCGCATGGCGGCCAGATCCGCGGCTTCGTGCTGGAAAAAGGGGCCAAGGGCCTTTCCGCACCGAAGATCGAGGGCAAGATGTCGCTACGTGCTTCGATCACCGGCATGATCAACCTCGATGATGTCGAGGTCGGCGAAGACGCGTTGCTACCCAATGTGCAAGGGCTGAAAGGGCCGTTCGGCTGCCTCAATCGCGCACGCTATGGAATCAGCTGGGGCGCGCTCGGCGCCGCCGAGTTCTGCTTCGAGGCATCGCGCCAATATGGGCTCGACCGCAAGCAGTTCGGCCGCCCGCTCGCGGCGACCCAGCTGTATCAGAAGAAGCTGGCCGATATGATGAGCGACATCGCACTGGGTCTTCAGGCGTCCTTGAGGGTTGGCCGGTTGATGGACGAGGGGCGGTTCGCGCCGGAGATGGTCTCGATCGTCAAGCGCAACAATGTCGGCAAGGCGCTGGATATCGCCCGTCAGGCCCGGGACATGCACGGTGGCAATGGCATTTCCCAGGAATATCAGGTGATCCGTCACATGATGAACCTGGAAACGGTGAACACCTATGAAGGCGCGCATGATGTCCACGCCCTCATTCTCGGCCGTGCGATAACCGATATAGCTGCTTTCTGATGGCCGAAGCTCCGCTGGTCGGGCTGAAGGTCGTCGAACTGGCTCGTATCCTGGCCGGACCCTGGGCGGGGCAGACGCTCGCCGATCTCGGCGCCGAGGTGATCAAGGTGGAAAGCCCGGATGGCGACGATACGCGCCGCTGGGGGCCGCCTTTCATCACCTATCCCGATGGTGGTCAGGATGCCGCCTATTTCCACGCAGCCAATCGGGGCAAACGCTCGGTCGTTGCCGATTTCACGACGGTCGAGGGGCAGGCGGAAGTTCGGGCGCTGATCGCCGGTGCCGATGTGTTGATCGAGAATTTCAAGGTTGGCGGGCTGGCCAAATATGGCCTCGACTATGCCAGCCTCGCCGCACTCAATCCGGGGCTGATCTATTGCTCGATCACCGGCTTCGGGCAGGACGGGCCTTATGCCGCGCGGGCGGGTTATGATTTCATCATCCAGGGCATGAGCGGGATCATGGATCTGACCGGCGACCCGCGGGGCGAGCCGCAGAAGATCGGCGTCGCCTATGCGGATATCCTGACCGGCCTCTATTCGGTGATCGCCATCCAGGCTGCGCTGGCGCAGCGCGCCCGCACCGGGCGGGGCCAGCATATCGACATGGCGCTGTTCGATGTGATGGCGGCGACGCTGGCGAACCAGGCGATGAACTTCCTGGTCGGCGGCGAGCCCCCCGCGCGGATGAGCAATGCGCATCCGAACATCGCGCCCTATGCGGTCTTTCCGGTTTCCGACGGCTGGTTCATCCTGGCTGTCGGCAATGACGGCCAGTTCCGCAGGTTCTGCGATCTGGTCGGCATCGTCCCTGATCCGCAATTCGACACCAACGCGCTGCGCCTTACCAACCGGGATGCGTTGACGAGGGTGATCGGCGCTGCGACCTGCGTCTGGGCAAAACGGCCTCTGCTCGAAGCACTCGCCGCCGCTGGCGTGCCGGCCGGTCCGATCAACAGGGTCGACGAGGCCTTCGCCGATCCGCAACTCGTCCATCGCGGTCTGGTGCGATCCTTCGATGGCGATGCATATGAGGTGCCGGGATTGCGCACGCCGATAATATTCTCCGACGCGGAGCTTACATTGGGAAAGGCTTCGCCCAGACTCCGCACGGTCGTGGCCGGCGAATGATCGGTTCGACAATCGTTCGCGGCAACAACTGCTGGGGTTGCCGTTGGGCCTGGCACGATCTTATCGGTACAGCCTGAACGACCCTGCCGCAAAACCCTTGCTTGCGTGACTGTGCATGGCCGTGAGATCCTGCAATGACTGGCTCGCATTCGTGCGGATCAGCCTGACAATTTCATATATATCATCGGGCAATCCATCCTGTTCCAGCACGGCGTCCGTGCGCGATGCGAGAAATGTTTCGCCGCGCATGAGTTCGTTGAGCACAGTGATGACTCCGGAATCCAGCGCACCCTTGATATCCAGATATAGACGATGGGCCGATCCGAGAATGGTGCCGTGCGCGGACAGCTTTGATCCGTGCTGCTTCAGGCCGCGGCCGAGCTCGCTTTTCAGCTTCGCGCGCTGCACGGCATAATGTTCACAGTAAGAATAAAAATCGAACCGATGTGCATGCTCAGCGACATGGTCGAAACCGGCCAGGCTATCGGCCAAGGTTTCCAGAAGATGCTCTGCGCTATGCATCCATGTACCCATAAACACATCCAAGCAATATGGGCGTAGAATGCAATTCGGTAATTATACGATATTTCGATGATGAGCGAGTAGGCGGACTATCTTTCCTGCATCCCAGCGATGCGTGGAGGGAGAAGGAGCCATGGACAATTTCCGGGCTATTTTGACGAGCCTGGAGATGGGCTTGCCCATCCTTCTAGCTCATCTTCTTCTTACTATCGCGATCTGGCTCATCACACTGCTCATCAGTTTCTGGATCACGCCCTATCATGAGCTTCGGGAAATCCGGGCAGGGAATGTGTCGGTAGCGATATCCGCTGGCGGCGCGGCGCTTGGGGCAGCCATCCCGTTGGCTTTTTGTCTCGCGGGGGCCGTGAATGGCTGGGATATAGTCATCTGGGCCATCCCTGTGATGCTCATCCAGCTCTCGGCGTTCTGGCTGACCCAGTTGTTGATTCCCGATCTGAGCAATCGGCTTGATGCGGGAGATCTGGCCGCGGCGATCTTCCTGCTTCTTTTCAGGATAGGCTTCGGCTGCATCAACGCGGCAGCCATCGCGGCCTGATGGCCCGCCATACGGCCCTGATGTGCACGCTCGCGGCTTTGATCAGCTCTGCCCTTCTCCTTGCATCGAGGCCCGCGTCGGCGCCTGCCTTCATCAAATATCGCGATACCGCTCGCGCATTGAACGGAGGCAGTCCTCGCCGACCATTCCCGAACGGGCCGCTTCCAGTCTATTACGAGAGCGCCGGGGTCGCGAATCAATCAAGGCAGGGCACCACCTTTGTCGTTGATCCGCGGGGGACGTGGGCGACCGCCGCCCATGTCACGGATCGCTGTGCAGCCATCCGATTTATCGTCAACCAGCGAGCCATGCCACCCGTGGCCACACCCGTGCTCCCACTAGGGGAAGACGTCTCGCTGATCACCGGGGGAGTGCATTCGCCGTCGGCGTTCTCGATAGCCGCCGAGGTGCCACGGCCTGGCGCCAAGGGCTATCATATGGGGTTTCCGATGGGGGCTCCGGGCCTGGTGGGGTCGAGGTTGCTCGGCCGGACGTCAGCGGTACGCCATGCCGGTCAAAGGGACGCCATTCTGGCGTGGCTGGAAGATTGGAGAACCAAGGAGACTGTGGACGAACTCGATGGCTTGAGCGGGGGGCCGGTTCTGAACGATCGTGGTCAAGTGGTGGGCATAGTCTCCATGGCCAGCGAGAGAAGAGGCCGAATTCTTACCGCAATGCCTGGAACGGTCCGGCGATGGCTCGCGGCTGAAGCAGGGTATCTGAGCGCTACCGCTTCGCCTCCGATCACCGACCGGCGGGCAGCGGTGTTGCGGTTCCAGTTCCTGATCAACCATGGTTTCATCCGCCAACTATATTGCGATGCCCGGCCCCTTCGCAGAACTGCTCACGATGATGTTACTAGCAAAGCCCGATGAACTTGGCGGGCGTGCGCAACATCACTCCAGCAATTCGTGGAGCCGTAGGCGGGCGCGCCGTAGGCGGGTCTCTACGGCTTTTTCGGAAAGGCCAAGAATCTGGGCTGTCTCCAGCTGACTGAGATCTTCGATCGCGCGCAGGATCAGGACCTGACGGAGAGGATCCGGAAGCCGCGCCACCGCCGCAGAAACACGTTTCAGTTCAAGGGCATCCTGTGTCGCAACCTCGGGGGTCGGCGCCGCTGAGGCGATTTCGGGGGCGTCGTCGATCGGAACGGCGTGGAACAGGAACCGCCGCACAGCACGCCGTCGCGACCAGTCATGACATTTATTGGTGGCGATATGCATGATCCAGGTGCGAAATCGGCGAGCGCGGTCATATCGCCGGATCGCGATCAGGGCGCTGGCAAAAGTCTCCTGCGTCAGATCGAGCGCGTCTTCCGGATCGCTGGTATAATGGCGCGCGAAACGAAAGACCGCTTCGCGATGCCGGGAGATCAGCATGGCGACAGCGCGCTGATCACCGCCTAGAATCCGCTCGACCAGAGACGCGTCTTCGTGCTGCTCGCCGTCGGTCACTTGTCGGCATTGCGAAGGAGTTTGGCTACAACCTGATCATATCGTCTCGCCTGGACGGGCGTCAGTTCCTGACGCATCGCGAAGACATGCTCGAGCGTCAGCTTCTGCAATTTGCCCATCGTTCCATGCATGCGATCGACCGCGGCTTCCACCTTGGCGCCATAGCCGTGCTCCATCTGCATCGCGTTCGCGATGGCCGCATTGTCTGCGCCGAGCTGCTTTTCTACGGTGGCTTTCCGCTTTGCGAAGTCTGCTTCAAGCAGCTTCAGGTTGCGACGTTGCGTGTCGGTCAGGTCGAGCTCGTCATACAACAGCACATGCAACTGATTGACAGGTTCGGTTCCGATGCCCGCGACCGACCGGCCGATCATCGTCCCCGCGAGCGCCGCGATGAACGTGATCAGCGCTATGAGGCCCAGGAGTTTGGGATTGCGTATCATCCCTTCAGTCCGGCAGCGAGCAGGGCCGCAGGCGTGCGGGGGGATGACAGGCTCAGGCTGGCCGCCTCTCCCGTGGGCTGTGCGTTGGAAGACACCGCTCCCCCGGCAATCCCTGCCGTCAGAGCGACCAGGGTGAAAGAGGTGAGGGTAAGGCGGTTCGCCCGTCTTTCACGCATATCTCGGACACGGATCAGCACGTCGGATGCGAGCGAATCCAGCGGCCGATCGATCGGCGCTGAACCTAGCTGGGCAAGGGCGATATCGAGGGGGGGCATGGTCATCGGGCGCTTCCTTCGATCAATATTACGCGCCCGCGACGGGCAACCCTCGCCATGCGCGAAATTTCGGAGCATGTCGGAGGCGTGGGCCCGGCAGGCGGCGGGCGGATGGCAACCTGCTTAGCCCGTCATTGTCAGCTTTGGGCTTCGCCAGCGCATGCATGCCGCTCCTTGTCCCGCCAATCCAAACATCGTCAGTTAACCCGGTCGCCGGCGCGAAGGTCGTGAAACGTGGCAGGGTCAAGATAGTAGCCCAGCGAGGCGGCCATGGTCAAAGGGCAGCGGATTGCTCGGGCGGCCCCGTGTCGGCCTGCGCGAGCATGGCTGGCGATCCATGTTGCCCCGTCGCGCACTGCCCGCCGGCATGTCCGCCCAGCACTGTGCCGCATCTGCGGATCCTATTGCCCCCTTTTGGTCACGGTCGAACATGGACGCCCGGTGAAGGTCACGGGTGATCCCGACGCTCCGCTGTATGATGGCTGGACCGGCCCAAAGGTCCAAGCGCTTCCGGAACAGGGGCCGGCATGCAGCGCAGATAGCGATAGGCGATGGCCGCGGAGCGGAGCGGGTCAGCCGGTCGTTCATATTCCCAGATATAGTAGCGAATCCGAGGCCCAGCCGCGGCGAAGATACGTGGCCAGTTGTTGATTCCGCGACCCATGTCGGTAACGGAGCCATCGGCTGTCCGGTCTTTTACATGCAGCAGGTCGATGCGGTCCCGGTTGCGGGTGAGGAAGCGCACCAGCGCGTCCTCGCTGCCCAGTCCCTTGAGCGCCCAGTGGATATCGACCTCGAAGCGCAGCGCCTTGGGATCGGTGCGCGCTGCGATGATTTCCCAGGCGGTGGTCAGCTCCAGGCGGCCATCGCCATCGCGGTCATAGGGGTAGCGGAAGCGTAGCGCGGCATCATGGTCATGGACCATGAAGCGCAAGCCCCGCGCCGCCGCAGCCTTGCCCAGCCGGTCAAGATTTTCGGCCGTGGCGAGCACCTTTTCGTAGCTGTCTAGGCCGATGGGGCCGAATCCCCAGGAGCCGACATAGTCCTGGCCCAGCGCCCGCGCGCGATCGAGTTCGGCCTCCCATTCGGGTGGCTCGAGCGCGCCGTGGCTGCTGATCGCGATGATCCCAGCCTCGCGCAGGATGCGCGCATATTGCTCCTGCGGCAGCTGTAGCGTTCCGCCGAAGCGCTCCATGCGTCTGAAGCCGATCTTGCGTAGCGCCTTGAGATAGCGGGCGAAGTCTGCCGGCGCCGGAGCACTGCGCGGCATCGGGGGATCGGCGGTACCCGCGAGCATCCGCGCGGGATCCGGGGATGGCAGGGGCGTGGCGCCCGGTGGCATGAAGCCGCCCATCACGGTCGCCAGCTGGAAACCGATCTTCGCGGCGGGGATCGGGGTGCACGGGCCGGGCAGCGGTGTCGCCGAAGCCGCCGGTGCCGCGGCGACCGGTATGGCCGCGACGGCGACCGCGATCCAGGCTCCGAGTGCCTGTGCGATCATGATGCCGGTCGCGGCACCGGCCTGCGCGATGCGGTGGCGCCGAACAGCGCGATGAAGACATAGCAGGCCGCCGGGATGGCGAGCGCGATCGATATCGAGCCTTGGTCGGCCATGGCCCCGGCCAATAGCGGCACGATCGCCCCGCCGACGATCGCCATGCAGAGCAGCCCCGAACCTTGCGGCGTTTTATCGCCAAGGCCATCGATCGCGATGCTGAAGATCGTGGGGAACATGATCGCGTTGGCAAGGCCCACCGCGATGAGCGCCCAGCCGGCGACGCCGCCCGTGCTGAGCGAGGACAGCAGAACCAATATCGCCGCGCCCGCCGCTGCGCCGGCGAGCGCCCGGCCGGGCGTGACGATGCGCAGAACGGCGCCGCCGACGAACCGGCCGATCATCGCCCCGCCCCAGTAGAAGGCGATATGTTCGCCGGCCGATCGCGGATCGAGGCCCATGATCGCCGGCTGCATCAGATAATTGGCCAGAAGGCTGCCGATCGTCACCTCCGCACCGACATAAAGGAAGATGGCAAGCACGCCGAGCGCGAAGCGCGGACGCTTCAGCAGGGCAAGGCCGACCGATATTCCCGGCGTGGCCTTCGGCGCGCCGAGCCGATTGCGCCACAGCCAGAAAATGGATGCGATCAATAGCAGCAGGATCGCGATGCCGAGATAGCTGTGTCCGATCACGGCCGCTTCGCGCGCCTGATGCGCTTGCAGCGCGGCGCCCGACAGGCTGGCGGAGTCGGTCGTGGCGATCGATCCCAGGATGATCTGGGCGCCGAGCAGTGGCGCGACGGTGGTACCCAGCGCATTGAAGGCCTGCGCGAAGGTCAGCCGGCTGTGCGCGCTATCGGCCGAGCCGAGATTGGCGATCAGCGGATTGGCGGCGACCTGCAGGATCGTGACCCCTGCCGCCAGAACGAAAAGCGCACCGAGGAACATGCCGAAGGTGGCGTTGGAAGCGGCGGGGATGAACAGCAGGCATCCTGCCGACATCATTCCAAGACCAAGCACGATGCCCCTTCCATAGCCCAGCCGAGCGACCACGATACCGGCGGGCAGCGAAACGACCGCATAGGCTGTGAAGAAAGCGAACTGGGTGAGCATGACCTCGGCGTAGCTGAGCCGAAACAGATCCTTGAGCTTGGGGATCAGGATATCGTTGAGGCTGGTCACGCCGCCCCAGAGAAAGAACAGCGCGATCACCACCGCGATCAGGGTGGTCGAGCCGGCGATCCGCGATTGTCCGGCGGCGGGTAATTCCCCCATTTCCATGGTCTCTCTCCCTTTTCTATCTAATGGCCTGCCGACGAACGCTTCAGGCAAAGCGTGACACGCCCCCCGCGATCTCCAGCGTCGCGCCGGTCGTGAAGCTCGACAGGGGCGAGGACAGGAACAGGATGGCGGCGGCCGGCTCATTCGGTTCACCCATGCGCCCCAGCGGAATGCGCTTTTCGCTTGCGAGTTCGGCGAGCCATGCGTCCATCGACTGGCCCGGCCGGGCACGTTCGGCATAGCGCCGTTCCCACTGTCCGCTGTTCACCGTGCCGAGCAGGATCGAGTTGACGCGAATATCGGGCGCCAGTTCAACGCTGAGCGATTTGGCCAGATTCTGCACGCCGGCGCGCGCTGCCGATGTGCACACCATATGCGGTTCCGGCTGGCGGGCGAGCAGCGAGTTGACGATGACGATCGACGCCGCATCGCTCGCTCGCAACAACGGCAGGAAGGCGCGGGTTGGGCGGATCACGCTGAAGAATTTGAGGTTGAGTTCGGCCTCCCATTCGGCGTCGGATGTCGTCGCGAAGCTGCTGACCCTTGCCTGCCCGGCGTTGTTGACGAGCATATCGACCCTGCCAAACCGATTCTGCGCCAATTGCGCCAGCGCCGTCACCGCCGGTTCGTCGAGCACATCGCAGGGTTGGATCACCAGCCGACCGACATCCAGCCCTTCGTCTGCAAGCAGCGCGACCGATCGTTCCAGGCCACCGGGATCGCGTGCGCAGGACAGGACCTGTGCGCCTTCGGCCAGGAAATGGCGAACCGTCGCCAGCCCGATCCCGGATGATCCGCCGGTGACGACCGCGATCCTGTCCCTGATGTGCAGATCCATGATCTTACTCCCTGGCGTCGGCGGCTTCGATCAGCGGCCGTACTGCCTGATTGAACTGTTCAGGTGCCTCAGTCGCGAAGCCATGGCCGACCGAAGCGATCTCCGTCGCATAGGCATTCGGGAAGGCGTCGGCGACCGCGCGACAGGCGGCTGGCGGGGTGATCATATCTTCACCGCCCCACAGCACGCATCCCGGAACCGCGAGCCGGCCGACGTCCGCGATCAGATCGGCCGTCGCGAGCAGGCGGACGGCCTGCGCATAACCATCGGGTACAATCTCCGCCATTGCGGTGTGCACGATCGCTCGCGCCTCCGGTGATGCGGCATCGGTGAGCAATGCCATGGCCCGACGGTCGGCCAGGCCGGCCGCACCGATCGATCGTACATCGTCGATCCGGCGCTGGACCTTGTCGGGCAGGGTGCCCCCGCGGGTTATGCCGTAACCCGATGCAGGGCTTGCGAGCGCAACGGCGACGATCCGGGCCGGCGCGCGCAGCGCGAGCGCCGTCGCCATGATAGCGCCCAGCGACTGGCCGATGAGGATGCAGCGCCCAATCTCCAGATGATCGAGGAGCGCTAGTGCAGCGGCGGCATAATCGTCAGGCGTCGGCCAGCAGGCGGGCAGGGGATCGCTGTCGCGATAGCCCGGCGCGTTCCATGCGATCACACGCCGTTCCGCGCCGAAGCCGGCGAACTGGCCGGCCCAGGCACGGCTGTTAGACCCGATGCCGTGGAGCAGCAGCAGCGGCAGCCCCGCGCCCGTGCCGGTGTCGCGCCATGCCTGGTGATGCCCGGCAACGACCGCCCGATTCAACGGCGGTTCGACATAACGCGGCCGCGCCATGGATCAGGCCGTGGCCGGCTTCGGACGCTTGATCTGCGACAGCGGATGGGATGGCGGATAGGTGGGTGTCTCTGGGATACTGGTACCGAGGCAGACGATCATCAACGCTTCCTCGATTCCCTCGTTGACGAGGCCGCGATAGATGCCGGCGGGCACCGACACGAGATCGCGCTCCTTCATATAGGTCTCGTAATATTCGCCGTCGCTTTCGAACATGAGCTTCACCCGGCTGCCCTTGAGGATGAAGAACACCTCCTCGACATCGTCATGCAGGTGCAGCGGTCCTTCGCAGCCGGCGGGGAGCACCATGGTCGAAAAGGTGAAATGCTCGGCCGGGACGCAATTGCTGTCGGATGCGACGCCGGTTGCACCGGTGCCGACATAACGCATCTGCGCCCGCCGATATTTGGGATCGTAATCGGCCTGGAATTTGAGCGCATTCCAGTCGAGCTGGCGCGTTTCGTAGCGCGCGATGCGATCCTCGATCCGATCGGCGAGCGATGGTTCGGGGGCGGTGGCGGATGGCGCAGAGGGCGATAGCGTATCGGGCATCGGAACGGCTCCTGAAGGATGTGGTTAGGCGGCGCGCACCTGGCGCCTCGTATTGCCGTCGATGCCGCCGGATATGGCCCATTCGGCAAACAGCTCGGGCTTGCGTTCGAACTCGCGCGCTTCCCAGGCCTCGGTGCAGTAATCGTCATCGGCATAATATTCGAAAGACCCGCCGAACGGGCTTCGCATGTACCAGAAATAGGCCGAGGAAATGGGATGGCGGCCGGGGCCGAGATCGGTCTCCCAGCCATGACGCATCATGGCCATCCCGCCACCGAATACCTCATGGATATTGCTGACGGTAAAGGCGACATGGTTGAGGCCGGGATTGCCCGGCCGGGCCAACACGAACAGGTCATGATGGCTGCCGGGTGTCCGGGCACGGAGAAAGGCGGCATGGCCGGGATAGCTGTCGCTGACGACAAAACCGAGCCGATTGACGAAGAAGTCGAGCGATGCCCGGAGATTGTCGACGAACAGCACGACATGGCCGACCGAGATCGGGCGCGCGCGATCGTAGATCGTCGCGCGCGTGTCGACACGGCGAACGACGCCAGGCCCATTGACGTCCTGGGGGTCGGCGAGAGGGGCGGCGTGAAGCAGGGCGCGCTTGAGGTAGCCGGCCAGGCGGTCCCCATGGTCGTCGGCGGCCTTGCGAGGATGCGCGGCGATGGCCCAGAAGGCGGCCTCGGTTTCGGCAAGAACCGGAACCCGCCGGGTCACGCGGAAAGCATGGCTGAGCCCATCCGGATCGACGAGGCGCAGCGGCTCGTCGGCGCCTGCGGCCAGGGGGATTCCGAGTGTGGCGGCGAGCCGCTGCAGGTCCGCAGGGTCATCGACTCCCCACACGACCTCGCGAAGCGTCGGGCCGGCCTGGATCGGCGGGGGGAGGCACGGGTCATCCTTTTCGCGCGCGATCACTTCGGTGCCGTCGCGGGTCAGGTATCGGGCATTGTGATGATCGCCGCCGTCGTCGCGCAGGCCCCAGTCGATCAGAAAGCGCCGGGCGACCGCGAGGTCATCAACGCCGAAGGCGACCGCATCGATACCGGTCAACGGCATTTCAATTCTCCTATCATTTCCCGGGTCCCGGCGGTTTCGGGCGCGCCGAGGAGCCGTGAAATCCGGTCGGCTGCGGCGCGTATCGGCGCAATCGCCTGTTCCATCGCGATGCCTTCATCATTGACGGCGGTACCGTTGATCGCCGCGACGATCTTCAGGCTGGCATCGCGAATCGGCGCGGCGATCGTGCGGACGCCTGGTTCGTAGAAGCCCGTGCTGGCGGCGTAGCCGCGCTCGCGATCCTGCTGGATCAGCCGTTGCAGTTCGCCCAGGTCGATCGGCGTGTCGGGTGTGACCCGTTCGAGTACCGCCCCGTCATAGAGCGCGAGCAATTCGGTCGGCTCCAGGTCCGAGAGGAGCAGGCGACCCATCAAGGTTGCATGGGCAGGCAGCGAACTGCCGACGGCGACGTTGCGGGTAACGGCTGCGCGGCTGGCAAAGCGGCTGAGATAGACGATCGAGGGTCCCTGACGGACGGCCAGATGGGTCGACCAGTTGGTTTCGTCGCGCAGTTGTTCCAATATGGGGCTGGCGAGCGCGACGATATCCTGCGAGGCGAGATATTCGAAGCCCAGCAGCAGAACGCCCGAATCCAGCGCGAAGCGTCCTTCCCCCTCGCGCCGGACCAGCCCGAGCCCCTCCAGTTCCACCAGCAGGCGATGGACGGTCGATCGCGGCAACGACAGTTCCGCCGCGACCTGTGGTGCGGTCAGATGACTGCGATCGCGACGAAAAAGCCGCAATATCGCGATGCCGCGCTCAAGGGCGGGAACCGACATCAGTCGGCGGCTTGCGGCAGCGGCGCCGCCAACTCGGGAGGCACGCCGCTGCCGAGCTGCGCCCTTGCGAGCTGTCGCATCACCCGCCGCAACCGCGTCAATCCCGCATCATGAGCGTACAGGCCTTCGTGATCGCGGGCGTCGTCCAGCATCCCTTCAAGAATGATGCGATCCTGTTCGAGGACGTCCCAGTGGAGCCCTTCCAGCCTGGCGCGATAGAGGAATTTCCAGCTGTCGCGCTGCCAGCCCTTCACCTTGCGGCAACGCCAGAAGAAAACGCGGCAATTGCGTTCGTCTACCGGCGTGACCATTCCCACGATACCGAAGGAGCCCCCTGGTCCGGCATTGCGCCGATAAGGGATCGACAGCCGCTGCCAGAGCGCGCCGGTATTACCGAACTCGGTCCAGTCGAAATTGACGCCGGTCTGATTGGTCTTTTCGAAGATGAAGCCATGTTCGGTATCGCGGGCGCGCATCACCGCGCTCTTGTCGCCCTCTGCCATGGAATGCGACTGGGCGTGGAGATAGGCGCCGTGCATCGGGTCCATGACATTTTCAGCGGCATAGCGATGGTTGCACTTCCAATGCGCGGTGCACAATATGTGGCCCCATTGGGCCTCGTCGGAGATTTCATCTGGCAGGGTGAGCGGATCGGGCGCGCGGCCATCGCCATTGCCGAACCACAGGAAAATCGCGCCCGCCCGCTCAATCACCGGATAGGGGGTATTGAAGGTCCGACCTTCCATCGGGCAATCGGCCGCCGCCGGGACACTGCGCACGACGCCCTGTCCGTCGACCTCGATGCCATGATACCAGCAGGCGACGCGATCGCCCAGATTCCAGCCCATCGATAACCGCGCACCGCGATGCGGGCAGCGATCGTTGATCGCATGGAGGCGCCCGTCCCGGTCGCGCCATAGGACTATGCGTTCGGAGAGGCGTACCAGGCCGACCGGGGCTTCGCGGACCATCCAGCTCGGCGCCACTGGATACCACAGATCGCGGAGCCCTTGATTCATGCGCTGTTCGACCGCGCGCTTCTCGTCGCGCGTCATCATCGGGCGGCGTCCGCGCTCGCGAACAATGTCGCTGCCGCGGCCAGATCCGCCGTCAGCGTTGCCGCGGTCCACATCCGGCCAGCGCGATCCGTGCATCCCTGTGCGTTGAGCGCCGAGACAAGCTGGTCCAGCGTCTCGGCGCCCCCGCCATAGGCCGCCATCAGCCCATCGGCGAGAGCGTCTTCGAAGGGGGTCAGGGGCTCGCCCCTCGTCTGGAACACGATATTCTCGACCGCAGCAGGGTCCTCGATGAATCGACCGCCACCCTTGCCCGACGAATCGCCCGGCGAGAGAAAGGGATTGAGTTGGGCCATTCGCTATCTCGGTTTATTAGTGAAACATTGTCCTGCTAGTGGGACAATGGCGGCGCGACTCGGCCTTTGTCAATAGGTTGGATATTTGTATGATCACCGCTCATTACCGGGCGGATTCGGTCTGGCCATATTGCATGATAGTTTCGTATATGAGACAGTTGTTTATCAGTGGGACCAAATTGCATATGGTATCGCAGGACATCGCTATGGACAGGCCAAGAATCCACGCCCTCGAATCCTCGCCGGCCTATCCGGGATGGCGCGTATTGCTGGGCGCGGTAATCGGGCTGGCGTTTAGCCCGGGTCCGATGATCTTTGGTTCGTTCGGGCTGTTCGCATCATCTCTGCAGGGCGATTTCGACTGGGGCCGGGGCCAGATCATGCTGGGCCTCACATTCTTCAACGTCGCCGGCGTGCTGGCCTCGCCCTATACGGGGGCGATGATCGACCGGTTCGGAGTCCGGCGGGTGCTCTTTCCCTCGCTCGTCCTGTTTTCCGCCGGGTTTCTGGCGATCGGCTGGCTGACCCATAGCCTCGCCGCTTTCTATCTCGTTACGTTCCTGTGGGGGGCGCTGACGATCGGGACCCAGAGCATCAGCTATACCAAGCTGATAGCCGGATGGTTCGTGCAGCGTCGCGGCCTGGCGATCGGCATAGCTGCGGCGGGCCTTGGGCTCGGCTATGCCATCGTTCCGGTGATGGTGGGCAAGTTACTGACAGTGACGAGCTGGCAGATGGCGTTGACGGCGATGGCGGCGCTGATCCTGCTGGTGCCGATGCTGGTCAACCTGCTGGTCGCCTTTCCGCGCCCTGTCGATTCGGCGGCGGCGCCCGTCAATGCCGACGGCTTGAGCCTCGGCGAGGCGTTGCGTACGGCCGAATTCCGCATCATGGGTGGCGCGATCTTTCTGGCATCGGCGGCATTGACCGGCGTGGTGCCGCATATCGCTCTAATGACCCTGGATCGCGGTTTTGCGACCGCTGCGGCCGCGATGGTCGCATCGACATATGGCATTTCGACTATCCTCGGCCGCGTCCTGGTCGGCTGGCTTGCCGACCGCTTCCCCGCGCCCTGGGTGGCGCTGCTGTTCTTCGCGATCTCCGCGATCGGCTTCCTGCTGGCGGCGCTGCTCGGTCCCATGGCGCCGCTGATCCTGCTGATCGCTGTCGCGCTGACGATCGGGCTGGGCTTTGGTGCCGAAAGCGACATCATCGCCCTCTTCATCACGCGGTTTTTTGGGCAACGCAGCTTTGGCGCCATCTATGGCTATCTGCTCGCCATTTTCCTCATCGGAGCGTCGGTCGGCCCTGCGCTATTCGGATTCGGCCGCGACGCGATGGGCAGCTATAGCGTGCCGATGATTATCGCCGCCGCGATCATGTTGCTGGCCTGCTGCCTGCTGGCCTTGCTGGGGCGCTGCCCGGCGCGCGTTCCGCCGCCGGTATCGGCCGCAGGAGCAAGCGCATGACGCCGATAGAGAAGCTGGCCGAAGCGATACGCAGCAAGCGGGCTATCCTGTTCGCAGGGGCGGGTGTCTCGATGAGCGTGGGGCTGCCATCATGGTCGGAACTGATCGATCATATGCGCGCCGACCTCGGCCTCGAAGACGAGCCGGCAGGCCGCTGGTCCTATCAGACGCTTGCCGAATATTATCGTCTGAAGAATGGCAGCATAGGCCCGCTGCGTAGCTGGATGGACCGCACCTGGACAATCTCGGCGAAAACCATCCGCGAATCGCAGATCCACAAGCTGATCGTGGAACTCGACTTTCCGATAATCTACACGACCAACTACGACAATAATCTCGAAATGGCCTATCGTATCCATGGCCGGCCGTTCGTGAAGGTCGCCAATACCAGCGATGTGGTCAATGCCGACATCGGCCTGTCGCAGATCGTCAAGTTCCACGGCGATTTCGACGATGATGAATCACTGGTGCTGGCCGAGACCGACTATTTCAAGCGGCTGACGTCGGACACGCCGCTCGAGATCAAGTTCAAGGCCGATGCGCTGGGCCGTACGCTGCTGTTTGTCGGCTACAGCGTATCCGATCTCAACATCCGCCTGATGCTCTATCGCCTGTGGCAGATATGGCGCGAATCCGGGCGGGAGCGCGATCGTCCGGCGTCCTATGTGTTCACCCCCAAGCAGGATCCGGTGCAGGACGCGGTCCTCGCGCAATGGGGGATTTCGGTGATGCACGAGCAGGGCGAGGATCCGGCGGCGTCGCTGCTCGCTTTTCTGACCAGGCTGAAGGCGGCAATAGACTGCGGCTGACCGCGACGATCAGGCCGCGGCGCGGTAGCCAAGGCCGCTTGAAATCTCGGCGGCGGCGCCTTCCACCGCGCGGACGATCCGTGTTTCGAACGTAGCGCGGTCGAATGTATTGATCGGACAGCTGATCGAGACTGCGGCCTCGCGCTTGCCGGTCGCGCC
>CAZJXG010000052.1:0-20933 GCA_964549965.1 uncultured Sphingomonas sp. | reverse complement strand
CCACCGGTCAACAACAAAAATTACAAAAATTGTGCAGCGCGAATTGAGCCCGATTTTCCGGGATTTCCGCGCCGCCCAGGATCACAGGATGGGAACCGGCGACCCCGAATCAACCCCCGCGCGATTCGGGATGCCGGGAATCACACCACCGGCAAGTGCCTGAAGTGGACGGCTTTTCGATTCAGGCGGTCTGGATATACTCACGCATCGCCGCGGCTTCGCCCTCGATCCGCTCCATCCGCGCCTTGACCAGATCGCCGATCGACACGAACCCGACCAGCACCCCGTCGTCAACGACCGGAAGATGGCGGATGCGCCGCCGTGTCATCATCGCCAGCGCCTCCAGCGGACTGGTGTCGCTGGTCACGGTGATCACCGGCGCGGTCATCACGTCACGAACCTCCCGATCGAGGAATTTCGCGCCGTCCTTGCGCAGCCCGTAGATCATGTCGCGTTCGGACATGATGCCGATGACCTGCTCCTGCTCGATCACGGGAACGGCACCGATCCGTTTGTCGGCGAGCAGCGCCACCACCTCGACCACCGCCATGCCGGGCGAGATGCTGATAATGGGGTTTTCACCGCGCCCCTGGAGAATCGTCGCAATGGTCATATCGGCCTCCATCCCCCGCCCCGGCCCGCCACAGGCGGACAGTTGAACATGCCGGGCCCGGATCTGCGCCGCCGGTTCGATGGTCCGGAAGTGGCCCGGGTCCCTGACGGCTTGATGATCCCACTTTTCCGCCGCAAAGGGAAGCCATGAACCGCCCGCATAACCGCCTGTCCGATCCCGTCGCCGCCGCCCATGCCTGGATGCGCTTCCGCTGGATCATGCGCTGGGTGATCGCGACAGCGATGCTCAGCGTCGTCGCGGCACTATTCTATCTCTGGGCGGACGGATCGCCGCTCACCGTAGCGGTCGTGGTGGCGACCAGCGCGGGGGTGTCGCTGTCGGTATTGCTCGCCGGGGCGCTGATGGGGCTGATCTTCATGAGCTCGGGCACGGGCCATGACGAGGATGTCGGCCGGCCCGATGAGGATCCGAGCGCCCGTTGGGATCGCCGCGACTAGGGCTGGGCGCTGCCCGCAATGAAAAAGGGGGCGCCCATGCGGACACCCCCCTTTCCATGATCCTGTGCATATACCCTCAGGCCGCGGCGCTTTCGCCCCGTGGCTTGCGGGTACGACGCGGACGTTCGGTCGGCTCATCGCCATCATTGTCGGGCGCCGACAGCGACAGCGAAGGCGGCAACCGATCGGCCTCGATCTGCTCGACGGCCTGCGCCTTGGGCGGGCGACCGCGGCGACGGACCGGACGCGGCTCATCCTCTTCCGAAGGCGCATCGAACAGCACGGGCTGCACGGCGGACGCGGCAGGCTCTGCTGCCTCCACGCTGCGCTCGACACGCGGCGGGCGGCCGCGCCGCGGACGGCTCTCCTCGGCCTGGTCGACCGGCGCCCCTTCGGCCTGCTGCTCACGCTCGACGCGCGGTTGCCGCTCCACCCTGGGTTCGCGGGCTTCGCGCTCGGCACGCGGCTGACGTTCGGCGCGGGGCTCGCGCTCCGCGCGCGCTTCACGATCGCCACGCGCTTCGCGGTCGCCGCGGGGCTCGCGATCGCGCGGCTGATCGTCCCGGTTGCGGGCATAGTCGGCACGCGGCGCGCGATCACGCGGATCATAGGCCGGTTCGGGAGCCTGCTGCCGCTCGTCGCCGCCGATGCGATCGCCCTCGTCCGCATAATCCTCGTCGGACTGCTGGGAGAAGTCGTCACGGCGCGGACGCGGCTGCTGATCCTCGAAGCGCGCGCGGGTCTCGCTCAGCACGCGGAAATAATGATCGGCGAACTGCAGATAATATTCGGTGTTGACGCGATCGCCCTGCATCTGGGCGTCGCGCGCCAGCGCCTTGTATTTCTCGAGCAGCTGGGCGGCATTGCCACGCGCGCGGTTGTCGATGCGATTGCCACGATCCTGGCCGCCGTTCGAACCATTCGGCCGAGGCGCACCCGGCCCACCGCCACGACCGCGACGGCGGCCGTTTTGCCGATTATTGATCAACTTTCCGATGTCCTCGTCACTGGTGGTATCGGTTCACCACTCCCACACCGGGACCGTCCCGGATACCATCAGGGGCAATGCCCCAAACCGTTAAAATGATGCACGCCGCCCACAGGCGCGAACCCGTTGGGGCCCGCATCCGCCACACGTCATGGCCGCCCACAATCGGCGCCCCTGGCATTGGAGGTCGTAGCATCGAGCCGGTGCGCTGTGGCATCCCGAGCCCTGTCTATGGCCTCGATGTAGGGGCTCGCGCGGCATTTTCCAAGCGGAATAATCCGGCGGTGCGACAAAAGGATCACGCTTTGACGAGGATGACCCTGTCACGGCCGGCAAGATCGGTGCGCACCGATCCGACCAGTCCCGCCTCCACAACCAGCGCCAGCACGCTATCCGCCTGATCCGCGCCGATTTCGATCGCGGCAAGCCCGCCCGGTGCCAGCAACCGGCCGATTTGCGGTGCAAGGCGGCGATAGTCGTCCAGCCCGTCGGCGCCGGCAAACAGCGCGCCTGCAGGCTCGAACCGGGCCACATCGGGCGCCAGCCCCGCGTCGCGCTCGACATAGGGCGGGTTGCACAGGATCAGGTCGAAACATTCGTCGATCCCCGCCCCCCAGTCGCCCAGACGAATCGCTGCGCGCTCCGCCAGCCCAAGCCGCTCCGCATTGCCCTGTGCGATCGCCGCCGCGGCTGCGGACGCATCGATGCCCAGGCCGGTCGCCTGCGGCCATTCCGCCAGCGCCGCGCACAGCAACGCGCCCGACCCGACGCCCAGATCCAGGATGCGCGCCGGCCCCGGCCGGCCGAAATGCGCCACCGCCGCCTCGATCAGGGTCTCGCTGTCGGGCCGCGGGATCAGCACGCCGGGCGCAACCGCGAGCCGGATCGTCCAGAAGTCGCGATAGCCGATAATATAGGCGACCGGTTCATGCCCCGCACGACGCGCGACCAGGGGCGCGAAGCCCACCGGCACCGGATCGTCGAGCCGCCCCAGCAGCATCGCCTCGCGCTCCACGCCCAGCGCATGCGCCATCAGCAGTTCGGCATCGAGCCGGGCCGTTTCGCTGGTCGCGGCGAGATCCGCCGCCGCCCGCGCCAGCGCGGCGCGGACGCGCTCAGCCATCCAGCTGCGCCAGCCGCTCGGCCTCGTCCTCGGCGATCAGCGCGCCGACCAGTTCCTCCAGCCCCGGCCCCTCCAGAATCTCGGGCAGGCGGTGGAGGGTCAGGTTGATGCGGTGATCCGTCACCCGGCCCTGCGGAAAATTATAGGTGCGGATGCGCTCCGAACGGTCGCCCGATCCGACCATCGACTTGCGCGCGCCCGCCCGCGCGCTTGCCAGCCGCTCACGCTCGATCTCATACAGGCGGGTGCGCAACACCTTGAGCGCCTTCGCCTTGTTCTTGTGCTGCGACTTCTCGTCCTGCTGGATGACGACCAGCCCCGACGGGATATGCGTGATCCGCACCGCGCTGTCGGTGGTGTTGACCGACTGGCCGCCCGGCCCCGACGAGCGATAGACGTCGATCCTGAGATCCTTCGCCTCGTCGATCTGGACATCGACCTCCTCCGCCTCCGGCAGCACCGCGACGGTCGCGGCGGACGTGTGGATGCGCCCGCCCGACTCGGTGACGGGCACGCGCTGGACGCGGTGCACCCCGCTCTCGAACTTCAGCCGCGCGAACACGCCGGCGCCGGTGACGCTGGCCACCACTTCCTTATATCCGCCGAGATCGGCCGCGCTCGCCGACATCAGCTCGACCCGCCAGCCGCGATCCTCGGCATAGCGCTGATACATGCGGAACAGATCGCCCGCGAACAGCGCCGCCTCGTCGCCACCGGTACCGGCGCGGATCTCCAGCATCGCCGAGCGCTCGTCCGCCGCGTCGCGCGGCAGCAGCCGCAGCGCCAGCGCCCGCTCGGCCTCCGGCAGCCGGGACCGGATATCCTCCGCCTCCTCGACCGCCATCGCGCGCAGCTCGGCATCGCCCTCGTCATCCTCGGCCATGCCCTTCAGGACATCGAGCTCGGCGCGCAGCCGCCGCACCTCGCCCGCCGCCACCGCGACCGGCTCGATCTCGGCATAGTCCTTCGACAGCTGCACGAACTGGTCGGACGGCAGGTCGCCGCGCGACATCAGCGCCTGCAGCTCGTCCCGTCGCGCCTCGATCTGCGCGATCCGCGCCGAACTGATTCCCGCCATGCCCCCTCAGCCCCGCAGCGTTTCGGCGAGCTTGTCGACGGCCACCCAGCTCTGGGTCTGGTCGACCATATGCTTCAGCGCGACCTCGCCCTTCGCCACCTCATCGTCGCCGATGATCACCGCCCAGAGCGCTCCGCTCGCATCGGCCTTTTGCATCCGCTTCTTCATATTGCCCTTATAGGCCATGTCCGCGGCGATACCGGCCCGGCGCAGTTCCGCCAGCACCCGGCTCGCCATCAGCTGCGCGGCATCGCCCATCGGGACGATCGCGACATCGATCCGCTCGGGGTCGGGCGCGCCGATCAGCATCGCCAGCCGCTCGATCCCCGCCGCCCAGCCGACGGCAGGGGTCGGCGGGCCGCCCAGCGCCTCGATCAGTCCGTCATAGCGGCCACCGCCCAGCACGGTGCCCTGCGCGCCAAGCCGGTCGGTGACGAACTCGAAGGCGGTATGGCGATAATAATCGAGCCCCCGCACCAGCCGCGCATTGCGGGTCCAGGCGACCCCGGCGGCATCGAGGCCGCGGGTGACCGCCGTGAAGAAGGCGCCGGCCTCGGCCGAAAGATAGCTGTCGATCTCGGGCGCGGCGTCGGCGATCGGCCGGTCGCGGGAATCCTTCGAATCGAGAATCCGCAGCGGATTCTTCGCCAGCCGCTCTTGGCTGTCCTCCGACAGATCGCCGCGATGCCGCTCGAAATGGGTGACGAGCGCCGCGCGCCAGGCTTCGCGCGTCGCGCCGTCGCCCAGCGTGTTGAGGGTCAGGGTGACGCCGTCCGACACGCCCAGCTCGCGCAGCAGCTGGTCCGCCATGCAGAGCAGTTCGATATCGGCCTGCGGCTCGGCCGAGCCGATCACCTCGGCGTCGAGCTGATGGAACTGGCGATAGCGCCCCTTTTGGGGCCGTTCATAGCGGAACAGCGCGCCGTGGGTCGCGACCTTCAGCGGCGCATGCTGCTGCCAGCCTTCGGTCAGATAGGCGCGGGCGATGCCGGCAGTGAACTCGGGCCGCAACGTGACCGAATCGCCACCGCGATCCTCGAAACTATACATCTCCTTGGAGACGACGTCGGTGGTCTCGCCCAGCGAACGCGCGAACACGGCGGTCGGCTCGAACATCGGCACCTCGACCCGGCCGAAACCATAGAGGCGGCGCACCCTGTCGAACGTCTCCACGACATGCCCGAAGCGCAGTGCCTGCTCGCCCAGCATGTCCTGTGTGCCCCGGATGGGGCGTGGTGTTTCGATCTTGCTCATGATGCGCGCCCTTAAAGCATCGCACCGAAAAGTGGGAACCGGTTTTCCATGGGCCCGGGCGGCATTTAAGGGTGCTTGGCGCGCCTAAAGCCTTTCCATCGCGGAATTCCGCCAAATCATCGCGATTGCCGCTTGGAATCGGGTGCGGTGCAGCATAAAGGCGCGGCCATGAACATCGACCTCATCCCCGTGGGCGACGATCCGCCCACCAGCCTCAACGTCATCATCGAAGTGCCGGTGGGCGGCGAACCCGTCAAATATGAGTTCGACAAGAAGTCGGGCGCATTGTTCGTCGATCGCATCCTCCATACGCCGATGCGCTATCCGGCCAATTACGGCTTCGTGCCGCACACGCTGTCGCCGGACGGCGATCCGCTCGATGCGCTGGTCGTGTCGCGCTCTCCCTTCATCCCCGGCTGCGTGGTGCGGGTCCGCCCGATCGCGGTGCTCAAGCTGGAGGATGAGGCAGGCGGCGACGAAAAGCTGCTGACCGTGCCCGTCGACGGCACCTTCCCTTATTATTCCAAGGTCGACGAGAAGGACGATCTGCCTGAGATCATCATGCAGCAGATCGAGCATTTCTTCACCCACTACAAGGATCTCGAGCCCAAGAAATGGGTCCGGATCGGCACATGGGGCGACGCCGACGAGGCGCGCCGGATCGTCGTCGAGGCGATCGAGGCAGCGAAGGCGGCCAAGGTCGCCTGACACTATCGCATATTCCGTCATCCCGGCCGGGCCGGGGTGACGGATCCATCTTCGGGCTTGCACGACCGGATGCCGATCGGCACCTGACGACAATGCTTCACCGCCGCGCAACTGGACAGCATTACGCCTTCGTCGTGATCGCGGTGACATTCGTCGCGCTGCTCGTCGCGGCGGCACTGCGCTCCGCGCCCAGCGTCATGATGCTGCCGCTGGAAGCGCATTTCGGCTGGGACCGCGCCACCATATCGTTCGCCGCGGCGATCGGCATCTTCCTCTATGGCCTCACTGGCCCCTTCGCCGCCGGGTTGATGCAGACGATCGGCATCCGGCGGACGATGATCGGCGGCCTCGCGCTGATGGCCCTCGCCACCCTGTCCAGCCTGTGGATGACCGAGCGCTGGCATTATGTGCTGAGCTGGGGGCTGGTCTCCGGCATCGGCAGCGGCGCGATCGCGCCGGTACTGGGTGCGACCGTCATCAATCGCTGGTTCGCGGCGCGGCGCGGGCTGATGATGGGACTGCTCACCGCCAGCACCGCGACCGGATCGCTGCTCTTCCTGCCGGTGCTGGCGTGGCTGACGCGCAACGGCGCCTGGACCCCGGTCGCGCTGAGCGTGGGGCTGGGCGCGGCGTGCCTGATCCCGGTGGTCTGGCTGCTGATGCCGGAGGACCCGGCGGCGATCGGCGGCACCCGCTATGGCGAGGCAGCGACGGCGGCGGCGGCGCGAACCGGCCCGGCGCGGGGCGCTTCCACGGCGATCAGCACGCTGATGGAAGGCATCCGCACCCCGATCTTCTGGCTGCTGTTCGGCACCTTCTTCGTCTGCGGGCTGACCACCAACGGCCTCGTCGGCACACATCTGATCGCCTATTGCGGCGATAATGGCATCGCCCCGGTCCAGGCGGCCGGTCTGCTATCGCTGATGGGGCTGTTCGATCTGCTCGGCACCACCGCCTCGGGCTGGCTCACCGACCGCTACGATCCGCGCAAGCTGCTGTTCGTCTATTATGGCCTGCGCGGCCTGTCGCTGATGGCGCTGCCGCTGCTCGACTTCCAGTCGACCGGGCTGCTGCTCTTCGCGATCTTCTACGGGCTCGACTGGGTTGCGACGGTGCCGCCGACCGTCGCGCTCGCCAATCGCCATTTCGGCGAGGAAAAGGCGCCGATCATCTTCGGCTGGGTGATGACCGGCCACCAGATCGGCGCGGCGGTGGCGGCCTTCGGCGCGGGGCTGATCCGCGAACAGACCGGCAGCTACCTGCCCGCCTTCACCATCGCCGGCGCCTTCGGGGTGCTGGCCGCCTTCGCCGCGGTCGGCTTCGCCCGCAAGGCACCGGTCCATGAGACCGGGTTTCAGCATAGCTGAACCAGCGATACCGGCCCGCTCCGCCAAAAAACGCGCAACAGCCCTCTTGCAGGGAATCGGACCGGCCCCTATAGCGCCCCGACTTGGCTCAATCCGGTCGGCTCCCGAGCCGAAAAAACGACCGGATCTCCGTCGGGGAGTAGCTCAGCCTGGTAGAGCACTGCCTTCGGGAGGCAGGGGCCGGAGGTTCGAATCCTCTCTCCCCGACCATTTTCTTCCGCCCGCTCCGTCCTCACTCGGCGTCCGGCTGAACCGACGGGTGCGCCAGGCTGAAAGCCTCGATGCCGGCGGAACGTGCGTCGATCGCGACGAGCGTCGGGAAGCCCGACAGGTCGCACGCCAGCCGCCGGGCGTTGAACAGCTGCGGTACCAGGCAGCAATCGGCCATGGTCGGCCTGTCGCCATGCAGGAAAGCCCCGCTCCGCCCGCCGTCGCGCACGAAGGCTTCCAGCCGCGCCAGCCCGTCTTCCACCCAGTGACGATACCAGGCGTCGATCGCGTCCTGCTCCTGCCCCAGCTCCTGCTTGAGGTAGCGCAGCACCCTGAGATTCGCGAGCGGATGGATGTCGCAGGCGATCAGCAGCGCCGCCGCGCGGACATAGGCGCGCTCGGCAAGGCCCTGTGGCAGCAGCGGCGGTTCGGGCTGCAGCTCCTCCAGATAGTCGATGATCGCGAGCGACTGGACGATCAGCCCGTCCCCGTCGCTCTCCAGCGCCGGCAGCAGCCCCTGCGGATTCACGGCGTCACGATAGGCCGGCAGCGGCCCGGGCTTCACAAGATGGACCGGCACATGATCCGCCGCCATGCCCTTGAGATTGAGCGCGATCCGCACGCGATAGGCCGCCGAGGACCGAAAATAGCCGTAAAGTTGCATGGCGCTGCTGCTCCGCCTCCATTCATCGCCGAATGGGACGGGTGATATTGCGGAAGCCGCCATTCTCCTATAGCGGCCCTCCTGTCGGGGAGTGGCGCAGGCTGGTAGCGCACCTGGTTTGGGACCAGGGGGTCGCAGGTTCGAATCCTGTCTCCCCGACCATCATCGGATGAGCGCCGCTCAGAGCGCTCCGAACAGCCGGGTCATGCCGGCATTGCCCAGTTCGTCGGCAAACAGGCGGGCGTGGTCGATCAGCCGATGGCGGTCCGCGTCCGGGATATCGCTGCCGCGGCCCGCGACACCCTTGTTGAAGCGCGTCACATTCCGGTCTGGGGCGGCAACATAGCCCCGCAGCCGATCGCGTTGCGCATCGTCCATCGAGAAATGCTCGCCGACCCGGGCGACGAAGCGATCGGGTACGAGAATATCCTCCTCGTAGCTGAGCACCAGCGGATCGACGAGGCCGAGCCGGACGCCACGCATCCAGCCGACGTGGAAGTTGATCAGCCAGACGCCGAATTCCCGGCAGAGGATCGCCAGACGGAGGTCGCACTCCCGCTCATGATAGTCCAGCGGCAGGCTATAGGGATCACCCCACCAGTCGCCGGTCTTCCGCCAGGCGACGATCATGTCGTCCATCGAGACGATCGCGTCGAAGATGTTACGCACCATCATCACCGGGCGAATGCCGAAAAAACGCAGCTGCAGCCCGAAATAGGGCGTGAAGCATGTGTGGTGCTGGGCGATCCAGCTGCCGTACCCGCGCACGGTCTGCAGGATGATCGCCAGTTCGTCGAGTTCCTGCTCGCGGCCGTTGATCCCGAAGAAGCTTGCCGTCTCACCGGTGTCGGCCGCGCCACTGGTCAGGCCGAAGGTCGGCAGGCCCAGCGCGCTGGAAATCGCCGCGCTGGCGAAGGACGAGCCCGATTTCGGCATGGCGAAGATACCGATCCGCCGGCCGTCCAGCCGGGCCGCCTGGCGGCTACGCAGGAGTTCCCATTCCGGATGGGGATCGTCCAAGGCCGAATCGATGCTGCCGACATCGACGGGGTCGAGCTCGAAGAAGGGATTGTGGCGCAACACCTCGACCAGATCGAGGTGCCGGAAATTTGGAAGCTTGCCTATCTTCTCGCGAAGCAGACGCTGACGAGCCCGGTCAGGCTCCCGGCACAGGCTGGACAGCAGGACGTGCGCGGCGTTCAACGAACCCCCTGACGACCGCGACAGCCCCAAAAGCCGCAGCCCTTGTTACAACTGTGTTACAAGCTACCGGATTTTTGTCTGCAAGTGCACATAATTTCGCGCATCGGGCAAAATCCCTAAGGGAAGGCTCGGCTGTCGCCATGCCCCAAAAAAGGAATGGCCCTCGCTCCGGGGGCGGGGAGCGAGGGCCGACCTGACGTTCGTCACGCAGGCGGGGCGCGATGGGTTCCTCGAGCAACAGGGGGGAATCCCGAGGAAGATCGCGACCGCTGAGAAAGCTTTTAGGGCGCCCAACCTGTCGCCTAAATGAACGGCTCCGTTATTTTCGGGGGCCTTTCGGGCGTGGGTCGTCCCAGAGGAACGCTTTGTCGGAAATCGGCACGCCGAATCGCTGGTTGGACAGACGCACGGTCGCGCGGCCATTCTGGGCGTCGAGCACGGTCCAGCCCTGCAGCGCCAGCCCGCCCGGGCCGCTGCCCCGCGCGAAGACGATCGTGATCGTGCCGAATTCGGGATGTTTCGGGTCGCGCGCCTCGACCGAGATCATGCCGGGCACTGGCGCCGGCACGATGCGGGCGAAGCGGCTCATGTCCTTGCGCGGATCGATCAGCACCGACAGCGGCGAATTGCCGACCGGCCAGCGCGACACCTGACGCACCGAATAATCGATCATCGTCAGCGCCTTGCCGTCGCCGACGATCAGCAGCGGCACGCCCTTCTGATATTGGAACCGCACCTTGCCGGGCTGGCGCAGGGTCAGCGTGCCGCTGACCGATTTGCCGTTCCGATCGGTCTGCACGAAATCGGCCGTCATCGTGCTGATCCCGCGCAGATGCGCGGAAACCTGCTCGAGCGAACCGGTCTGCGCGGCGGCGGGCGCCGCCGCGACAAGGGCGGGGATCAGGGACAGGGCAAGGGACCGCATGATTTTCCTATATTTGTTTCGGTGCCCGCTTATGGCGAAGCGCCGCTGAATTGGGAATGAAGCAGGCCAACGTCCCTTCAGTGCGAAGTTTCCCTATATAAGGCGCATGACCACCCGCCCCCTCACCGCCGGCGAGAGCGCGCTGAGCCACGCCGTGTTCGGCGACGCGATCGATTCGGGCCGGGTGCGGGTTCATCGCGCCCGCTGGTTCCCGCTGCAGCCCCGCAATGTCGTGATGGCTCCCGACGGCGCGATCTGGTGCCATCCGGACGGCGTGCTGTACCGCGCCTGTTACGCCGCCGCACCGCTCGACATGCAGGCGCTGTTCGTCCACGAGATGGTCCATGTCTGGCAGGCGCAGACGCGCGGCCGCTGGTATCTGCCGCTGATGCGCCATCCCTTCTGCCGCTATGCCTATAGGTTGGAGCCGGGCCGCCCCTTCGCCCGCTATGGAATCGAACAGCAGGCGGAAATCGTGGCCGATGCCTTTCTGATCGCGCATCGGATTGCCCGGCCCGGCGGGCTGAGCATGGCCGACTATCGGGCCGTACTGCCCTTTCCGATCCGACTCGGCAGCGCGACCGAAGGGGTATCGGGCTTCCCCACGCCCGCCGCACAAGCTACAGCCCGGCCATGATCCCCACCGGCCTGCTCGGCGGCAGCTTCAATCCCGCGCATTACAGCCATCGGCATATCAGCCGCTTCGCGATCCGCGCGCTGGGCCTGAGCGAAGTCTGGTGGCTGGTGTCGCCCGGCAATCCACTCAAGGACAGCGCGGCGGACATGGCGCCCTTGTCCGCCCGACTCGCCTCGGCCCAGCGGATGGCGCGGCGCGCGCCGATCCGGCCGACCGCGATCGAGGCGCGGCTGGGCACCCGCTATACCGCCGATACGCTGCGCGAACTGGTCCGCCGCTATCCCAATCGCCGCTTCATCTGGATTATGGGCGCCGACAATCTGGCGCAATTCCACCGGTGGCGCGACTGGCGCGGCATAGCGCGGCGGGTCGCCATTGCCGTGATCGCCCGTCCGGGCTATGATGGGGGTGCCCGCGCCTCCAGGGCGATGGGCTGGCTACGGCGCTTCGTCCGACCCGCGGCCAAGGCGACATCATGGACGAGATGGAGACCGCCGGCCCTCGTGCTGCTGCACTTTTATCCTGATCGCGGCTCCGCAACGCGGCTCCGGGCCAAGGACCCAGGCTGGCATCTTTCCCACGACAACCGAGGCCTGCGCGACCGTTTGACGCGCCGGCCGCTGCCATAGGAGTTACATTGACCGCCACGAACAGCATCGGCGCCTCCCCAGGCACCAAGGATGCAGACCCTTCGGCCCGGCTTCATGAGCTCGTGCTGAAATCGCTCGACGACGATCAGGCCGTCGAGACCGTGACCATTCCGCTCGCGGGGAAATCGTCGATCGCCGATCATATGGTGATCGCTTCGGGCCGGTCGACCCGCCAGGTCGCCTCGATGGCGACGAAGCTCGCCGACAAGATCAAGACCGAGCTCGGCCGCAGTGTCCGCATCGAGGGGCTGCCAACCGCCGACTGGGTGCTGATCGACGCGGGCGACGTGATCATCCACCTGTTCCGTCCCGAGGTGCGCAGCTTCTACAATCTCGAGCGGATGTGGAATTTCGGCGACGCGCCCGCCCCGGTCGCAGCGCAGGCCTGATCCAGAACAGCGGCAGGGGACCGGCGCCCTTGATGGCAGCCTGATTCACGTTATCGTCGGAAGCGCCATGCCGCCTCCTCCTCCAACGATCAGGCTTTAGACTTGCTGCTGCATATCGTCGCCAGGGGGAAGATCGGCCGCTGTCCCGAGGCCGATCTGGTCGATCGCTATCTGAAGCGGATCGCCTGGCCGACCCGCGTCACCGAATTGCCCGATACCGGCGGGCGCATGCCGTCGCGTGAGGCGGGCACCGTCATCATCATGCTCGACGAAAAGGGCGATCAGCTCGGCTCGATGGCCTTTGCCGACAAACTCGGCCGCTGGCGCGATGACGGCCGCCGCGAGGCCCGTTTCCTGATCGGTGCGGCCGATGGCTTCGACGAGGCGCAGCGCCGCGACGCCGACCTGCTCTTCGCCTTCGGCAAGGCGACCTGGCCCCACATGCTCGCCCGCGCAATGCTGGCCGAACAATTGTGGCGCGCGACCAGCATCCTGGCCGGGCATCCCTATCACAGGGAAGGCTGATGGCAGCGGGTAAGCTCATTGCCATGGCGCTCGCCATCCTGTTCGCCGCCCCCCTCCTGGCCGCGCCTGCCGATCCCGGCACTGTCGAGCAGCAACGCGCGCTCGCCACGGCGAAACATCAGGCCGCCCTCGCGTCGGCCCGCGCCGCCGCGCTCGAACGGCAGGCGCGCGCAACCGCCCGTGCCGCCGACCGCGCGCGTGCCGAGCAGGCCGCCGCCGCCGCCGCCATCCAGGCGTCGGAGGCGCGGATCGCGGCAGCCGAGGCGCAGCTGCGGATCGTCGACCGGCTGCGCGTCCGCCAGCGTGCCCGCCTTGCCGAGCGGCAGGGACCGATCGTGCGCCTGACCGCCGCGCTCCAGACGATGGCCCGCCGACCGGCGGCGCTGGCGCTGGTCCAGCCCGGTTCGGTCGACGACATGGTTCATGTCCGTGCGCTGCTCGGCTCGGCGCTGCCCGAGATCCGGGCGCGCACCGCGGACCTGCGGGCCGAGGTGGCGCGCGGCGACGCGCTGCGCCATCGCGCCGGGCAGGCGGTTGCCGAGCTGCGGCGCCAGCAGGCCCAGATCGAGATCGACCGCCGTGCGCTCGCCCGGCTCGAAGCCCTGCAGCGGCAGCGATCGCAGGGGCTGGTCGACGATGCCATGGCCGCGCAGGACCGGATGATCGCGATGGGCGAAAAGGCGCGGGATATCGCCCAGCTGATCGAGGACCTCGACAGCCAGGCCGGCCTGCGCGCCCGGCTGGCGAACCTGCCCGGGCCGCTATTGCGCCCCCGCCTGCCGGGCCGGGCCGCCATGCCGCCGCCCACCGAGCTGGAGCGGCTCGCCGCCGCCGCGAGCTCGCCGCCGCCCTATCGGCTGCCCGTGCTCGGCCGGCTGGTCAGCGGCATGGGCGAGCTGTCCGAATCGGGCGTGCGCGCGCGCGGCCTGACGCTTGCCACCGCGCGCGGCGCACAGGTGGTGGCGCCCGCCGCGGGCCGCGTCGCCTATGCGGGCGCCTTCCGCAGCTTCGGGCGGATCGTGATCATCGAGCATGACAATGGCTGGGCGACCCTCGTCACCGGCCTGGGGCGGCTCGGCGTCAAGGCGGACGACGAACTGATTCAGGGCAGCCCGATCGGCGTCGCCGGTGGCGGCGAGCCGCGCATTACCGTCGAACTGCGCCGCAACGGCCAGCCGATCGACATATTGCCGATCGTTTCGCGCCGATGACGGCCGCGGCGACGACGTACCATCGATCGGCGGCGCCAAGGCATTGAAATATCATCGGGTTCTTACCATTTTCGACTTAAGTCTGGACGGCAAGGGGCGCTATTTCCCGTCACGTCAAAAAATTGTAGGATACAGGCTTCCTGGAGCGGGCGAGAATTGATGACGAAGACCCTGTTGCGTTCGGTTGGACTGTTCGGCGCCGGCATGATCGCCGCCACCCTGGCGCCCGCGATCGGCGCGGTCGACGTCAGCACCTATAAGGAACTCGATCAGTTCATGAGCGTGTTCGAGCGGGTCCGCTCGGACTATGTCGAGAAGGTCGACGATCGCACCCTGATCAAGGGCGCGATCGACGGCATGCTCGCCAGCCTCGATCCGCACAGCGCCTATCTCGACGCCCGCGACCGCCAGAATATGCGCACCCAGACCCAGGGCAGCTATGGCGGCCTCGGCCTGTCCGTCACCATGGAGGACGGCGCGGTCAAGATCATGACCGCGCAGGAAGACACGCCCGCCGCCAAGGCCGGCCTGAAGACCGGGGACTATATCACCCATCTCGACGGCAAGCTGCTCTATGGCGGCTCGCTCGACGAGGCGGTGGACCAGATGCGCGGCAAGCCGGGCACGAAAATCTCGCTGACGGTCGTGCGCCCCGGCCGCGACAAGCCGTTCGACGTGGCGCTGACCCGCGAGGTGATCCAGCTCAAGCCGGTCAAGTGGGAGGTCAAGAACGACGTCGGCGTCATCAACATCAACACCTTCGTCAATTCCAATACCGGCGATTCGGTGCGCGCGGCGATCGCCGGCATCCAGAAGTCGCTCGGCCATGATCCGCTGGGCTATGTGATCGACCTGCGCTCGAATCCGGGCGGGCTGCTCGATCAGGCGATCGACGTGTCGGACATCTTCCTCGAGCGCGGCGAGATCGTCTCGCAGCGCGGCCGCGAAAAGAACGACATCGAGCGCCGCTACGCCACGCCGGGCGATCTGGCCCATGGCCTGCCGGTCATCGTGCTCGTCGACGCCGGCTCGGCCTCCGCCGCCGAGATCGTCGCCGGAGCATTGCAGGACCAGAAGCGCGCTTTGGTGATGGGCGAGCGCAGCTTCGGCAAGGGATCGGTGCAGACGGTGCTCGATCTCAGCGACGACACCGCGCTCAAGCTGACCACGGCGCGCTACTTCACCCCGTCCGGTCGGTCGGTGCAGGAAGGCGGGATCAAGCCCGATATCGTCGTGCCCCAGCTCAGCGATGCCGACTACAAGGCGCGGCCGCGCCTGCGCGAGGCCGATCTGCGCCGCCACCTGATCAACGAGGCCAAGGTCGACGACAAGGTGCTCGAGGATGACGGCAAGCCCGATCCCCGCTTCCAGCTGACCGCCGAGGGGCTGAAGAAGCAGGGCATCGACGACTTCCAGCTCGACTATGCGATCAAGACGCTATCGCGGATGAGCCAGCCGGCGCTGCGCACCGCGCTGGCCGGTGCCAAGCGCGGCGCGAAGTAAGGAAACCGCTCTCAGCAAATATTCGTCACGCTGAAACAGGTTCAGCATGACGTTTGAAATTGCTATGCGCCTTCCATGACCCGCTTCGCCCAGGCCCGGCTCGCTGCCCTGCTCATTCCGACGGCGCTGATGGCGGGGGCGCTGGGTTCGCAATATATCGGCCACCTCTTCCCCTGCGAGATGTGCCATTGGCAGCGCTGGCCGCATTATGCCGCGATCCTGCTCGCCGCCCTTGCCTTCCTCGTCCCCGAAAAGCCGCTCGGCAGTGTCCTCGTCGGCCTTGCCGTCGCGGCGATCCTCGTCAGCGGCCTGATCGGCATCTTCCACGCCGGGGTGGAATATCATTTCTGGCAGGGCATCACCCGCTGCTCGGCGCCCGTCACGGCGCAGTCCAGCGCCGACATCATGGCCCAGATCATGGCCACCCCGATGATCCAGTGCGATGTGCCGCAATGGACCCTGTTCGGCATCTCGCTGGCGGGCTTCAATGCGATCTTCTCGATTCTCGGCGCGATCGGCATCGTCGCCCTCTGGAGGCGCAGGCCATGAATGCGGATGAAGCCCAGCGTGCGGCCATGCTGCGCGTCGACCAGGCCGGCGAATATGGCGCGACCCGCATCTATGCCGGGCAGCTCGCGGTGATGGGGCAGCGATCGTCCGACGCCCGCACGATCGCCCGCATGGCCGAACAGGAGGCCCGGCATCGCGAAATCTTCGATGCGCTCGTGGCGCGTCGCGGCGTCCGCCCCACCGCGCTGCAGCCCGTCTGGAACGTCGCCGGCTTCGCGCTGGGGGCCGCGACCGCCCTGATCGGTCCGCGGGCGGCGATGGCCTGCACCGCGGCGATCGAGACCGAGATCGAGCGTCATTATGGCGAACAGCTCGACGCCATCGGCGACGGCGATCCCGAATTGAGCGGATTGATCGAGGAGTTCCGCGCGGAGGAGGTCGAGCACCACGACGCCGCCATCGCCGCCGGGGCCGAGCAGGCGCCCGCTTATCCGCTGCTGTCGGGAGCAATAAGGCTCGGCTGCCGCATTGCCATCGGGCTTTCCCGCCACATATAAGCAACCACCACAGGACAGGATCTGCGCCGATGATGACTCACCGCTTGCTTCCTCCGGCGCTGGCGATGCTCGGCCTGATCGCCGCCGCAGCGCCGCTGCTGCCCCCGACTGCGGCCCAGGCGCAGCGTACCGAGCGGGTGCTGACCATCTTCGGCAGCGACCCCTGCCCGACCAGCAACGGCGAGGAAATCGTGGTGTGCCAGCGCGCGCCGGAATCGGAGCGCTACCGCATTCCGGAACAGCTGCGCCGTACCGAGGGGCGGGGCAACGAGACCTGGGGCGATCGCGCCGCGAGCCTCGAATATGTCGGCCGCAGCGGCGTCCAGAGCTGCTCGACCAGCGGCCCCGGCGGCGCTTCGGGCTGTTTCCGCGAACTCGCCCGCAAGGCCTGCGACGAGGACAAGGCCGACGGGAAGAAGTGCGGAATCAAATTCTGATCGCCCTGTCCGGGGAAGGTTCATTCAGCCCCCGGAAAGCCGCCCGCCTATTAGCTGGAATCATGAAGGCCCTGCTCCCCGTCGCGCTGCTCCTCGCAGCGCCGCTCGCCGCCGCCGGACCGGGGGAATCGCTCGCAGAAGCGCCTCCCCCCCGGATCAGCACGCTTGTCGTCTATGGCGAAGATCCCTGCCCGCGCAGCAAGGATGACGAGATCATCGTCTGTGCGCGCCAGCCCGAGAGCGACCGCTATCGCATCCCCAAACAGCTGCGGAAGCACAAGAAGACCGATGAGCCCGCGGTCAGCTGGACCGAGCGCACCCGCACGCTCGACATGGTCAGCCAGAAGGGCCTGCCCAACAGCTGCTCACCGCATGGCACCGGCGGCCAGACCGGCTGCATGCGCCAGTTCCTCGAGGCCGCCCGGCGCGAACGCGAAGCGATGAAGGCAGGCCAATGATTCGCGTCTGCCCGATCCGGGCGCGGTAGCGGGGAACATCTTCCGCTTTGGCCCGCTTCCGCTATAATCGGGTCCATCGGGGTATGCGATGAAGGCGATCGATCCGGACCTGCTGCTCAGAGCCTATTCGATCGGGGTCTTCCCGATGGCGGACAGCCGCGTGGCGGACGATGTCTATTGGGTCGAACCCAAGAAGCGCGGCATATTGCCGATCGATTCCTTCCGCCTGTCGCGCTCGCTCGCCAAGACGATCCGTTCCGATCGCTTCACCGTCACCGTCGACACTGCCTTCGCCCAGGTGGTCGCGCTGTGCGCGGAAAGCACCGAGAATCGGCCGGACACCTGGATCAACCCGGCGATCGAGGTCGCCTATGCCGATCTCCACCGCCGCGGCCACGCCCATTCGGTCGAATGCTGGCATGACGGGCGGCTGGTCGGCGGACTATATGGGGTCAAGCTGGGCGGCGCCTTTTTCGGCGAGAGCATGTTCAGCCGCGAGAGCAATGCGTCGAAGGTAGCGCTCGCGTGGCTGGTGGCACGGCTGAAGGCCGGCCATTTTCGCCTGCTCGACTGCCAGTTCATCACCGATCACCTGACGTCGCTGGGCGCGATCGAAGTGACCCGCGACGATTATGTCGCGCTGTTGGATGCCGCGCTGGGGGTTGGGGCGGGCGGCGTGCTGGGCCCCGCACCCGCGGGGGGAGCCGCCGGCGGCTGGTCCCCACCCGATTTCTTCGCGCTCGATGGCTTGGCCAGCGATCCCGAAATACGCACCGTATCGGGCCCGATATCCGGATACAGCATCGTGCAGCTCTTGGGCCACACATCATAGACCGCATCCTCGACCGCGTTGAGCGACGGCGATTCCTTGTACAGCCAGCCCGAAAAGACGCGGCGCCAGGTGCCGTCCCGATTGCGCACATCGACCTGGGTGAAGGTGCCGGTGAGTTTCTGGTCTTCCCACGGCGCGGTCGTCTCGCAGGCGCGGAGGCGGACGACGACATCGCCGACGCGGATCGCCTGGCCGGGGCGCAGGGTCAGGTCGCGTGATTCGCCGTTGCGCTTGTTCAGCAGGCCGAGCACCGCGACACGCTGTCCCATCGGCGTGCCCTCCGTCACCAGCGCGCGCTCGGGTATCTTCTCGACGACGGCCCGGGGCGTCTCCGCGGTCGCGCTGGCATTGGCGGCGGGCGTTTCGCTTTCGGCGACATCGCCGGTCGGAGCCAGCGCCGGCGCGGTCGGCTGCTCGTCGGCCGGGACCGCTTCGATCGGTGCCTGTTCCTGGCTGATCGCCTGCCAGCCGCCGAGCGCAGCTCCCGCGACGACCAGGCCGCCGAGCGCGACGGCGCCCAGCAGGACTGGCTTCACGGCTTCGCCGCCCCTTCGGCCGGGGCGGAATCGGCCGGGCTGCCTGACTTGTTGATGAACTGGCCGACCATGCTCATCAGGTCCATCGCCCCCTGGGTATCGGCAATGGTATCGCCTTCCTTGAGCGAAACCGTGTCGCCGCCGGGGATCAACGAGATGAAGGTCGCCCCCAGAAAGCCTTCCGAGGTGATCGCCGCGCTGCTGTCGGCCGGCAGCTTCACCGCCGGATCGAGCGCGAGCTTGACCTTGACCTGGAAGCTCTGCGGATCGAGCACCTGGCTGGTGACGGTACCGACCTTCAGGCCGGCGACGCGAACTTCGCTACCGACATTGATGCCCGTCGAATTGGGGAACAGCGCGGTGACATGGATCGCGCCGGCCTTGTCGCCGCCGCCGGTCGCCGTCCAGGCAAACCAGATGAACCAGGTGGCGAAGACGACCACGAACAGGCCGACCAGAGCCTCGCCGATATTTTCACGCAGCAGCGATTTCATGGCTCAGTTCGGGCTCCATGCCTCATAGTCACCGGTCGCGGCGGCACGCACGCCGCCCTTTTCGAGTGCGCCCAGGGGCCGATAGGCGCCCTCGGTACCGGTAAGATTGGGGACCGCCGGCTTCTGCCAGCCGCGCGGGCTGGGGAGCTGGTCGGGGGTCAGATCGGTGCTGTGATGCAGCCAGCCATGCCATTCGGCCGGAACCCGGCTCGCATCATTGGCGCCGGCATAGATCACCCAGCGGCGCGGCCGCCCGTCGGTGGTCTTGCCGCCTTCGAAATAGACGTTGCCGAGCGCATCCTCGCCGATCCGCGTACCGTTCATCTTGCTGAACAGCAAAGTGCCGATCGTGGCACCGTCCCACCAGGTGAAGATTTTCTTGAGCATGGATGCCCGCTTAGCCTTTGCGCCTTGGCCGAGCAACCGTTTAGACGCGCATGCGGGGGGCTTCTCGGGCTATCCGGCGCTACGCGTCCGCCTTCTCCACGCGCACCAGCACGGCGCCCTCGCTGACCTGCGCACCGACGCTCGCCCGAAGCTCGGCCACCACCCCGTCGAACGGCGCCAGCATCGCCTGCTCCATCTTCATCGCCTCCAGCACGAGCAGCTTCTGGCCCTTCGTCACGATCGCGCCTTCGGCTATCTCGACCGCGATCACCTTGCCCGGCATCGGCGCCAGCAAGGCGCCATCGGATACCGCGCCGCCGCCGCCGGCATGGTCGGCGCGCGGCGCCTCGAACGGCCAGGCCTCGCCGTCCAGGAACAGCAGCCGCTCGGTCCCGACGATCCGGTCGCGGCCCTGCGGCTCGCCGTCGTCGATCTCGACAAGATGGGCATGGCCGGCGATCTCGACCTCGACCCGCCGGTCGGGCGCGGCATTCGCGCGAAAGCCGGTGAGGCTGGCCCAGGCGGCGGCGCCTTCGGGCAGCATCGCACGCGCCGCCGCCTGCCGCACGGCAGGCGATGGCTCGGCGGCGGGCACCAGCCGCTCGGCATGGCGTTCGATGAAACCCGTGTCGATATTTCCTGCCACGAAATCGGGATCGGACGCCGCGCGCGCCAGAAACGCCGCATTGGTGCGGACCGGCCAGACCTCGACCCTCCGCGCCGCCTGCGCCAGCTTCGCCGCCGCCGCCGGCCGGCTGGGGGCCGACACGATCAGCTTGGCTATCATCGGATCATAATAGGGCGAGACCTCACCGCCTTCCTCGACCCCACTGTCGACCCTTATGCCGCGCGGCAGGCGCAGGCGCTGCAGCGGTCCGGTCGAGGGGAGAAAGCCGTTGGACGGATTTTCGGCATAGAGCCGCGCCTCCATCGCCCAGCCGTTGATCGAAAGCTGGTCCTGCCTCTTCGGCAGCGGCTCGCCGCTGGCGACGCGCAGCTGCCATTCGACCAGGTCCTGGCCGGTGATCATCTCGGTAACGGGATGCTCGACCTGAAGCCGGGTGTTCATCTCCATGAACCAGATGCGATCGGCGCGCAGCCCTTTGGAGGCATCGGCGATGAACTCGATCGTCCCGGCGCCGACATAGCCGACCGCCCTGGCCGCCTTGACCGCCGCCTCGCAGACGGCGGCGCGGGTCGCCGCGTCCATGCCGGG
>CAZJXG010000051.1:0-21376 GCA_964549965.1 uncultured Sphingomonas sp. | reverse complement strand
TCGAGATGCACTTCCTGCCCGACGTCTATGTCACCTGCGACGTCTGCCACGGCAAACGCTACAACCGCGAGACCCTGGAGGTGAAGTTCAAGGACAAGAGCATCGCCGACGTCCTCGACATGACGGTGGAAGACGCGGTCGAGTTCTTCAAGGCCGTCCCCCCGATCCGCGACAAGATGGCGATGCTGGCCGAAGTCGGCCTCGGCTACGTCAAGGTCGGCCAGCAGGCGACGACCCTCAGCGGCGGCGAGGCCCAGCGGGTCAAGCTCGCCAAGGAACTGTCCCGCCGCGCGACCGGCAACACCCTCTACATCCTCGACGAGCCGACCACCGGCCTCCACTTCGAGGACGTCCGCAAGCTGCTCGAGGTGCTCCACCAGCTCGTCGAGCAGGGGAATACCGTGGTGGTGATCGAGCATAATCTTGAGGTCATCAAGACGGCCGACTGGGTGATCGACCTGGGGCCAGAAGGCGGCGTGCGCGGGGGCGAGATTGTGGCGGAGGGGACACCGGAGCAGGTGGTGAAAGAGCCGCGGAGTTATACGGGGCAGTATCTTGCGCCGCTTTTGAATGGTGCCAAGAACGCACAAGCAGCTGAATAAGTTGGTAAGTTAACCGCTTTTAATAAAATTGGTCTAAGAATTTTACTCGTTATAATTACGATGGCAGCATCTAACTTGAGGAAAGCTTATTCGTTGTCCAAGATCGGCCATTCTCTTTTGTAACAATAACCCAGGCACCTAGCTTCACAGAGTCGGCAACTGACTTTACCATATCACGAATTTCTTTGACAGTTTGATCACTTTGAAAATCATATTCACCAGACGGAAGAGCCCACTTCCCCTTATTTCCTGACGAATCAATTCCTTCAATAAATCTTTTTAATCCTTTTTCTTCCAAAAGAGCATGCAGTAAATCATAATGCTGCGGTATCGCGCCATGAAGTTCAACACGAATAGTAAAATTTGCCATTTAGCCCTCGTATCCGGCGTCTCCGGAGCTAGATTGGCGACGCACAAAGTCAGCCATTAGAGGAACAGCAAACATATACTTTCCATGTCGATTTTTATAAATAAGTCCTGCATTTGCCAATGTCACCAGCATTTGGTTAGCATGGCTACTAGTAAATGCTTTAGATATAACTTCCGATGATCGCACAACGATCTCTTGTACTGAAAATTCCTCGTCGCAATTCTCAAGCATCGAGATAACCCAAAGAAGCTCACGCTGGCGGTCTGTTGCCCTTGCCCAGCGCCCTGCAAAGAAATCTGTATCCAATTTCCGCGTAATTTCTTCGACGGGAACGGATGGAGGCGCACCTATGGCTATCTGCTGTACCCACATGTCAAAAACTTCTCTACATATGAATTGGATAAAGTAGGGATAGCCGCCCGACATATCAGCGATAGTCTCAACAGTCGCATCAGTAAATTGCAAGCAATCCTTCTGTTCGGTTGGCTTAGTTATCGCATCACGTCTTGATTTTGCATCCAACTGTTGAAGATTTACGACTCTGAACATCCGTTCAGCGAACGTTCTCGCCTCCACGAGTTTCGGAAGTAATGTTGGCAAGCCTGACAAAGCGAGCATGAAAGGAATGTTCTTTCGCTGCAAAGACTGAAAAACATCCAACATAACTGAGAGAGGATATTGCGATTTATCCTCGTTATCCGCAAGATTCTGCGCTTCATCATATGCGAAGATTATGCCCTTGCGGCCCGATGGCTTAATCAGTGACCATACGAATTCCAAAACCGCCTTCAGCTTATCGGTTACAAGACCGGGCTGCTCTTCAAAGATCCGATGCAAGAATGCAAAGCTGACAGGTTGAAGGATTTCGCTATCCGAGGCCCCAAAGCCCAGGCCAATATGATCGCCAAGGCGTACTGTAATCGATGACGTTACAACCGATAGATCGGTAATCACTCGCAAAGCGAAGTTTTGCTCGCTAACGCTAGCGGCTTCGGTAAAGTCATTGCCAACCCAAAGCCAACCTTCGCTCATCGCGATGGGCTTGAATTTTTCGAGAAGCACAGTCTTACCAACGCCGCGCAATCCAGTAAGAATGAGATTCTCAAAAATCGTATCTTGGGCCAGAAGCTTACGAAACTGCTGTTCTTCATCCTCGCGCCCAGCGAGGTACGGCGGCATATGACCGGCGCCAGGGCGGAACGGGTTTTTAAGTTCGGTCATGCCAGTTGCCTAAATTGAGTTAACGAGCTAAATATACTCTTAGGAGTAAACTGTCAACAAAGTCTAACAGTTCCCCGCGGTGCCACAGGACCAACCGGATGCTTTGGCTAGGGCATAGTACTGCGGGGAGGATTTGCGAGGCGCCGCAGCGTGGCTGCCCGCGCAGCTATCCATTATGGATTTACGCACTAATCCTCCAGCGCCTGCATGTCAAGAACAAAAAGAGAACATTAGTTACGGTACCAGTTTCCCAAATCACCGAATCACGGCGCCAGTCCCTCAGACCGCCCTATCCGCCGCATGCGACAGGCACCCGTAAGCCGCGTCCATGCGCAACCCTTTCCCCCATGCTTCCGTAGCTCCCACGACCGCCACAGGACGGGGGCACGCGCCACGATGTCGAACGGGAAACACATATGAGCATCACGGCGGCGATGGCGCTGGTCTGCTACATCTCCTCCAATCCCTCGCCCCAGCAATGGCTGGTCAGCGGCCGGGCCGAGGCCGTGGCGCGGATGGATGCGAAGGTCGCGGGGATGGGCGAGATTCGCAGGATCGCCCATGCCGAAGACGGCGACACCGCCTTCTCCCGCTATGAGATGGGCGCCAACCCGCCGAACCGCATCCTCTGGATCCTGCTGCGCGACGCCGAGCGGGACAGGATGATCTATTCGCGCTTCCAGCATGTCGTCGCCAGTTGCCCGTCCGGCGAGCGGAGCCGCGTCGGCCAGGGCGGAGCGGACCTCATCATGGCCGTGATCGGCCCGCCCGCCGCCGTCCGCAAGCTGGGCATAGCGATGCGCAGATCGGATCACCTCGTCCGCCTGGAGGATGGCCGCACCGGCTTCGGCTTCACCCTGAACGATGCCGACCGCGATCGCTATGACGAGCTGGTCCGCCGCGCCGCCGCCGGGCAGCTGCCCGGCGTCGATCTCGTGCTGACCAGGCCGAATGACGCGGAACCGCCACCCGATCCCCCATACCCCGATGGCACCGAACGGGTGCCCGCCCGGACGAACCTAGATCATCTCGGATCGTGATGCCCGCCGTCTGCCGGGCGATGATGCTTTCACTCCTCATGTTGCTGGCGCGCTCGCCCGCATCCGCGCTATCCTGCCGCCATGTCCGTCTATCGCCCCGCCTTTGAAGCTGCGCTGCAAGCCTTTGCCGCGATCAGCCAGGCGATGGCGGATAATGGCCTGAGCCGCCCTGTGCTTGTCGGCGGCGCGGCTGTCGAATTCTACACGCTCGGCGCGATCAACACCGGCGATTTCGATCTTTGCTCACCCATCCAGCCTGCGCTGGAAGCCGAATTGCAGCGTCACGGCTTCGTCCGCCCAACGGGAGCGGGTAAAGCGATGCGCGGCTGGATCCACCCCGATCTGGGTGTGGGCTTCGAAGTCGTCGGTTCCTCCCCACTCGACGGACATGCCGATCGCGATCGCTTTCTTCTTGTCGACGGCTTCGCCCCGGACACCACCTTCACCGTCCTCTCGGTCGAGGATTTGATCGCCGATCGCATGGGCCAATATGCCTCCGGCTCGGCGCCCGAAATGCTCGATCAGGCTCGCGCGCTGCTGCGGCTTCATCCCGATGTCGATATCGGGTATCTTGAGAAGCGGGTCCGGTTCGAAAGCGCCGGCGATTATGGAGCCGATGATGTCAAAGGATAGGCAGACCGCTGCCGAGCCCGGCCGCCGCGTCGACTTTGCCGACTTCGCGGCGAAGCTTGTTCGCCGCCGCGAGGAACTTGGCGCCGACCTCGTCATCCCGCGCAACAGCGGCAATCGCCGCACCGCCAGCAAGCGCGCCTTGCTTGAGGCGATCGAGGCGACCGGCGAGCGTTGGTAGGACGGCTCCCGCTTCTCGTCCGCGAAGATTGGGGCTTGCCTTCACCTATTCGAGCTGTTGGCTGAAGTCGCCCAAGGGTGACATCATGCTGGCGATCACCACCTATCCCGAACCCAAATTCAGGATCCAGCATATGATGACGGTCGGCTATGTGCGGTGAGGGCCACCGGAGCCTGCCGTCTGCCGGGCGTTGGACCGATATTACTGATGGGGCGGGCATCGACACATCCTTGCCGCTTCGGTCCGCCCTTGCCATCCTGACCCCGACAACAGGGAGCGCATCATGACAGCAGCAGCGGCGGCCCTGGCGATCCTGTGCTACATCTCACCCAATCCCCTGCCGATGCGGGTTTCGGTCAGCGGAACGCCGGAGCAGATCGCCGAGGTCGGCGCCATCGCGGAGAAGATGCCGACCATCCGGCTGGTCGCCACTGCCGAGGATCGCGGTGTCGCCTTCGCGCGCTTCGAGACCGGTCCGGACACGCGCTATCGCGATATTGGAGGGCTGGTCTATGCCGCGCAGCGCGCCCGCCTTCTCGTCGCGACCGGCTATGCGATCCCGAATTGCCCCGACGGCACCGATGGGGATGTAGCCAATCCACATGCGCCGCCGCTGCGGATCGGCCTGATCGGTGACGAGGCGGCGCTCGCGCGGCTGAAGTCCGATCTACCCTGGGCGAGGGTCGAACCCCTGCGCCTGCCGGATGGGCGGACCGGGTGGCACTTCGCGCCGGGCGAACAGGACGGGCTCGTCTATCACGCCTTCATCGAACGCGCCGCGCGGGGCGCCTTTCGGGGAATCGATGTCGTCCAATTGGGGCAGGAAAAGACCGGGTGACGGCTGGCAAGGCCCGCCCGCCGCTACGGAAATCTCCTCCATTTCCGATATGTCCGCCGCCCCGCCGCCTTGACGCCGCCCCGTCCCCCGCGTCACCTGAGCGGCGCAATCCGGGGAGCAGGCGGCCATGGTATCTCTGAGGGCATCGGGCGCCACCGCGCTGCGGATGGACCGGTTCAATTTCGACCGGCTGACCGATATCGACTCGATCATCGTGCAGCGGAGCAGCACGTCGCTGATCATCGATGTCGACGGGCTGCGCTACACCTTCGCCGGATCGGGCGTCCGCTACAATGCGTTCGACGAGCCGACCGCCGGCACCATCACCGGCCTCACCATATCGTCCGGCGTCACCGTCCTGTTCCAGGTCGGCGGCTTCGCCATCGCGGCGCCGACCTTCTATCTGTCCACCTATGCGCCCAACAGCCCCTTCCCGCTGATCTTCGCCGGCAACGACAATCTGACCGGCTCGTCCGCCAATGATCTCTTCATCGGCTATGACGGCCATGACAATCTCTTCGGTGGCGACGGCGCCGATGTGATCGCGGGCGGCAACGGCAACGACCATCTCTACGGCCAGTCGGCCAATGGCGGCCCCGATCTGGCCGACAATCTCTTCGGCAATGGCGGCAACGACTATCTCCAGGGCAATGCCGGGGACGACCTGCTCGACGGCGGCGACGGATCGGATCGCATCCAGGGCGGCCAGGGCAATGACTCGATCGTCGCCGGCATCGGCAACGACACGGTGAACGGCAATCTCGGCAATGACAGCATCGACGGCGGCGCCGACAATGATTCGCTGCGCGGCGGACAGGGCAATGATTCGATCGCGGGCGGCAGCGGCAACGACATCCTCTCCGGCGATCTCGGCGCGGACACGCTGTCCGGCGGATCGGGATCGGACGTCTTCCAGTTCGGCGCGGGCGGATCGACCGTCGCCGCGCCCGATCGCATCGCCGATTTCACCGATGGCGCCGATCTGATCGCCATCGGCCTGCGCCCCGCGATCGTGCTGACCGGCGCGGCCCAGTCCAGCCTGTCCGCCGCCGCCACCCTCGCCCAGCAGCTGTTCGACGCGAACCCCGGCACCGGCGAGGTCGCCGCGATCGCGGTCGGATCGGACGCCTATATCTTCTATGCCGGCGGCGGCGGGGCAACGATCGATGCGGCGATCCAGCTCGCCGGGGTCAGCGCCGCGATCGTGACGACCGGCGACTTCGTCTGAGGCGCGGACGGCCGCCTGCCTCCCCCGCGCTCCGCTTATGGTTGACATGTAGGTATTCGCCCGCTGGGATGCGCGCCGTTCACGGACCGCCGGCCGGCGCCGCGAACTCCTTCTCATGATGAAGACCGGCGACCATCGGCCCGGCACCGCGCCGCCCGCCCCCGGTGCGGCCGAAAAACAGAAAAACGCAACAACAACCCCAAGCACCCGGACTTGTTCGGAATCATTCGCAACTGAGAGGCCGGACGGGCGGCTATTCCACCTCGGCCGCGACCGTCGGCAGGCCCGGCACGCCCCGGCAGGCGACCAGCCAAAACAGGCCCCCGCCCAGCGCGCCGAACGGCACCGCGATAATCATCACGAAGATCGTCAGGCCACCCGCGAACGGCGTCGCCAACAGCCAGGGCAGCGCCGCCGATCCCGCCCCGCCCAGCACGCAATGCATCAGTATCGGCGCCACCCGCCGGTGCCGCAGCCACAGGAACAGCGGCAGGCTGGAGATCAGCGCATGCGCATAAGCGAACACCGCCGCATAGAGCAGCGCCAGCAGCAGGCTCGACAGCCGCCCGTCGAGATTGAGCAGCGCCAGCGGCAGCGCGGCCAGCGGCGGCGCGATGAGGAAGCCGGCTTGGGTGCGCCGCCGCGACGGATAGGGGCCGTGATACATGCACGCGCAGCCTGCCCTGCCGCCCCGCCCACTTCAAGCGCGTCGAGCCGCATCCGGCCGCGAACCTGAAGAAGCCTGAAACCTTGCCCTCCCCCCGTTGACGGAGCGGCGCGCTTCCGGCCTTTTCCGCGCGGGTGGCTGAACCGATCAACGGGGAGTAAGTAGCATGGCAACTGTAAGCGTCACGGGTCTCGCGAGTCTCGATCTGTCCCGGCTGTCGCTGTCGGCGCTGTCGAACCCGACCAATTATACGATCGGCACGATCAGCAACACCGAGTTCAATTTCTCGGTCGGCAACGAGTTCTCCTACCGGCTGACCGGCACCAACCTCTTCTCGCTCGGCGCGCCGGGCAGCTTCATCACCTCGGTGCGGGTGACGTTCGGTTCGACCACCTTCAGCGTGGCGGATATCAACATCGATTTCTTCCAGCTCTTCCAGGGGATATTGAGCGGCAATCCGGCGGCGGGCTTCACCGCCTTCCTGACCGGCAACGACACCGTCCTGGGCGGCGATATCGGCGACGATCTCAACGATCTGGTCGGCCACAATAATCTGTTCGGCGGCGCGGGGGCGGACACGCTCACCAGCGGCACCGGCAACGACCATCTCTACGGCCAGTCGGCCAGCGGCGGCAGCGATGGCGGCGACATGATCTCGGCGGGCGCGGGCTCCGACTATGTCAACGGCAATGCCGGCAGCGACACGATCAACGGCGGCGACGGATCGGACCGGATCCAGGGCGGGCAGGACAATGACATCCTCAACGGCGACGCCGACAACGACACGATCAACGGCAATCGCGGCAATGATTCGATCAGCGGCGGCACCGGCAATGATTCGCTGCGCGGCGGGCAGGACAATGACACGATCAGCGGCGGCGCGGGCAATGACGTCATCTCGGGCGATGTCGGGGTTGATCAGCTGACCGGCGGCGACGGCGTCGATCGCTTCGTCTTCGGCAGCGGCACCAGCGCGGTCGGCGCGACGGTCGATACCGTCACCGATTTCCAGCAGGGCACCGATCTGATCCAGCTCGGCTTCGTCCCCGCCTCGGTGCTCGTCGGCAACAGCACCGCCGCGACGATCGATGCGGCGCGCAGCGCGGCGCAGGCGCTGTTCGACGGCAATGCCGGCAATCAGGAGGTCGCCGCGATCAACCTGAGCGGCGGATCGACCCTGCTGTTCTGGTCGGCATCGGGCGGCGCCACGATCGATTCGGTCGCGGCCTTCCAGAGCCAGATGGCGAGCGATTTCGGGCGCAGCGACTTCATCTGATCCGCTGCTTCCGGCCTCTGCCGGGACCGCGGCGAGACCCCACCGCGATCCCGGCAGACCTGGCCGGCCCTGCTCCCCCTTGCCCCAGGCGGGCGGCTTCGCCACCTTCCGCCAATGTGCAACGAGTTCTCCCGCAAGCTCGATCTCGATCTGCTGATCGTCGGCCTGCAGCAGGCGGCGGTCACGCTCGGCTTTCCGGGGGGACGGCCGAATATCGAGCCGCTCGCCAGCGTCCGGATCACCGATCCCAGCCTGATCATCCGCGCGGTGCGGGGCGCGCCGGGGCAGGCCGAGCTTGTCACCCGCCGCTGGAGCTGGCCGGGTGCGGGCGGCAAGCCGGTCTATAATTATCGCGGCGAGGGGCGCGATTTCCGCAATTCGGCGCGGCAGGGCCGCTGCCTGATCCCGGTCGACGGCTTCTACGAATTCACCCCGCCCGCCGATCCCGCCCGGAAGCGCAAGGACAAATGGCTGTTCCGCTGGCGCGACCAGCCCTGGTTCGCCATCGCCGGGCTGTGGAAGAGCGACGCGAGCCTGCCCGATTCGGCGGGCGAGGCCTTCACCCTGCTGACCTGCGAACCCGGCCCCGACGTGGCGCCCTATCACCGCCGGCAGGTGCTGCTGCTCGACCGCGCCGACTGGGCCGGCTGGCTCGACGGTTCGATCCCTGCCCCCGATCTCGTCGGCCGTCCGCTGCCGGCGGGGACGCTGACGGTGGAGGCGGCCGGATAGAGATGGCTCGGCATTGGGTCCGCCCCGCCCCCGCCCCGCCGATGATGACGGCGGACTTTCCATATGCGATAGGACGCGCCGGGGCGGCAATCGCAGCGGCGGGGGTGCCATGCGCGGGTTGATGATCTTGATCGGAGCGTTGCTGGTCGCGGCGATCGCCGCCGCGCCGCTGCGGGCCGATCCGCCCTCCGCGCGCGTGGCCGCGCTCGAACGGCTCGCCGCCGCCGGCCATGCCGAGGCGCTCTACCATCTCGGCATGGCCTGGCACACCGGATCGGGGGTGGCGCAGGACAAGGCGAAGGCGCTCGACGCCTTCCGACGCGCGGCCGAGCTGGGCGATCCGCTCGCCGCCTACAAGCTCGGCTGCTATTATGACGGGCAGGGCGATGGGCTGGTGCAGGATGACGAGACCATCGCCTATTATTTCAAGTCGATCGCCGCCGAGGCCGGCTATGCGCTGGCGCAGACCGATCTCGCCGATCTCGATATCCGGCGCGGCGACATGGTGGGGGCGCGCGACTGGCTGGCGCGGGCGGCGGCGCAGGGCTGGCCCGGCGGCCTGCTGGGCTATGCCTCGGTCCACAATCTGCCCGATGGGGAGCGCCGCGGCGTGCCGCGCGACCGGGTGAAGACCGCCGCCTATTTCCAGCTGTTCACCCAGGCGGTCGATGCCAGCCAGAAGCAGCTCGACTGGCTCGCCGCCTTCGAACGGAAGATGAGCCGCGCCGAGCGCGAACAGGCCGCCGCGATCGTCGCCGCATATCGGCCCGCCCGGACCGAACTGACCGCCAAGGGCCTGTCAGGCAGCCGCGCCGCCGACGCGCTGGTCGCGGCGACGGGACGATGACCGGACGACCGCCCGGCGCTTGAGGGCTCAGCCGCCCTGGCGGCGATTCAGGAAGGCCAGCCGTTCGAACAGCATGATGTCCTGCTCATTCTTGAGCAGCGCGCCATGCAGCGGCGGGATCGCCTTCTTCGGATCGCGCGACTGCAGCACCTCCAACGGCATGTCCTCGTGCAGCAGCAGCTTCAGCCAGTCGAGCAGCTCGCTCGTCGATGGCTTCTTCTTCAGCCCCGGCACCTCGCGGATGTCGTAGAATATCTCCATCGCCTTCGTCACCAGCGCCTTCTGGATGCCGGGGAAGTGGACGTCGACGATCGCCTGCATCGTCTCGCGCTCGGGGAATTTGATATAGTGGAAGAAGCAGCGGCGCAGGAAGGCGTCCGGCAGTTCCTTCTCGTTGTTCGATGTGATGACGACGATCGGGCGCTCGCGCGCGGTGATCGTCTCGCCGGTCTCATAGACATCGAACGACATGCGATCGAGCTCCTGGAGCAGATCGTTCGGGAATTCGATGTCGGCCTTGTCGATCTCGTCGATCAGCAGCACCGGCAGCTCGGGCGCGGTGAACGCCTCCCACAGCTTGCCGCGCTTGATGTAATTGCCGATGTCATGAACCCGCGCGTCGCCGAGCTGGCCGTCGCGCAGGCGGGCCACCGCGTCATATTCATAGAGGCCCTGATGCGCCTTGGTGGTCGACTTGATGTGCCACTGGATCAGCGGTGCATTGGCCGCCTTGGCGATCTCATGGGCAAGCACGGTCTTGCCGGTGCCCGGTTCGCCCTTCACCAGCAGCGGGCGTCGCAGGGTCACTGCGGCGTTGACCGCGACCTTCAGATCATCGGTCGCGACATAGTTGCTCGTCCCTTCGAAACGCACGTCCGCACTCTCCCGCCAGAATCGCCTTGGCGATAGGGGGAGGAAAGAAGGAGGGAAAGGCTTTTTGTTGCCCCGGGACGCTAGCCGACACCCCGGACGCGTTAGGCGAACATCTCCACCCGCGCCTCGGCCCGTGCCTCCAGCAGGTTCCACAGGCCGCGATGCTGGGCCAGCAACTGCTGCGCCCCGAACACCATCGCACGCTCGATCGCTGGCGAATCCGTCGCGGCGGCGATCGCCAGGCCCTGGCGTGCCGATGGCAGCGCCGGCGGGATGAGGGTGACGCCGAAGCGCTGCGCCGCGGCATCGATCACCGTGCGGATGGCCCGCCAGTCGAGCACCAGCGCCAGCGCGGCGCCCAGCGCGCATCCATTGCGATCCGATCGGCCGAGCATGTCGAGCGCGTGGCGCTGCCCCGTCACCGCCGCTTCGCATTCGGCCTGGCCGGGCGTGCTGGGCAGCGGGCCGGCGGCGACCACGGTGCGCATCAGATAGGCGCGCTCCTCGGCGAAACCGGTCATCGCGGCATCGAGCCAGGCGCGGACCGCCGCGTCGGCGGCCTTGTCGCGCGCATGATCGATCACGCCGGGCTGGCGGCCGTGCAGGCTGGAGACGAGATGCACCGCATCGGCCAGATCGCGCCCCGCCTCGCGGCCCCGCGCGAAGATCGAACAGGCGATATAGGGATGGCCCTTGGCCCCGTCGGCGGCAAGCAGCGCGCCGATCGTCTCGGCCGCGCTGGGACGCGCAGCCTCCTGCTGAACTAGATACGCCATACGCTACATCCCGAATACGACCGGACACACGCGAGTGACGCGAACGGCGCCCCTCACCCGAATCGCTATAGGACAGACGCGGTAAATGGGCGGTTACGGAGGAGAAATATTTATCTGCGCCGGCCCGCGCGTCGCATGTGCCGGAGGGAGCTGGCGCAAAACCCTCATTCCCCGTTCACCTTCTCCGCGCTAAGGTGGTTGGCTTATGGCGCGATCTTCCTCCCGTTCGAACGACTGGGGTTTCCCCCGCTGGCGTGGCTATGGCAGCGAGCGCGGGGCGACCAAGGTGCGGATGTGCGACCGGCATGGCTGTGACCAGCCCGGCGATTGCCCCGCCCCCAAGGCTCCCAACAGCCCCCAGCGCTGGTATTTCTGCCCCCGGCATGCCGAGGAATATAACCGCAACTGGGACTATTTCGCCGGCCTGTCGGCCGAGGAGGCCGCCCAGCGCGAGGCCAATGAGCGGCGCGATTCGTCGGGCTATGCCGAACAGGCCCATTATGGCTGGGCCGGCCCCGGCGACGGCCGCTGGAGCCGCGACGAGATGCGTGCCTTCGAGACGCTGGAGCTGGAGGTCGACGCCGATTTCGAGACGGTCAAGACGGCGTGGCGACGGCTGGCCAAGGCCAATCATCCCGATGTGAAGCCGAACGACGCCGAGGCCGCGGTCCGCTTCCAGGCGGTGCAGGCCGCCTTCGAGATATTGCGCCGCGCCGAGGAGCGGCGGCCACGCTGATCCGCTGTCCCGGAGGCATCGCGCGGGCGCTCAGTAAGAACACTTAGTTGGAACGCCGACCCTATGGGAACATTACCTTCCCATTAGGAGAATGATGTTGCGTATCTTGTGCGTTGATGACGACCGGCTGGTCCTGGCGATTACCGCCGACCTGCTCCGCGATCTGGGTCATGAGGTCATTGAGGTCAGCGCGGTATCCGACGCAAGCCGGATCGTCGCCGCCGACAATATCAGCCTCGACCTGCTGATCACCGACATTCACCTGCCCGGTGCGATTGACGGCATCGGCCTGGCCGAGCGGGCACGCCGCGCGCATCCCGGGCTGCCGGTCATCTATTTCAGCGGGCTGGCCCATGTCGTGCCGCCAGGCATCAGGAGCACGGTGCTCCACAAGCCGTGCACGCTGGGCGAGCTCGAACGCGCGATCGACCAGGCGCGCCACTACTCCGCCGGCACGCCCGTGTCGCCGGCCGCCTCAGCCGGTTAGCACGGCCAGGCTTGCCCGCTCGTTCGCGCGCAGCGCCTTCGGTTCGCGCGGGATATGCTCGATCCACTGCCCGGCCTTGGCCATCGCGACGAAGGCGGGGGCGACATAGGATGTGCGGCACACCGCCGGCGTATTGCCGAGCTGGCGGGCGACTTCCTCCAGCAATGTCTTGACCGATGTCCGCCGGCCGCGCGCCAGCATCCCCGCCGCGACCGCGCAGGCGCGCCATGTCCGGAAGGTCTTGGCGGTGCCGCTGCCCTCGGTCAGTTCGGCGATCCAGGCATTGATGTCGGCGGCGCGGACCCTGAGGCCCGATCGCATCGCGAACAGATCGCCGGTGCCGCCACGCTTCAGCTCGGCCAGTGCCGCCGCCAGCGCGGCATCCCTGCCCGCCAGTTCGGCGCGGATGCCATGTTTGCCGAAGAAGCAGAGCCGAATCTCGTCGCCCTTGATCCGGGCATGGCGGTTCAGCAATGTGGTCGCGCCGAAGCTGCCCCGGGCCGCCGAATCGGTCGAGCCGACGCGGATCGCGAAACCGTCGAGCAACCGCACCGCCGCCGCCCGTGCCCGTTCCCAGGGATCATCGCTCTTCAGCGCCTTGCGCACCGCCGCGCGGAGATGGGGGAGATGGGTCGCGAACTCGGGCAGGCCGGCGAACTTCTCCTCGTCGCGCGCCTCGCGCCACGCCGCATGGTAACGATATTGCTTGCGGCCGGCAGCATCGAGACCCGTCGCCTGGACGGGGGCCTGCGGATCGGGATTGATCCACACCCTGCGCCACGCCGGCGGAATGCCGAGCGCCAGGATGCGCACCCGCGCATCGACGTCGCGAACGGTCGACCCGTCGGGGTGCAGGAAGCGCCAGCCCTGTCCGCGCCGGATACGCGTGATGCCGGGGGCGGAGTCGATCGTATCGAGCTGCTCGACGGGACGGTGCTGCATGGGGGCGAAACGCCGGAGAGGGCGATTGGGTGCCTGCCCCGCCGCGTGCCGTGAAAAAGCCGGTCGCGCCTATTCCGCCAGATCGTCCGGCAACGGGTCCCTGCCAGAGATTCGCCGCGCCAGCGCCTCCCCGTCGGCCAGCGTCCAGCGGCCGGGAATCTCGATCACGCCGTTGGCGATCGGCTTGCCGATCAGTTCGCCGGCAAGCGGCTTGCCGTCCAGCGCGATCAGCATCGGCTTTCCGACCAGAGCGCCGCTGATTCCTTCCAGCCGCTTCGCCGCTGAGGAGGTCAGCGTCAGCATCATCCCGACCTTGCCGTTGACGTCGGGCAGCGCCCGCGCGTCCAGGATCTCGGCGGGTGCGAACGTCTCGCCCCCGATCGTCAGCACGCCGGTCTCGAAGGTCGCCGGCGCGGGCGCCGCTGCGGCCACACCAAGCGGCGCCGCGGCGAGCAGCGCGATGGCAATCAGCCGCTTCATGCGTAGCGCTCCGCGGTCGACCGGATGAGTGCGATCATGTTGGGGATTCCCTGGGTGCGGTTCGAACTGAGCTGGTTGCGCAGATCGAAGGGTTCGAGCGCGGTCGCGATGTCGATATCGCGGATTTCGGCGGCCGGCCTGTCCTGCACGGTCAACAGCACCAGTGCGATGATCCCCTTGGTGATCGCGGCATTGCTGTCGGCGAGAAAGTGGAGCGCGCCATTGTCGTGAACCATGGGATAGACCCAGACCTGCGCGGAACAGCCGCGCACCAGCGTCGCGTCGGTCTTGAGCGGATCGGGCATCGGCTCCAGCGCCCGGCCCAGATCGATCAGGAGACGGTAGCGGTCGTCGGCGTCGAGGAATTCATATTCGTCGAGGACGTCGGCAAGGCTGGTGGAGGCGGTCATCCCGCAAGCGCTAGAGGATTTGCGCGAGGATTTGAACAGGCTTGACCCGTTCATTGTCGTCCAACCTGTTTCAGGATCCCCTCTTCAACCCAAGCGGGTCGATGATCGGAAAAGGAGGCAGCGAACAGGTCCGGCGGGTCAGAGATCCACCCCCGCCGCGATCGCCTCCAGCTTGCGGATGCGCTCCTTCAGATCGGCCAGTTCGATCCGGGCCGCCGGGGAGGGGGAGGTGATGGGGTCGGAAATGCCGGTGCGGCGCTCGATCTTCATCCGCTCCAGCTCCAGCCAGCCGCGCCAGCCGTTGAGCGCCGCGAAGGCGATCACGCTCAGGCCGATCAGGCTTGCGCCGGCGATGGTCATCCACATGACGGGATCGGTCATGGTCGTCATCCTTCTGCTCAGTCGCGGTTGCGGAGCGCCTCGATCTCGCGATCGAGCGTCAGGCCGCGGTCATTCTCGGTGGCGATCCGCTCGAGCACCGCGACCCGCTCCTTGAGCGCACGCAGATCGTCACGGAGCCGCTGGTTCTCGGCATCGTCGCCGGGGCGGACGAACGCCTCGCCCTTGTGCCGGCGTACGACGCCATATTTCGCGCGAAAAATGCTGGCGATCGCGGTGATCGCGACGATCAGCACCACCATTTCGAACGGATTCATCGTCTTTGCCTCCGACTATCGCGATGTCAGTTGATCGGCGCGTCGCGCAGCCGGTCGATCTCGTCGGCCAGCACGGTCGAGCGATCGGTGAGGATGCGCTCCAGCACCGCCACGCGCTGTTCCAGCCGTTCGGTCTTGGCGACATATTGGGCGGCCTTCTCGGCGGTGTCGGCCGAGATCGCGCCGAGCTGCTTCTCCTTGAAGCGCATCCAGTCGGTGACCACCCAGGCGAGGATGGCAAGGATCGGGATGCTGAGGGCCAGGAAGGCGAAGGCAACGTTCATCGATCAAACCCCTAAACCTTGAGCCGATTACTATTTACAGCCATGTTTGTCCGATTTTTCGACAAACGACATGGCAGCTTCGACGAATGTCGGTAATCGCGTAATATTATATCAATCAGGTAAGTTCTGCTGAAATATCACATCGTCAGCGCAGTGCGTCGATCTCACGGGCCAGTGCCGAGTTGTGGCTGGTTACATGAGCCTCGATGTCCGCGATGCGACGATCGATGTCGCGGAACTTGGCGCGCACGTCACGCACCGAGGCACCCGGACGAGCCCGGACGGTCTGCCAGAACTTCTGGTCCTCACGACTGGTGTCGTAGAATTCGCCGGGCTTGTCGCTGGCGAGCCAGTTGACCATCAGATAGGCGATCACCGTCCAGGGAAAGCCGCCGATCATGGTGAGCAGCACGGCTCCCACCCGAACCAGCGTCACATCGACGCCGGTATAATCGGCGATTCCGGCACAGACGCCGAGCCATTTGGCATTGCGCTTGTCGAGATAATATTTGGTACGGCGAGCGGACATTTTCCAATTTCCTTCCTGCGGGGGGCAGCCTGCGATCAGCTGTCGCGGCGCCACTCTTCATCATGGGCGCGATCGACGCTCTGGCGGGGGCGCCAGGCCGGGTCCTGGCTGTCCAGGATCCGCTCCAGCGTGCCCAGCCGTTCATCGAGCCGCCGCGCAAGCAGATGCATGTCGTCGAGCAGCCTTTCATCCTCCACGGTCAGGCCGCCATTCTTCTTCCACTGGGTCACATAGTGGAAGATCAGCCAGGGCAGACCCAGGAAGAGGATGCCGACGACGACGATCGGAACGAGCACGTCCTCCATCGCATCAGGCTCCCTTGCCCTGCGCCCTGGCCTTCAGCGCGGCCAGTTCGGCATCGACCTTGTCGCTCGACCGCAGCTCGGCGATCTCTTCTTCCAGCGTCTTGGGCGCAGCGCCCATGCCGGCCGCTTCGGCGCGGCCCTCGGCATAGTCGACACGGCGTTCGAGCAGCTCGAAGCGCGAAAAGGCCTCGTCGACCTTGGCGCCGGCATACATCTCGCGCATCTTCGCGCGGTTGTTCGCCGATTCCAGCCGGGTGACGATGCTGTTCTGGCGGGCACGCGCCTCGCGCAGCTTGCCCTGCAGCTTGGCGATGTCGCCTTCCGAGGATTTGAGCGATTCATCGAGCAGGGTGATCTCGTCGTGCAGCTGCTCGGCCAGATCGGCCGCCTTCTGCTTTTCGATCAGCGCCGCCTTGGCCAGGTCCTCGCGGTCCTTGGACAGTGCCAGCTCGGCCTTTTCGAGCCAGTTGGCCTGGACCGTATCGAGCTTGGCGATCTGCCGACGCAGCTCCTTCTGATCGGCGATGGTCCGCGCCGCCGAGGCGCGAACCTCGACCAGGGTCTCCTCCATTTCGAGGATGATCATGCGGATCATCTTCGCGGGGTCCTCGGCCTTGTCGAGCAGGTCGGTGACATTGGCGGCGATGATGTCGCGGGTGCGGGAGAAAATCCCCATCGGTAAGCTCCTTATGACGCTCGATACGGTTGTTGCCCTTCATCTCAGCAGGAAGCGTGCCAATTGCACAAGCGGCGGGATTCCGGGCTTTTCCCGCGACGGCCCGGGGCCTGGCCTATTTTTCTATTGCCAAGACTTGGGAAAACACGCCAACTCTCAGCCATGGAACGCGAAGCCCAGTTCATCGGCCAGTCCTATGCCTTTCTCGATTCGGTCGAGCGGGCGAGCCGAGCCGCCGCGCTCAACCGCCCGGTGCTGGTGATCGGCGAGCGCGGCACCGGCAAGGAGCTGGTGGCCGAACGGCTGCACCGCCTGTCGCAGCGCTGGGACGGGCCACTGGTCGTGATGAACTGCGCCGCGCTGCCCGAGACGCTGATCGAGGCCGAGCTGTTCGGCCATGAGGCAGGCTCCTTCACCGGTGCCACCAAGGCGCGTCAGGGCCGCTTCGAGGAAGCCGATGGCGGCACCCTGTTCCTCGACGAACTGGCAACCCTGTCGATGGGCGCGCAGGAACGGCTGCTCCGCGCGGTCGAATATGGCGAGGTGACGCGGATCGGATCGTCGCGCGCCGTGCGCGTCGATGTCCGCATCGTCGCGGCGACCAACGAGCATCTGCCCGATCTGGTCGACAAGGGCCGCTTCCGCGCCGATCTGCTGGATCGACTCTGTTTCGAGGTGATCACCCTGCCGCCCCTGCGCGCCCGCGAAGGCGACGTGCCGGTGCTGTCCGATCATTTCGGCCGGCGCATGGCGGCCGAGCTGGGCTGGCCCCACTGGCCGGGCTTCGGCGCGCGGGCGGCACAGCAGCTCGCCACCCATGACTGGCCCGGCAATGTCCGTGAGCTGCGCAACGTGGTCGAGCGCGCGGTCTATCGCTGGGAGGACCCCGAAACCCCGATCGACGCGATCCAGTTCGATCCGTTCGAAAGCCCCTGGCGCCCCGCCGCATCGCCCCCCCGTGCCGAGCCGGCCGGCGAGGCACAGCCAGGCGAAGCCGTCCCCCCGCCCCCCGCGGCGGCGCTCCATCTCGACTGCGACGATTTCCGCGCGGCGGTGCTGGCCCATGAGAAGGCGCTGCTCGAAGCGGCGCTCCGGCGCTGCCGCTTCAACCAGCGCGCCACCGCGCTCGCGCTCAAGCTGAGCTATGACCAGCTCCGCCACGCGCTGCGCCGCCACGACCTGCTCGACCGGCAGGCATGACCCCGGCCGAGCGCCTGTTCCAGAGCTTCGACCGGGTCTATATCCTCAACCTGCCCGACCGCGCCGACCGCCGTGCCGAGATGGCCGGCGAGCTTGCCGCGATCGGCACCGGCTTCGGCGATTCCCGCATCAGGCTGTTCCCCGCGATCCGGCCCGATGATGCCGCGGGCTTCCCAGGCATCGGCGCGCGGGGCTGCTTCCTCAGCCATCTCGCGATGCTGCGCGAGGCGCGCGACGATGGGGTCGGGCGCATCCTGATCCTGGAGGATGATTGCGACTTCGTCCGGGGCATCGGGGCGAAGCTGCCGGCGGCGCTGGATGCTCTGGACGCCAGGGGCTGGGACATTTTCTACGGCGGCTACGAAGCGCCAACCGATTCTGCGGACCTCGGAGGCGATCACCTCGCCGGCGAGGCGCTGATACGCCTCGCCCCGCCCATCCCGGTGCGCACCACCCACTGCATCGGCTTTGGCCGCGCCGCGATCGAGGCGCTCATCCCCTATCTGGAGGCGATGCTCGATCGTCCGGCCGGCAGCGCCGAGGGCGGGCCGATGCATGTCGACGGGGCCTATGGCTGGTTCCGCGCGAGCCGGCCCGATCTCGCCTGCTGGCTTGCCAGCCCCCGCCTCGCCCGCCAGCGGCCATCGCGCACCGATATCGCCCCGCCCGGCCCGCTCGATCGCCTGCCCGGCCCGCTGCGCCGGGCTGCGCGCGCCGCGCGGCGTTGGCTCCAGCGCCGGCTCGCCTGACCCGCGGAGAAAAAAAGGGGTCGATACGATCCGGATCAGAAAATCATCGCGCGGATGCGGAAAATCGATTGCGGAACCCGCCCCGTTAAAGGCTTGGAAACCGCCCAGCCGCTAGGGTCATCGCTCAGTATAACCCGGAGTAGATGATGCCAGGCAAGACGATCGAGGAGGGCCGGTCCGCGCGCCCGCCAAAGGATCGCCGCGACCTGCTCACCGCCGGGGTGACGCTGGCCGCGATCGTGCTCGTCATCGCCTCGGGCTTCACCGTCGCCGGCTCGCTGCTGCGCTCCTTGCGGGGCGAGCTTTCGGTCAACGACAATCTCATGATCTCGGTATTGCTGCTCAATGTCGCACTGTGCCTGCTCGGCTGGCGGCGCTACCGCGCGCTCAAGCATGAGGTGACGCTGCGCCGTGCCGCCGAGGCACATGCCAGCGAACTGGCGACCAGCGATCCGCTCACCGGACTGCTCAACCGCCGCGCGCTCGCCGAAAGCGGCGCCCGGCTGATCGACCGCGCCTTCGGCCGTCATCGCTCGGTGGCGATGCTGATGATCGATCTCGATCATTTCAAGTCGGTCAACGATCTTCACGGCCACCTCGCCGGCGACCAGCTGCTGCGGGCCGCCTCCGACGCGATCACCGCCCCCCTGCCCGACGATGCGCTGGCGGCGCGGCTGGGCGGCGACGAATTCGCCTGCGCCTTCCCCTTCGATCCCGACCAGCCCGCTGCCGTCGAACGGATCGCCGATGCGATCCTGGCACGGATGACCCAGCCCTTCCTGATCGGCGGGGTCGAGGCGCGAATCGGCGCATCGATGGGCATCGCCCGGACCGAAGCGGGCTGCCGCACCGTCGACACGCTGATGCGCCGATCCGACATCGCCCTCTATGCCGCCAAGCGCGCGGGACGGAACCAGCGCGCCTGGTTCGACGCGAGCATGGAACGCGAGCTGGAACTGCGGAACGAGATCGAACTGGGCCTGCGCGCGGGCATCCCGGCCGGCCAGATCATCCCCTGGTTCGAGCCCCAGGTCGATCTCGCCACCGGGGCGCTGATCGGCTTCGAACTGCTCGCCCGCTGGGATCATCCCGAACTCGGCATTCTCGAACCGGCGCTGTTCATTCCGGTGGCCGAGGAATCGGGGCTGATCGGCGAGCTGTCGATGTCGGTGATGCGCGCCGGGATCGAGGAAGCCCGCCATTGGGACCCGTCGCTCCGGCTTGGCGTCAACATCAGCCCGGCGCAGATGCGCGATCCCTGGCTCGCCCAGAAGATCGTCAAGCTGCTGTCGGAACGCGGCTTCCCCGCCGAACGGATCGAGGTCGAGATCACCGAGGCGGCGCTGTTCGAGAATCTCGGCTTCGCGGCCGCGATCGTCGCCTCGCTGCGCAATCAGGGCATCCGGGTGGTGCTCGACGATTTCGGCACCGGCTATTCGAGCCTGACCCATCTGCGCGCGCTGCCGCTCGACCGGATCAAGATCGACCGCAGCTTCGTGCTGCGCATGACGAGCGACCCCGACGCCGCCGCCCTGGTCCGCATGATCGTCTCGCTGGCGCAGAGCCTGGGCGTGCCGGCGATGGCCGAGGGCGTCGAGAATGCCGATATCGCCGCGATGCTGGGCTCGATCGCCTGCCCGACCGCGCAGGGCTGGTATTTCGGCAAGCCCGCCCCGGCCCGCGCCACCCGCGCGCTGCTGGCCGAGCGGGGGCTGCTCAACGCCGCCAGCCCGAGCGCGCTGGCGGGCGAAGTGACGATGCGCCAGGCGCGGAAGAAGCGGGCCTGATCCTTCCTGGTACGGGAAGGACGGACTTCCCTCCCCCAGATCCTTCGCCTTGATAAGATTGAGAGCCTGATTCACGCCCCCAGTGGAAACGCAAAGCGCTTCCACTTCGAACGATCAGGCTCTAAGTCGCGCGGGCGATGAAGCTCCGCTTTCACAAGATGCATGGTCTCGGCAATGATTTCGTCGTGATCGATGCGCGCGATGCGCCGGTGGAGATCACCGCGGCGCGCGCCCGCGCGCTCGCCGATCGCAAGACCGGGGTCGGCTGCGACCAGTTGATCCTGCTCGAACCGTCCGACATCGCCGATGTGCGGATGCGCATCTTCAACGCTGATGGCGGCGAGGTCGAGGCCTGCGGCAACGCCACCCGCTGCGTCGTCAGCCTGCTGGGCGGCGCGGCCAGGATCGAAAGCCTCGGTGGGATGCTCGAAGGCACCGGCACCGGCGATCAGGTTTCGGTAGAGCTGGGCGAGCCGCGCTTCGACTGGGACGCGATCCCGCTGGCCTATGCGATGGACACGCGATCGATGCCGGTCGGCTGGGAAGAGCTGGAGGCGCCGGCCGCGGTCAATGTCGGCAATCCGCACGTCATCTTCTTCGTGCCCGAAACCGACCGGGTCGAACTCGACCGGCTCGGCCCGCTGATCGAGACCGACCCACTGTTCCCCGCGCGGATCAACGTCAATGTCGCGACGGTCGACGACCGCGCGCATATCCGCCTGCGCGTCTGGGAGCGCGGCGTCGGCCTGACCGACGCCTGCGGCACCGGTGCCTGCGCCACCGCCGTCGCGGCGATCCGCGCCGGGCTCGTCGATGCGCCGGTGACGGTCACTCTGCCGGGCGGCGCGCTGACG
>CAZJXG010000050.1:19245-21597 GCA_964549965.1 uncultured Sphingomonas sp. | reverse complement strand
TGGTCCCGGCCTGATCAACCCCACCCCCGACGCCAATCGTCGGGCAGCAGATCAGCTGCTCGCCGAAACCCGCTCAATCCGTAGATCCATGGCCTCGCGTCCGATAACGGCGACGAACCGGGAGCCTTCCGGAACGAACCATTGGGTCCGGTAGGCGAGGACGGCGCGCAGGCGCTCGAGCAGGGCCGCTTCATCGCCCAGAAGGAGACGGGTCGCCATTTCCTGCGCATCGAGCAGGAAACGATCGTGCTGCGTATCCCAGCTATCAGCCTCGCGATCGTCGCTGGCGCAAAAGCAGGCGCCGTCGAGCAGATCGACCAGTTCGGCAGGCGTGACGGCCGTGGGTGCCGCCAGGAGAATATTAGCCTCCTCAAAGCTCCAGAAGAGGCCATCGTCATATTCGATGGCGACAGGCGCCGGTATATGAAGCGTTTCAGGGGCGGGGCCAGAAATCGTCAGCACGAGATCCAGTCGCTCGACCGTGCCGCTGTCGATACCGGGAAGGTCCGACCCACCGAGCACAAGCGTCTCGCCCCCCTTGTCGATCTCGAAGCGGAGATCAGTGATCCGGGGAAGCCGGTCATACCAGCCATAGCCCACCATCGCCTCGTCGGATTCGGCGAGCCGTCCCTCATAGCGGCCGTCCTTCGAGAGCGCGAAAGCAGCGCACTGCTCGAGCGGTGGCCCAAAATCATCGATCAGGACGAGATCGTCCGTCGAGGTCAGGTGCTGGCGACCGGACCCGCTATTGTAGTCGGCGACCGCCGGCGTCCATGAGAATAGCTCACCCCGTGCCTCGGGAAGCTGAACATCGAGATCGGCCGCCTCTCACCAGTCCGCGAAGGCCAGACGATGACTGCCGAGCGCCTGGATATGCCGGTAGATGGCGAGGCGGATCGCCGCGCGCAGGCTCTGCAGCGCGCCATTCTCGACCATCTCCTTGCGGGCCGGGAGTACGAGCTGCAATTCCGGAGCATCGACGATGTCGATCTTGGCCGCCCAGTGGCGATCCTTTTCCGCGACCGTTGGAAGGAGCGACGCGACAGTCACGCCATGGAAGTTGATGCTCGGGCTGAAATGCCGGTGAAGATAGTTGCGATAGATGCCGATGCGGACGCCGTCCTGCTCGATGATCGTCTCTGCGCCCTTCAGCCAGTCCTCGCGGAGTAGATCCTGGCCGTCGAGCCGAACCGGAAGCGGGCAATAACGCGCGGCGCTTTGTGCAATAGTCTCGAGTGACTTGAGCCATTGCGCGTCAATCGGCACCCGGATCTCGGTTCCGAACGGGTGGGTGCAGGGCGCAACGGCGATGGGCGCGCCGGACTCCCAATCGCCTGAAGCGATGCGGATCGACCAGCCCTCGCCAGTCGAGCGCGGGCAGGAGCGAATCTCGACATCGCGACCGGCAAGGCTGAACACGCCCATGCCGGCAGGATCCTCCCGCCGCGCGATCTCGTCACCCCAACCCGACCGACCGAGGGCGAGAATGACCGATGGATCCTCGATCCCGGCGCCATCGTCGGCAATGGCGAGAAACGCAGTCCCATCGGCGTCGATGACCTTGAGGTCGACCGCGCTCGCACCCGCCCGGCGTGCGTTCTGGATAAGCTCGGAGAGAATATCGCCGAGCGTGTTATTGAAGAGGCGGGTGACTCTGGTGACGGCGGCAGGATCGACCTGGCTGTTGATCGTGGCGGGAAGGGACATCTGGGGCTCCTCGACAAGTGGAAATTCTCCGCCTGCAGTCCCCCTCCCCTTTTCCCGGACCGCCGAAGGGCGCGATCGAAGCCCTCAATAATCCTCGGCGAGCATGATCGTGAGCACGCGCCGCGTGAGCGATGCGTCCGCTGGATCTTCCGATCCGAATTCGAGGGCGGGATCATAATAGTCGATCTTGAAGAAGATGCGTTCGCCCCGAAGATCGAAGGCGCCGAAGTCTCGTTCCGGGCCGTCGCCGGGGCCAAAGTCATACCGGCGGACGGCGGCGAGGAGTTCAGCCTGGGCAATGATTTCACGAACCGCGTCTTCTTCGCCTGCGAGACGAGCGAGGCAGGCGCGGGTCACGACAAGGCGAGCGGTCGGATCGAAACCCTGGCGGCAACGGTCGTTCAAACGGGCGATCTGTTCTGTAACGGAGATGGTCATGCTGCCTCCTTCAGGCCGGCGTTGAACTGCTCGAGCCACTCCGCCATGGCCGGACGGTCGGGGAGCGGGACATGGGCCGCCACATCCTGGAACCGGATGAGGTCGGCAGGCGCGTCGTGGATGATCGCGTCGATGTCGGCGGCCGGCAGCAACTCTTCGGCGCGGATGAAATCGGTCATGCGCCCGGGCCGCGTGCGCGTCGAGCGG
>CAZJXG010000050.1:0-19145 GCA_964549965.1 uncultured Sphingomonas sp. | reverse complement strand
CTCTTCGGCGCGGATGAAATCGGTCATGCGCCCGGGCCGCGTGCGCGTCGAGCGGCGCCACAGGCCTTCGACGGTCCTGAGACGCGGGGCCGCTCTCGCCTCGACCAGCACGATGAGGCGCAGACACCAGGACGGAAGGGCGCGAACTTCGTCCGGCTTCATCGCCCCGCAGATGAAGCAGCTCGATTTTGGCGGGACGGGAAGCTGAGCGGCTTCGATCCGGGCGATGCAGGCCGCGCGATCCCAGCCCCATTCGCGCAGTGGGTAGCGGCATTCGAAAAGATCGCTCGTGATGGTCGAGGCATGGGTATAGCGCCGCGTGTCAGCCGGCGATGCGTCGTAGCCGATAAGGCGAACGACCTTCTGGCCGCGCGCCCAGGCGTCCTTGGCCGGTTCCCACTGCTTGAGAAAGGCGTCCTGCGGGGCGACCTTCCATTTGAGCGAGCACGAATGGCGCCCCAGCGAAATGCTCGGCAAGGTGGCGTTCGTCAGAACGTTGGACAGCAGATCGAAATAGGGCGGCCAATGCTTGAAACGGCGCGGTGTGTAGCGCACCGTCACATAGGGAATTCCTCGCGCCGCCATCCAGGCGGCGATCATCTTCTGATAGGCATAAGTTTCCGGCTTCTCGACGCCAGGATCCCCGGTGATCACGAGGTCAGGCGGCGTGCCCCGGCTTTCAAGTTCGAGAAGAAGCGCGGTGCTGTCGACACCGATGCCATAGGCCAGGACGACGGGCTGCGGCGCATCGACGCGAATATAATCGAGCAGGCGCGCGGGAGCGGAGCCGGCCTCGGCCGGGATTGAGGTGAGATCGCACATGGGGATATCCAAATGGGCTTGAGCAGAGCTTTGGCTCGATCACTCCTTCCCACTCCCCTCTCATCTGGACGGCTCCGGCATCGATCCACGTCCATGAGATATTGTTGCGCGCCGTTGGCCGCGGCAGCCTGATTTCGCTATTGGCACCGCCGGCGCACAACAGGCGTCATCGGCGGCGTTTTGCGGAAAAGTGCGCTCAGCCTCGAACCATTCCCATAATCCGTCGCATCGCCGCTGATGTAGAAAGCCGCCCACGCCCCATCCTGGGCACCGGCGATCCAGCTCCTTTCGGACTCGGCATAGCAGCAAGCCGTCACGCCCTCGTCCAGACCCGGTCAGTCGAAGGCACTCAAACGGCCATAAATGTCTGCCAGTTCGTTCTGGATACCGAGACGCGCGGGGCCATTGGGCATCATGCCTTCTGTCGTGGCGGAACCAGAGTCCCATCGATCGAGGCGAGGATTTCCGCCGGAGCAATGACCGGTCGATCCGTTTCGACCCGCTCCGAATAGCGATCGACCAGTTGATCGACATGCGGGCGGAGCAGGACAGTGAAACGCACCAGTTCCTCCATCACGTCGACGATCCGGTCGTAATAGCTCGACGGCTTCATCCGCCCGGCCTCGTCGAACTCGGTGAAGGCTTTGGCGACGCTCGACTGGTTGGGGATGGTGAACATCCGCATCCAGCGGCCGAGGACGCGCAAGCTGTTCACGCTGTTGAACGATTGTGAACCTGCGGAGACCTGCATGACGGCAAGGGCGCGACCCTGCGTCGGGCGCATGCCCTTCAAAGCCAGCGGCAGGTGATCGATCTGCGATTTCATGATCCCGGTGATCTGGCCGTGCCGTTCCGGGCTGCACCAGACCTGGCCCTCGGACCAGAGCGCATGCGCCCGCAGTTCGTGAACCGCCGGATGATCGTCATCCTGGACCTGATCGGGCATCGGCAAATCGGAGGGATCGAAAATCCGCGTTTCGCAGCCGAAGAACTGGAGCAGACGCGCCGCCTCTTCCACCACAAGCCGCGAATAGGACCGTTCGCGCAAGGATCCGTAGAGCAGCAGGATGCGCGGCGGCGGATTGAGATCCCCCAGGCCCAGGGCTGGACGCCGATGAACATAGTCAGGCTTGAGCGCTGGAAGACGGTCGGGATCGGCAAGCGTCCGCAATCGGCTGTGGTTCGTCTCGTTCATGCCCGGACCTCCGCCGGCACGCTGTCGGGGAACCAGCGCCGCCCGAACCAGAAGGCGGCGTTGACCAGCAGGATCAGCACCGGAACCTCGACCAGCGGCCCGATCACCGCAGCGAAGGCGACCGGGGAAGCCAGTCCAAAGGCGGCGATGGCGACCGCAATCGCCAGTTCGAAATTGTTGCCCGCGGCCGTGAACGCCACCGCCGTCGTGCGCGGATAGTCGCTCTCGATCAGCTTGCCCATGAAGAAGCTGATGCTGAATTGAACCACGAAGTAGATGGTGAGCGGGATGGCGATCCGCAGTATGTCACCCGGCAGTGTCACGATCTCATTGCCCTTGAGGCTGAACATGGCGACGATGGTGAACAGCAGCGCGACGAGCGTGATCGGGCCGATCCTGGGCAGAAAGCAGGTTTCATACCATTCATTCCCCCTAGCCTTGACCAGCCATTTGCGGGAGAGAAATCCAGCCAGAAAGGGAATGCCGAGATAGATCAGCACCGCCTCGGCGATGGTCCAGAAGCTGACATTGATAACGCTGCCCTCCAGCCCGAGCAGCGGCGGCAAAAAGGCGAGGAAGAACCAGGCGTAAACGCTGAAGAACAGGATCTGGAAGATTGAATTGAACGCGACCAGCGCAGCCACATACTGGTTGTCGCCCTTGGCGAGATGGTTCCAGACGATGACCATGGCAATGCAACGGGCGAGGCCGATAAGGATCAGGCCTGTCATATATTCCGGCTTGTCGCTGAGGAAGATGACGGCGAGCGCAAACATCAGCACCGGGCCGATGATCCAGTTCTGGATCAACGAGATCGCCAGCACCCGCTTGTCTTCGAACACGCGCGGCAGTTCCTCATAGCGCACCCGCGCGAGCGGCGGATACATCATCAGGATCAGGCCGATGGCGATGGGCAGGTTGGTGGTCCCCCAGGACAGGCTGTCGATCGCCCTTGGCAATCCTTCGAAGGTCGATCCCAGACCCACGCCGAGCGCCATGGCGAGGAAAATCCACAAGGTGAGATACCGATCGAGAAACGACAGGCGTTCACGCCTGGGCTGTGCGGTCATCTTGATCCCTCGTTCAACCGGTGACACGCCTGCCGGCGGCATCGATCACCTGTTCGCCGTCTTCCTTGGCGAAGGCGCTGCGCTGGTCAGCCGGTAGGAGGTCGAGGACCTCCTCGGACGGACGGCAAAGCTTCACGCCCAGCGGCGAGACGACCAGCGGCCGATTGATGAGGATCGGATGTTCCATCATCGCATCGATCAACTGCGCATCAGTGAGATCCGGATTGTCGAGTCCCAGTTCGGCAAAGGGCGTGCCCTTCTCGCGCAGCAGGGCGCGCGGGGTGACGCTGGCGCGGACGATGAGGCTTGCCAGCAAGGCACGCGAAGGCGGAGTCTTGAGGTACTCGATGACATGCGGTTCGATGCCGGCATTGCGGATCATGGCCAGCGCATTGCGCGAGGTTCCGCATTCAGGATTGTGGTAGATGACGATGTCGACAGGCGTCTCCGGGTGGGTCATTCGCATGCTCCTGCCCTGACGCTGGCGCCCTCGCTCTGGCCGATTTCCCTGAGTTTGCGCCGCATCGCCATCTCGTCGAGGCTGGCGAGCGGGAGCGCGAGGAACAGCGAAATACGGTTCTGCAAGTAGCGCAGGGCCTGCATGAAGGCCTCGCGCTGATCATCGCCTTCGACGGCGGCCGGATCCTCGATGCCCCAGTGCGCCGTCATCGGATGGCCGATCCACACGGGACATGTTTCGCCTGCGGCGTTATCGCAGACGGTGAAGATGAAATCGAATTGCGGCGCGTCCGGCACGGCGAACTCGTCCCAGCTTTTCGAACGCATGCCCGCTGTGTCGAACCCAAGCCCGTTCAAAACCGAGAGCGCCATCGGATGGACTTCGCCCCTGGGCTGGCTGCCGGCGCTCCAGGCGCGGAAACGCCCTTCCCCCAGCTTGTTCATGATGGCTTCGCCCAAGATCGAGCGGGCGCTGTTACCGGTGCACAGGAAGAGCACGTTGTAGGTCTTGCCGGGGCCGATCGTGTCGGACATGGGAGTAACCTCAGGCCTTGCAGTCGAGCTCGCCGAACAGATCGGCGCACATTTCAGGGACGCCCTGGCAGCAGTCCTCCATCAGGAAGGCCAGCAGCCGGCGCATCCCCTCATAATCGGCGCGATAGTGGATGAGCCGGCTTTCCCGCTCGGACTCCACGAGTCCCGCCCGTTCAAGAATACCCAGATGATGCGACATGGTGGACGGAGGCACATTGGCGGCCTGCGCGATGGCGCCGGCGATCAGTCCATCGGGCCCTGCCTTCACCAACATACGAAAGACAGACAGGCGCGTGTCATGCGCCAGCGCGCCAAGCGCCTCGACGGCCGAGTCCTGCGGATTGAACTCCTTCATGGTCGATTCCATCCTTCCAAACTCATCGAATAATAGTAGGCGCCTGCGCGGTCAATCTACATTTCGAGAAGTATAGAATCATATACCACTATGGAGATGGCCGATGGTCTGAGTGACCATGATGCACTCATGCGGATGGGCCGACAGCCTCGATCCAGGCGGAACCATCTTGCGCCAGACGCTCATGACAGATAGATAGTAATAGATTACTATCTTTTGAAGGCGCAAGCTATGAACGGGCGGTCCAGACATCTTCCCGCTGACGAGCGACGGGCGGCGACCGTGGAGGCGGTGGTCGGCCTGGCCGCGGAACAGAACCCGAGCGACATCACCACGACGGCCATCGCCCAGCGGATGGGTCTGACCCAGGGCGCGCTCTTCCGCCACTTCCCGACCAAGGACGCCATCCTGCAGGCGGTGATGTCCTGGGTGACCGAGCGCTTGCTCGGCCGCGTGGACAAGGCGGTCGAGGAAGCCGCCTCTCCGGCTGCCGCGCTTGAAGCGGTTTTCATGACGCATATCGATTTCGTGTCTGATCACCCGGGTGTACCGCGAATGCTGTTCGGGGAGTTGCAGCGACCGGGCGAGACGCTTCCCAAGCGCATGGCCCAGACCCTGATCCGCCATTATGGCGAACGGCTGCATACCCTGCTCGACGCCGGAAAGGCACGGGGCGAACTGCATGCGGACCTCGATCCGGAAGCCGCGGCCACCCTGTTCATCGGCACGGTCCAGGGCCTGGTCATGCAATCCATGCTGGCGGACGATGTGACCCGCATCCGCAGCGATGCGCCCGGCGTGTTCGCCATCTATCTGCGCGGCGTCGGAGCATCATCATGAAGAACATCCGCCTGTCCGGCACGACAAAGCGGATCCTGATCATTGCGGCCGTCATCGTGATCATCGGTGCTGGATGGCTGTGGATGCAGCGGGGCAGCCGCGACGGCGACGCCCTCAATCTGTACGGCAATGTCGACATCCGGGAGGTGCAATTGGCCTTCCGCCAGTCCGGCCGCGTCGCGCAGATGCTGTTCGATGAAGGCGATCATGTCGAGCCGGGCGCACATATGGCGACTCTCGACGCGCAGCCGTTCGAGGAAGCGCTCGCGGCCGCCGACGCCGCCGTAGCGGCCGCACAGGCAGACCTCGACAAACTGCGCCGCGGGCTGCGGCCGCAGGAGATTGCGCAGGCGCAGGAGGCCCTCAATCAGGCCCTGGCCGTCGCCAGGGACACGGAGCGTAATTTTGATCGGCAGAGCCAGTTGCTCGCGTCGGGAGCCGCCAGTCAAAAGACGGTCGATGCCGCGCGCACTGCGCGCGATCAGGCCGCCGCCAGTGTCAAGGCGGCCCGGGCCGCGCATTCGCAAGCCGCCGAAGGCTTCCGCAAGGAAGACATCGCGGCGGGGCAAGCGCGCCTCGCCGCCGCACAGGCAGCACGGGCTCAAGCCGCCACCGCGCTCGCCGACACGGTTCTGCTTGCACCCGGCACCGGCACGATCATCGCACGGGTGCGCGAACCCGGCAGCATGGCTGTCAGCCAAAGCCCGGTCTATAGCCTCAGCCTTGATGCTCCGGTTTATGTGCGGGCTTATGTCGGCGAACCGGATCTGGGGCGTATCGCGCCCGGAATGCGGGTGCGCGTTCGCAGCGATTCCTCCGACAAACTCTATCAAGGCCAGATCGGGTTCATTTCGCCTCGCGCCGAGTTCACGCCCAAAACGGTAGAAACGACCGATCTGCGCACGGATCTGGTCTATCGTCTGCGGATCGTGGTCACCAATGCCGATGCCGCGCTGCGTCAGGGCATGCCGGTAACGATCGAGGTCGTAGTCGGACAAACCTCCGGCGCGCGCGCCAAAGGCCGCTGACGTGCCGCCCGCCACCGCGCCACAGGAGCAAAATGGCGATGTCGCGGTCGTCATCGACAGGTTGAGCAAGCATTTCGGCAGTGCGCCTGCGTTACAGGATCTCAGCGCGCAGATAAGCTATGGCCGACTGACCGGGCTGGTCGGGCCGGACGGCGCGGGCAAGACCACCTTGATGCGTATCCTGACAGGACTGCTGGTGCCGAACAGCGGCCACGCCAGGGTAGCGGGCTTCGATGTGGTGGACGACAATGACGCCATCCATGTCGCGACCGGCTACATGCCGCAACGCTTTGGCCTCTACGAAGACCTGTCGGTCATGGAGAATATGCGGCTCTATGCGCAGTTGCGCGGTATGGCCGCCGATGGACACGCCGACCTGTTCGCCCAACTGCTCGACTTCACACGTCTTGCCCCCTTTACCGGACGCCTGGCGGGCAAGCTCTCCGGCGGCATGAAGCAGAAGCTGGGTCTCGCCTGCGCATTGATGGCCCGGCCTGCTGTCCTGCTGCTCGATGAACCGGGTGTCGGTGTCGATCCGGTCAGCCGTCAGGATCTGTGGCGCATGGTGCAGGCGCTGACCGACGAAGGGATGGCCGTAGTCTGGTCGACCGCCTATCTCGACGAAGCCGAACGCTGCGACAGCGTGCTGCTGCTCAACGAAGGGCGGCTCGCCTATGACGGACCGCCCGGAGAGCTGACCGCGCGCCTTACAAGCCGGAGCTTTCGGCTGGAACAGGTCGGCGAGCGGCGGCGGGCCGTGCTAGCCGAAGTGCTCAGCCTGGACAGTGTCGGCGACGGGGTGATCCAGGGCGCCGGCGTCCGCGTGGTGCTGCGCGCCGATGCGGGAACCGAGCAAATTAGCGCGCTCGCCGATCGGGTCGGCGCACAACTGAAAGCGGTGCCTGCCCGCTTCGAGGATGCTTTCATTGATCTTCTGGGCGGCGGTCCGGGCGGCACATCGGCGCTTGCCGAAGGGATGCCGCCGGTCGAACTGGCTTCAGACGTTGCCGTCTCCTGCCGCGATCTGACCAAGCGTTTCGGCGATTTCACCGCCACCGACATGGTGAGCTTCGAGGTCCGCAAGGGCGAGATATTCGGTCTGCTCGGGCCGAACGGCGCCGGCAAATCGACCACCTTCAAGATGCTGTGCGGCCTGCTCAAACCCACCAGCGGCGAAGCGCAGGTGGTGGGGCTGGACCTGCGCCGGGCGACCGGTGCTGCCAAAGGCCAGCTTGGCTATATGGCGCAGAAATTCTCGCTCTATGGTTTGCTGTCCGTGCGGCAGAACCTGGAGTTCTCCGCGGGCGTCTATGGCCTGAAAGGCGCCGCGCGGCAGGCGCGGATCGACGAGATGATCGACATCTTCGGGCTGCAACCCTGGCTGTCGGCGGCGCCGGAGTCCCTGCCGCTCGGGGTCAGGCAACGTCTGGCGCTGGCCTGCGCGGTGATGCACCGCCCGCCCGTGCTGTTCCTGGATGAACCGACTTCGGGCGTCGATCCCATCACGCGCCGCGAATTCTGGACCCATATCAACGGCCTTGCCCGCAAGGGGGTGACGGTGATGGTCACCACCCATTTCATGGACGAGGCGGAATATTGCGACCGGGTGGCGATGCTCTATCGCGCCCGGCTGATCGCGCTCGACACGCCGGACGCCCTCAAACGCAGCGCGGTAAGCGATCTCCGTCCGGACCCGACCATGGAAGACGCCTTCATTCATCTGGTCGAAGCCGAGGACCGCGCTGACGAAGCCCGCAGCGGAGTTGCCGCATGAACGGCGCGGGCGGATCGCGAACGGACCTTCAAGCCATGCGCCGCTTCGATCCGAAGCGCCTTTGGGCGCTGGTGTTCAAGGAAAGCCTGCAGGCGATGCGCGACCCGTCCACGCTGCTGATCGCCTTCGCCCTTCCGGTCGTGCTGCTGCTGCTGTTTTCCTATGCGGTATCACTCGATGTGCGCGCGGTGCGCATCGGCGTCGTGCAGGAATCCGAATCTGCTTCGGCGCAATCGCTGGCCGCCGCCTTCGCCGGCACCCGTTATCTGGACGTCACCTTCGCCCATGACCGGCGCGAAGTCGCCGACCAGGTCGTCTCGGGCGATTTGCGCGGATTTGTGGTGATCCCGCAGGATTTCGAGCAGCGCCTGGCCGATCGCGGCACGCGGCCTCTGGTGCAGATCATCGCCGACGGTTCGCAGCCCAATACCGCCAACTATGTCACCAACTATGCGCAGGGCGTGGTGCAGACCTGGCGGGGCGGGCTTGATGGCGAGACGCCACGCGCAGCCGTCACGATGGAGCCGCGCTACTGGTTCAACGCCGAACTGGAAAGCCGCCGCGCGCTGGTGCCCGGCGCGATCGCCATCGTCATGACCATCATCGGCACCATGCTGACCGCGCTGGTGGTGGCGCGCGAATGGGAGCGCGGCACGATGGAAGCGGTGCTCTCCACGCCCGCATCGGTCGCGGAGATCCTGATCGGCAAGCTCCTGCCCTATTTTGCGCTCGGCATGCTGGCCACGCTCGGTGCGACCGCGCTGGCGGTCTTCGTGTTCGGCGTGCCGCTGCGCGGATCGCTGGCGGCGCTCCTGCTGCTTTCGGCCACCTTCATGGTGCCGGCGCTGGGCCAAGGGCTGCTGATTTCGTCTGTCACCCGCAACCAGTTCCTGGCCGCGCAGATCGCCTTGTTCTCCGGTTTTCTGCCGGCCTTCATGCTGTCGGGCTTTCTCTATGAGATCGACGCGATGCCCGCGCCGATCCGGGCCATCACCTGGGCGATACCGGCGCGCTATTTCGTCTCTTCGCTAAAAACCGTCTTTCTGGCCGGCGACATCTGGGCCGTCTTCGTGCCGAACCTGCTGGCGATGGGCGCCATCGGCGTCCTGTTTTTCCTCCTGGCCAAGCGCGCCACGCGCAAGAATCTGGAGTGACGAGCCATGACGCGGCACAATGGCTATCTCTCTTTCACCCGGCTGCGAGCCCAGTTCGTCAAGGAAGTGCTGAGCATCCTGCGCGATCCGCGCAGCCGCATGGTGGTGTTCATGCCGCCGCTGCTGCAACTGCTGGTGTTCGCCTTCGCCGCGACGCTCGAAGTGCGCAACGTCGATATTGCCGTGCATAATCAGGATGCGGGCCGCTGGTCGCATGAACTGATCGCGCGGCTCGATCGGGCCGACTTCATTACCCAGGTCTATCGCGTGACCGACGGTCAGGAACTGGGACGCCTGATCGACCAGGGCAAGGTGATCGCGGCGCTCGACATCCAGCCGGACTTTTCGCGCGCAATCGCTGCCGGAGACAGCGGCCGTATCCAGCTGTTGATCGACGGCCGGCGCAGCAATTCGGGACAGATCACCGCCAGTTATCTCTCCGCCATCGCCGCCGAAGTCGGCGCGGAGGCCAACCCCGGCACAGGTCCTGCGACGCCAGTGGCGGTACGCAACTGGTTCAATCCCAATCTGACGTATCGCTGGTTCATCGTCCCGGGCCTCTCCGGCATCCTGGCGTTCTTCAGCGCACTGCTCATAACCTCGCTGTCGATCGCCCGTGAACGCGAACTGGGAACCTTCGACCAGTTGCTGGTCTCACCAACCTCCACGCCGGAAATCATCCTGTCCAAATCCTTGCCGGCGCTGGTCATCGGCACCATGCTCGGACTTCTGATGATGGCCGCGGCCGCGGGACCGTTCCGGATTCCGTTCAACGGGTCGTTCGCGCTGCTGTTTGTCAGCCTGGTCCTGTTCATCCTGTCGGTGGTGGGCATCGGTCTGATGATTTCGGCGATCAGCGCGACCCAGCAACAGGCCATCCTGGGCGCCTTCGCCATCGGCGTGCCATCCGTCCTGATGTCGGGATTTGCCACGCCGGTCGAGAACATGCCCATGCTGCTGCAATGGCTGGCGCAGGCGATTCCACTCACCCATTTCCTGGTCATCGTCGAGGGCAGCTTTCTCAAAGCCATGGCGCCGGGCGACATATTTGCCAGCCTCTGGCCATTGGCGATGATCGCCCTGGTGTCGCTCACCATGGCCACCATCTTCGTTCGAGGACGCCTGCAATGAGATCGCCCCGCCACAGTCATGCGCCGTCATTGTCTGATACGGGCGGACGTTCCCCGCGATGGTCGCGCTACGCAATATTGATAGCTGGCTGCAGTTCGTTGACGGCCTGTATGGTCGGCCCCAACTACCGGGCGCCACCTGCCGTTGACACGGGTAGTGGCTGGAGCCGGCCGGTTGGGGAAGCGTCGGCGCCAACGGACCTGGACCGCTGGTGGAGGGCCCTGGGCGATCCCGAACTGGAGAGGCTGGTCGATACCGCACTGGCGCAAAATCTCGATATCCGTCAAGCCACCGCACGGATCGACGAGGCGCGCGCGCTGCGAGACCGCGCCGCTGGCCGGCAACTGCCCACGGTTTCTGCTGGCGCCAGTGTGAACCAGCGTCGGCAAAGCGAGAACGGCCCGCTGCCCGTTGGGTCCATTCCCGGCCTCGATGCGTCTCAGACGATCTACGATGCCGGCTTCGACGCGGCCTGGGAACTCGACCTGTTCGGCGCGAACCGGCGGGCGCTGGAAGGCGCGAACGCCCGCTTGCAGGCAAGTGAAGCGGAGGCGCAGGGCGTGCGTATGCGGATCGCGGCCGAAGTCGCACGCGCATGGTTCGAGGCGACCGGCGCCAGAGAAGAATTACGCGCGCAGCGGGCGACGGTGGCGACGCTGCACCAGACGCTGGAACTCATGCGCGGTCGCGCGGCGCTCGGCGATGTTGCCGGTGCCGACGTGGACGCAACCCATGAACGCTGGGCCGCCGCCAACGCCCTGCTGCCGGGCATAGAGGCGCGGCAGCGTGCGGCAGTGCTCGGCCTTGGTGTCCTGCTCGGCTCACCGCCGGAACGTGAACTCAAGCTGCTCGATGCAACTGCATCGTCTCTCATACTGCCGGCGCTGCCCGTGGGGGAACGGGCCGATATATTGCGGCGTCGCCCCGATGTTCTGGCTGCCGAACGGCGCCTCGCCGCCAGCACCGCCGATATCGGCGTGGCGACCACCGAACTGTTTCCCAAGCTCTCTATCGCAGCGGGCGGCGGATTTCAGGCGCTTAGCACGGGCGACTGGTTCGACACCTCCAGCACCCGCTACTCCATCCTGCCGCTCATTTCCTGGCGCTTGTTCGACGGCGGCCGCGTGCGCGCGGAGATACGCGCGCGGGAGGCCGTTCAGCGGCAGGCCGCGCTGGGCTATGAACAGGCCGTCCTGGCCGCATTGGGCGACGCGGAGCGCGCCTTGAGCGACTATGACGCCGGACGCGATGCGCTCGCGCGGCGTCAAACGGCGCTGGACGCTGCGCGTCGAAGTGTCGGCCACGCCGAGGCCCGTTTTGCCGCCGGCGATATCGCGGGGATTGAACTGCTTGCGGCCGAGCGCCTCCTGCACGAAGCTGAAACCGCCTGTGCCCGCGCGCATGCCACAACGGCGGTGCAACTGGTGGCGTTGTACAAGGCGATCGGTGGGGGCTGGGACTTGCCCGATGCGCCGACTTCCAAACACGTTTCAATTGGTGCCACAGTGGGAGAAGGGCAATGAATGACGCTGACGGGAACAGCAAGGAACCGGCCGCGCACGACTGGGCGGGGGAAGCGGGCACACGCTGGCTCGCCCAGCTCGACCGTTTCGAGAGCATGATCGAACCGATCGGCGCAGCGCTGCTCGCGCGAGCAGCCTATGTTGCCGGGGAGAAGGTGGTCGATATCGGCTGCGGCGGCGGCTGGACGACGAGGCGGATCGCCGAAAGGACGGGCAACACGGGATTGGCGCTCGGCCTCGACATATCGCCCGAACTGGTGGCGGCGGCAACGGATCGGGCGCAGCGCGCCGGTCTTGCCAACATCCGCTTCGAACAAGGCGACGCCGCGACGGCCATGCCCGAAGAAGCCCCCTTCGACCGGCTGCATTCCCGCTTCGGCACGATGTTCTTTCCCGAACCCTATGCCGCATTCGCCAATCTGCGCCGGATGCTGCGTGCCGGTGGACGGCTCGACATCGCGGTGTGGGCGCCGATCGCCGACAATCCGTGGCAGCGCAATGTCATGGCCGCGATCCGCCGGCATATCGACCTGCCCACGCCGCAGCCGCGCGAGCCCGGCCCCTTCGCGCTGGGCGAGCAGGATTATGTCACCGATCTTCTGCAAAGCGCCGGCTTCTGTGACATATCGTTCGACGCCTGGACGGGCGAGCAGCGCGTCGGCGGACCCGGCAGCGATCCCGAGAGCGCCACCCGCTTCGTGCTCGACGGCATGCAGGTCGGCGATCTCGTCCGGGCGAGCGGGGACGACACACGCGCAGCCGTTCACCGCAGCCTGGTCGAACTGTTCGAGCGCAATTGCGATAATGAAGGTGTTCGCATGGGCGCGAAAGCCTGGCTGGTGAGCGCCCGCGCGTGACCTGGCGTCAACCGCCATCCTCATCGTGAACCACCCACAGGCTATGCGAATCGATTTCCAGCTTGAGCAGGGCGCGGGCCGCTTCCGATCGCGCCATGATCTCGGACCGGCGCGCTTCACCCGCCTGACGGCGGGCATAGAGCAGGTCGGCAAGGTCGATCTGGCCGAGCTGGTAGCCACGTTCGGTTCGGGCCAGCGCACTAGCGGCGCTTTGCGCTGACAGATCCGTGTTTTTCCACGCCTCCAGCCGCAATGTGGCGCTGGACAGATCGGCATCCGCGATGGCCCTCACGGTCCGCTGGACGGACATATGCTCAAGCTGCGCGGCATTGCCTTCCGCGGAAGCCCGGTCCGCCGCCGCGCGTCTGTGACCGCCGCCCAGCGGCATCGACATGACCACCCCCGCGCCCTGCTCCATGCCGCTCCGCTCACTGAACAGCCGGACGCCGAAGGACGGATCGGCAATCCGGTCCGCGCGAACACGCTGCGCAACGACCGCCAGCCGCTGCGCCTCGCGCTCGGCGGCGCGGATTTCATGGCTGCGTTCGATCACCAGATCCCGCATCGCCGCAAGTCTCTGGGCCGGAACCATCGCGACGGACGTTTCCGGCGGCTCGATGGGCAGCGGTATTTCTGGAAAATTCGCGGCAAGCGCCACACGCGCCTGTTCGCGCGCCGCGAGCGAGTTCGCGGCCTGGGCCTGGGCCTGAGCCATTGCCGCCATGGCCTGATCAACATCGAGCGCCGCCGCATCGCGCAGCGCCACGCGCCGGCGCAGCGCGGACAGCTCCTTTTCCAGCCAGCGCACCGTATCGAGGTCGTTGCGATACAGCGCGCCGGCGACCAGCCAGTCGTTCCAATAGCCGGAGAGCAGCAAAGCCGTCTGATGCCGGGCATCCTCCATCCGGTTTTCCGCGACCTCTATGCCCAGGGCGCCCGCCTCGCGATCGAGCGCCGCCTTGCCCGGCAGGCGGAACGGTCGGGCGATCGTGGCGTCGAACTCGTCATAGCCGCCTTCCCTGTCCACGCTGCGGCGAACATAGCTGCCGGTAACGGCAATCTCATGGGTCCCCTTCGCCAGCATGTCGCGGTCGGCACGGGCGGCGTCCACCCGTGCCCGCGCGGCCGCCACGGCCGGATGATTGTCCAGCGCTTCGGCAACCTTTTCGCTCGGCGGCAAATCGGCGCGCTGGGCAAGCGCCCCAGCGGGTGTGAGCAATGCGACAAGCGCCCCGAGGATGATCGGCGATCTCATGCGATCCTCCCCCGGGCTGACACCGGGACTACGTGCCAGCGCACTGGCAGCGACCGCTTCGATTGGGTGACCGCGTCAACCAGTGTCCCCAGAGCGTCCTCATCGACAATCAGTTCCAGCGCGTTGCGGCGCAGAAGGCCCGACACCCGTTCCGCCGTGCTGGCGTCGCCGAAGTCCCAGCCGCGCACCGCCTGCTCGGCGATATGGATCGGCGCGTCGCAGGCGGCGCGGAGTGCGTCAGTCACGCTATCGGCGTCATGCGAGGCGCAATGGAAGGTCAGCAGGATGTCAGCCATTGTCGGTTTCTCCCGCGCTTTCGCCGAAACGCTCGAACAGGATCGGCAGCAGAATGAGCGTCAGCAGGGTGGAGGTGATGAGGCCGCCGATCACGACGATGGCGAGGGGGCGCTGGATCTCCGATCCCGGGCCGGTCGCGAACAGCAGCGGCACAAGGCCGAAGGCCGTGATGCTGGCGGTCATCAGGACGGGACGCAGGCGCCGTTCGGCGCCGAGGCGCACCGTCTCGGTCATGCTCCGCCCATCGGCGCGGAGCTGGCGGAAATAGGTGACCATGACCAGTCCGTTGAGCACCGCGATGCCGAGCAGGGCGATAAAGCCCACCGAGGCGGGAACCGACAGATATTCTCCCGAAGCCCAGAGCGAGACGATCCCGCCGACCATGGCGAAGGGGATGTTGACAAGGATGAGCACCGAGGCGCGCATCGAGCGCAGCGTCGCCAGCAGAACGAAGAAGATCAGGAGCAGCGCGATCGGGATCACGACCGCCAGCCGGGCCGAGGCGCGCTGCTGGTTTTCGAACTGCCCGCCCCAGACGATGCTGTAGCCGGCGGGCAGTTTGACCTTCGCGCCGACCTCGCCTCTCGCTTCATCGACATAGCCGACCAGGTCGCGCCCCGAGACGAACGCCTGCACCAGCGCAAAGCGCGACCCGTTCTCATGGTCGAGCTTGACCGGCCCCTCGGTCCGCTCGATCCGCGCCATGTCGCTGACCCGGGCGACTATGCCGGTCGGCGTATGCAATTGCAGATCGGCAAAACGGGCGGGATCGGCGCGCAGCGCCTCGTCGCCGCGAATGACGATCGGCACGCGCTTCTGGCCATCGGCGACGATACCGACATGGGCGCCTTCGACCTGCGCGCGCAGCGCATCCTGTATGCGGTCGACCGGCATCCCGAAGCGCCCGGCGGCGGCGCGGTCGATGTCGAGCTGGAGATAATCAACGCGGTCATTGGCGACGGTCAGCACTTCGGAGGCGCCATCGACGTTCGACAATATCTGCTGCACCTGATCTGCAAGTTCGCCCAGCGTCGCCAGATCCGGCCCGAAGATCTTGACGGCAAGATCGCCGCGCGCGCCGGTCAGCATTTCGGAAACGCGCATCTCGATCGGCTGGGTGAAGCTCGGCTCGATGCCGGGCAGGTCCGCCATCGCCTTGCGCATGTCCTCGACGATGAGATCCTTGTCGCCGCGCCATTCGGAGCGCGGCTTCAGGCGGACGAAGTTGTCGGTTTCATTGGGGCTCATCGGATCGAGGCCGATTTCGTCCGATCCGACGCGCGCAATCACGTCCTGCACTTCCGGCACGCGCATCAGCGCGCGCTGCGCGGCCATGTCGCCCTGGACCGACTGGTCGAGATCGATGGAGGGCAGCTTGGTGAGCTGGACGATGATCGACCCTTCATCCATCGTCGGCATGAAGGTCTTGCCGACCGCGCCATAGGCGATGCCGGCGAGGACGAGCCCCGCCGCCGACAGCCCGTAGACCAGCCGCTTGCGCGCGAAGGCGCCGTCGAGAAGCCCCCGGTAGCGAGGGCCGAGCTGGCGCATCAGCCACGGCTCGCCATGATGGCCGCTTTTAAGGCCAAAGGATGCAAGCACGGGGACCAGGGTGAGCGCGAGCAGCAGCGAACCGGCGAGCGCGAAGACGATGGTGAGCGCAACCGGCGCGAACAATTTGCCTTCGAGGCCCTGCAATGACAGCAGCGGCAGGAAGACCAGCGCAATGATGGCGATCCCGGCCGAGACCGGCACGATGACTTCGCTTGCCGCCTGATAGACGAGGTTAAGGCGCGGGGTTCCCTCCTCATGCGCCCGGCCGAGCCGTTCGACGATATTTTCCACCACCACGATCGACCCGTCGACCAGCAGGCCGATGGCGATAGCCAGGCCCCCAAGGCTCATGAGATTGGCGGACAGGCCCATGCCCTGCATGAACAGAAAGGTGATGAGCGCCGCCAGCGGCAGGGTGACGGCGACAATCGCCGCCGCGCGCCAGTCGCCCAGGAACAGAATGAGCAGCACGACGACAAGGACGGCCGCTTCGAGCAGGGCTTTCTCGACCGTGCCGACGGCGCGCGCGATCAGGTCGGACCGATCGTAAAAGACATCGACATGGGTGCCGGCGGGCAATGTGCTTTCGATTTCCGCGAGGCGGGCGCGGACACCATCGACCACCTGCCGCGCATCGGCCCCGCGCAGTGCGATCACCAGCCCCTGCACGGCTTCGGCCCGCCCATTCTTGCTCACCGCGCCATAGCGCGTCAGACTGCCGGTGCCGACCGTCGCGACATCGCCCAGCCGAACGATGCGGTCGTTCCGGCTGACGACAACGAGTTGCTGGAGATCCTCGACCGACCGGATTGCGCCGACCGCGCGCACGATCAGAGATTCCTCGCCGCTTTTCAGGCGTCCCGCGCCATCGTTGCGGTTGCCGCTTTCGATCGCCGTCTCGATGTCCGCGATGGAGAGGCCTGCCGCCGCAAGCGCAACAGGATCGGGCCTGACCTCGAAGGTCCGCACATAGCCGCCCAGCGCGTTCACGTCAGCGACGCCGGGAACGGTGCGCAGCGCCGGACGGATGGTCCAGTCGAGCAGTTCGCGCTTCTCCTGTAGCGAGAGCGGCCCCTCGATCGTGAACATGTAGATGTCCGAAAGCGGCGTAGAGATCGGCGCAAGGCCGCCGCTGACCGACGCGGGCAGATCGCGCATCACATTCGACAGTCGCTCCGCCACCTGCTGGCGCGCCCAATAGATGTCGGTGCCGTCGACAAAATCGATGGTGATGTCGGCGATGGCGTATTTGGCGGTGGAGCGCAGGATCGCCTGATCGGGAATGCCGAGCATTTCCATCTCGATCGGTGTGATGACGCGGCTTTCCACCTCCTCGGGCGTCATGCCCGGCGCCTTGAGGATGATCTTCACCTGCGTCTGGGCGATGTTCGGATAGGCATCGACGGGAAGCGTCATGAAGGCCCAGGTGCCCAGCCCGGCAACGGCCAGCGCCAGCGCGATGACGAGCAGGCGCCAGGAGAGCGAGGCGGCGACCAGCGAACGCAACATGGCCCGGACCTATCGCGACAAAGCGAGCGCCTTGAGCGCGCTCGTGCCGGAAACGACCACCTGCTCGCCCGGCCTGACGCCGGACAGCAGCACGGTCTGTCCCCCAACGGAACCGCCTATCTTCACGTCGCGGATCGCATATCCGCCGCCGGTGGCGACGAAGACGATAGTCTTGTCCCCGATCATGGCGGTCGCGCCGGAAGGCACGCTGACGGCGCCGGCCGGCGCCGGGCCGGACAGCGACATGCTGGTCGTGCGCCCCGCGACGATGCCCGGCCCGGCGGGAATCTCGGCCTTGAGCATGGCGGAACGGGTGGCGGGGTCTATCGTCGAGCCAACGGCGGTGACGCGCCCGGCGATGTCGGGTTCGATCACTACGGTCATGCCGGGCCGGACCGCGCCGACGAGCCGCTCGGGCAACTGGCCGACAACCTCATAGCGGTTGGCGGCGTCGATCACATAAGGCGCGGTGGTTCCGTCCACGGGATTGCCCGTCTGGATGTTGGCGGTCGTGACGCGCCCGGCGATCGGCGCGGTCAGCGTATAGGTGCCGCCCCTCCCCTCGCCATTGACCATTTTGAGGATGCGCGCCTTTTCGGCGACATCGGCGCCTGCTTCGGCCGCCAGTGCATGGGCTTCATCAGCGCGCGCGCCGGCGATGATGCCTTCGCGGGCAAGCTGCGAGAGCCGGGCCGCGTTCGACCGCGCGACCCCTGCCCGCGCATTGGCGCGCGTCAGGTCGGCCCCCATCGTCAGCACGTCGCGGCTGGAAATAACCGCGAGCGGCTGGCCCTGCCGGACGGTATCGCCTTCAACCACCAGCGTCCGCATGACCACGCCGGGAAAGGTCGCGGCCACGGCCACGCGCGCATTGGCGGGCGGCTGGATCACCGCCGGAATGACGGCGATGGGGGCTTCGCTCGCGGTGAGGGCGGGCGCCAGGCGGATACCAAGCTGCGCGGCCTGCCTGCGGTCAACGGGCAGAACGCCCGGCGCCGCTTTCCCGGCTTCGGGGGATGAAGGGGCTGGTTCAGGCGCCGTGCCGGACCCGGCAAGCCACCAGATCCCAAGCGCCAGCGCGATGACGGCAAAGCCGGCAAGGATATAATTCCGCTTCGACATGGGCTTCGCCTAGTGCGCGAAACTGACGAGACCCTGACGGGTCGCAATGCTCGGCGCTTCAGGCGCTGGGGAAATGCAGGGACAATTCCCGCACGGCGGGATCGGTGGTCAGCCGTCCGCCGTGCGCCGCCATGATCCGGTCGACGATCGCCAGGCCAAGCCCGGCGCCGTTGGTGCTGGCATGGTCCGCCCGGCTGTGCCGCCGCACAAGTTCGCGAAGGCGTTCGGGTGAAAGGCCCTCTCCGCCATCGCCCACCGCAATCACCGGATCCGGGCCAACCCGTATATTCACCGTGCCTCCCAACGGCGTCACCCGGACAGCATTCTCGATAAGGTTCCGCAAGGCGGCCGCGATTGCTTCACGCCGGCCCCGCGCCATTGGGATCCCGCTGCCCACATCGAGCGTGATGGCTTTCCCTTCCGCGATGATGGCCGGGGCAAGAAGGCTGACGACATCGCGCGCAATCTCGACAAGGGACACGGATTCCAGCGGGAATTGTGCGGCAGCTGTGGCATCAACCTGGGCTAGCAGCATGAGCTGGTCGACCAGGCGGCGCATCCCGGCGACATCGTTCTTGAGGCGCGCGGCGTCGTCATGATCGAGCCGGTCGAATTCGAGCGACAGCACCGCGAGCGGCGTGCGCAGTTCATGCGCGACATCGGCGG
>CAZJXG010000049.1:0-21911 GCA_964549965.1 uncultured Sphingomonas sp. | reverse complement strand
AGGTCGCACCGCCGACGCGGCGGCTGCGGACCTCGATGCCCGGCTTCACATTGTTGAGGGCGTCATGGAACACGCCGAGCGGCTCGCGCTTGGCGCGCTGCTCGATGGTTTCGAACGCGCCATAGACGATGCCTTCGGCGACGGACTTCTTTCCGTCGAGCATGACGCTGTTCATGAATTTGCTGAGCACGACATCCCCGAACTTCGGATCGGGAAGGATTTCGCGCTTTTCTGGGCGACGACGACGAGCCATTTCGATCTACCTCTTACTTTGGACGCTTGGCGCCGTACTTCGAACGGCTCTGCTTGCGATCCTTGACACCCTGGGTGTCGAGCACGCCGCGGAGAACGTGATAGCGCACACCAGGAAGGTCGCGCACACGGCCGCCACGGATCAGGACCACAGAGTGCTCCTGGAGGTTATGACCTTCACCCGGAATATAGCTGATCACTTCGCGGCTGTTGGTCAGGCGGACCTTGGCCACCTTGCGCAGCGCCGAGTTCGGCTTTTTCGGGGTCGTCGTGTAGACGCGCGTGCAGACGCCGCGCTTCTGCGGGTTCTTTTCCATCGCAGGGACCTTGGACTTGGCCTTCTGCGGCTCCCGACCCTTGCGGATCAGCTGATTGATCGTTGGCATGAAGCCCTTCACCTCTAAGAGAGTGTTACTTTACCGATGCCCGACTTGCCTTCCCGGCGCCCGGAGAACCGGACACAGAAAATGCACGAAAGCCCCGGCGGTCGCTTCGACCTCCCAGGCCCTCACACGCATCAGCAATGTTCAAGCTTGCCCCGAGACAGCGGACTGACCCTGAGCAGGGCGCGCCTATAGAGAAGGAGTCGGATCGGGTCAACGGTGGAACCGTCCGATTTTCAGGTCCAGCCGCACGTCCCGTTCCGGACCGGGGGCGCCGCTAAACCGGAAAATCCGTTTCCGCATGCACCCAGCCGATATAGTCGGCCGATCCCCCCGCCACCGGCAGCGCGATGATTTCGGCGAGCGAATAGCCATGCAGCGCCTTGATCCGCACCTCCACCGCATCGGCGAGCGCCGCGCGGGTCTTGATCTGGAGCTGCCACTCCTCGGCGCGCTCGATATGGCCTTGCCAGCGATAGATGCTGCGCATCGGCAATATCTGCACGCAGGCCGCCAGCCGCTCCCCGACCAGCGCCGCGCCGATCCGGTCCGCTTCCTCGGCCGATCCGCAGGCGGTGACGATCACGATCATGGGCATCGTCCGGTCATGGCTTCATCCTCCCGGCTTCGCCTGGGGCTTGATATAGATGGCGCGGATCGAGGGCCAGCGGTCGCGCAGTTCGGTCTCCGCCTCCGCGATCATCGCCTCGATGCGCCCGACCGGCACGAGGTCCTCGAAATCGACCGACAGGCCTACGAAGATGTTGCGCGGGCCGAGGTGCACGGTCGTGATCTCATTGACACCGCTCACTTCCGGCCGCCGGTCGAGCGTCGCCCGGATCGCCGCCTCCAGCAGTGGGTCGGCGGGCTCACCGATCAGCAGATCCTTCGATTCGCGGGCAAGCGCCAGCGCGACGCCCGCCAGCGCCAGCCCGATCACGACCGACGCCGCCCCGTCCCAGCGCGGATCGCCGGTAACGATGCTCAGGGTGATGCCGATGCCGGCGACGGCCAGCCCGAACATGGCCGCCGAATCCTCGAACAGCACGATGAAGCTCGGCGGGTCCTTCGAGTGGCGCACCGCCTCCCACCAGCCCAGCTCGCCCTTCGCCGCACCGAATTCGCGCATCGCGATCGTCCAGCTGGCGCCTTCGAGCATCAGCGAGAGTGCCAGCACCACATAGTTTATCCACGGCGTACGGATCGGCTCGGGATTGCGGATGTGGTGGATGCCTTCGTAGATCGACAGGCCCGCGCCGGTCGAGAAGATCAGGATCGCGACCACGAAGCTCCAGAAATAGAGTTCCCGGCCATAGCCCAGCGGATGACGATCATCGGGGGGCCGCGAGGCCCGCTTCTGGCCGTAGAGCAGCAGCAGCTGATTGAAGCTGTCGACCACCGAATGGAAACCTTCGGTCAGCATTGCCGAGGAGCCGGTGAAGGCGGCAGCCACGAACTTCGCGATGGCGATGCCGAGATTGGCGGCAAGGGCCGCGAACAGGATCAGCCGGCTCTCGGGCGGTTCGGTCATGGCGCTCCCTGCAGCGGACGGCGCATATGGCATGCCCGTGCAGCGGCGAAACGATCGAAAGGTTGCGCCGTTCCCGGAAGCTAAATTTAGGGGAGATCATGGATCGCCAAGACCGCTTCGACCGTTTTCGCATCGATGGTCAGGGAGCTTCGCCATGTTGTTTAACGGCACCGATACCGCCTCGTCAACCCGCCCCGCGAGCCGGGCCTTCGCCCGCCCGCGGCAACGCTCGAACGCGAAGCGCTGGCTTGCCGCGCTGCCGCTGGCACTGGTCGCCGGATTTACGTTCAACGGCACCGCCCCGGCCGGCATCACACCCGAAAGCGCTTCCGGCCTTGTCGCGCCCCAGGCGGAAGGCCGCTGGTCGGCCGGCCAGGCGAAAGACCTGCTGGACCTCGTCGAGCAGTCCGAGGCCGAGGGGCTGAATCCCGACGATTATAATGTCGAAGCCCTGCGCGCCGCAGTCAATGCGCGCCAGCAGGGTCCGACGCTTGATGCGCTTGCCAACGCGTCGGCGCTGCGGCTCGCCCATGATTTCGCCGATGGCCGGATCGAGGACAAGGCCCAGTTCGACTGGCACATCGCTCCACCGGTGGACGCGAACCTGATCGCGTCGGGCCTCAACGATGCGCTTGACCGCGACCGGCTCGGCACATGGCTGCGCGGCCTGCTGCCGGACAACGAACAATATCGCGCGCTCCGGGCCGCTTATGCGGATGCCCGCGGAGATGAACAGCTGCGGGCGCAGCTGCGCGCCAATCTCGAGCGGTGGCGCTGGATGCCCCGCGACCTGGGAGATCGCTATATTTACGTCAACGTGCCGAGCTACCGGCTGTCGGTAATGAACGACGGCATCGAGGAGGCCGGCTATAATGTCGTGGTCGGCTCGCCCAAAACGCCGACCCCGCAGCTGGCGCTCCATGCCCAGTCGGTGGTCGCGAACCCGACATGGACCGTGCCGCAGAGTATCCTGAAGACCGGCGGCGTCCGCGGCAAGGGTTTCACCTATACGCGCAACGGAGATGGCAGCGTTCGCGCCGTGCAGGCACCGGGGCCGACCAATGCTCTGGGGCGCATCAAGATCGACATGCCCAATCCGCATGCCATCTATCTGCACGATACACCCAACCGGTCCGTCTTCACCCGCGAGAACCGCGCGCTGAGCCATGGCTGCGTCCGAGTGCAGAATATCCAGGAGCTGGCCGCGCTGCTGCAGGGTGGCGATGGCCTGGACGAGGCGATGGCGGAACCCGCCAAGACGCGCGTCTTCCAGCTGGAGAAGAGCGTTCCGGTCTATCTGGTCTATTTCACCGCCCAGGCCGACGCCGACGGCACGATCCGCTATATCGGCGATCCTTACGGCCGCGACCAGGCCCTGCTCCAGAGGCTCGGCACGCCCTCAAGCGTCCCCGTTCAGATGGCGGCGCGCTGACGGTATCCGACAAGCATTTTTCCGCCATCGAAGCGGTTGCGCGGTGAACCGTGCAAAGACTGCGCTCGATTCGACTAAAGTCGGGAACAAACGTCCACTCTGCCAATGAAATAGTTAACCCGCTCTGCTACTTGTTAAGCCGTAGTAAGCGTAAAGAGCGGGTTGGGCATTTTGCAGAACATCATCGACACGCCGGTCAACCGGCGCGGATTGCTGGGTGCGGGGATCTTCGGCGGACTGGCGCTGGCAGCGGGCGGGACTTCGGTCGCGGCGCCGCTGATGCCTGCGGCCCGGCTGAGGCCCGAGGTGCGGCAGCGCGCACTTGCGGCGATGAGCCGTCATATCGGACGTATCCAGCATCGCGACCTGATCGGCATCTGTGACTTCGATGACCCGTCGTCCGCTCCGCGCTTCCATCTGCTCGATGTCGCATCGGGCCGGGTCAACAGCCTGCTGGTCGCCCATGGGCGGGGTTCCGATCCGGCGCATACCGGCTGGCTGAAGCGCTTCTCCAACGAACCGGGCTCGGCCGCCTCGTCGAGCGGCGCCTTCGTCACCGCCGAGGAATATGTCGGCAATCATGGCCGATCGCGCCGCATCGACGGGCTGGACCCGACCAATTGCAATGCCCGCGCCCGCGCCGTCGTGATCCACGGCGCCTGGTATGCCGAGCGGGAGATGATCGCACAGCATGGCAAGCTGGGCCGTTCGGAAGGATGCTTTGCCTTCGGTTCGAGCGATCTGTCCCAGGTCATGGCGCGGCTCGGGCCGGGACGGCTGATCTATGCCGACAAGCTCGACCGTGCCTAAAATGAGTCGAGCTGCATGAAACAGGGCTCGTTGACGGCTGTCGCGATTCCGGAAAATGCTTTAGATTCAATCCTATCTGGTCAATAAAAAGGGGACTAGATAGTGGCTGGACCTCTCTTCGTTCGATGGCTCGCCTGCGTGGCGTTCGCACTGCCGGCACTTGCAATTCCAGCCGCACCCGTCGCCGCGGCCAGTCCGCTCGGCCTTCCCCGCTTCGCGGCGGTGCTGATGGATGCCGACACCAACGAAATCCTGTTCGCCGAACAGGCGACCGCGATCCGGCACCCGGCCTCGATCACCAAGGTGATGACGCTCTATCTGGTGTTCGATGCGCTCGATGCCGGGCGCCTGCGGCTTGATGACCGGGTGGTGATGTCGCCCTACGCTACTAGCCAGCGCCCGTCGAAGCTGGGCCTGGGTGTCGGGCAGTCCTTATCGGTGGCCGACGCGATCAGCGTCGTGGCGGTCAAATCGGCCAACGATGTGGCGGTCGCCCTCGCCGAAAAGGTCGGCGGATCGGAAGAGAATTTCGCCCGGCTGATGACCGCCCGGGCACGCCAGCTCGGCATGCGCCAGACCGTGTTCGCCAACGCCAGCGGGCTCCCCAACCCCGCGCATTTCACGTCGGCGCAGGATATCGCGATCCTGTCCGCGGCGATGATCCGCAACCATCCGACCCGTTATCGCTGTTTTTCCGAGCAGGTGTTCAGCTATGGTCGGCTGCGGATGGCCAATCACAACAAGCTGCTCGGCAATGTCTCCGGCGTCGACGGGATCAAGACCGGCTTCACCAATGACAGCGGCTTCACCCTCACCGCCTCGGCCGTGCGCAACGGCCGCCGGCTGATCGCGGTGGTGATGGGATCGCCCTCGGGCTGGCAGCGTGACAAGGACGTCACCTCGCTGCTCAACGCCGGCTTCACCGCGCTCGACATGCGCCGGAACGGCAGCGTCGAAGATATGCCGGCCCTGCTCGCCAGTTCCGGCTTCGCCCTGAACCGCAGCCTCCGTTCGGCGCCCCGCATCGCGGCGGCGGATGTCGAGGAAGGTGACGGCGAATAGGTTTTCCAAGCCCCTCCGACGTCATGAGAGGGCGCGCGCAACGGCCGATGGCAGGCGCGACATAGGGGTGGCGATATGGGGCGGGCCGGAAGGTCCGCCCCTTTTTCTTTTCCTTATTGCAGGATGATCCGCCGGCTCGGGAAGGGCGTGGGCGCATAGACGGGCTGGCGGCGCTCAACCCGGACGCGCGGCCCCGGCGTGACCAGCTTCAGCGGCTTGCGTTCGATTGCCACGATCGGGGCGAGGGCCGCCAGCGACCTCGGCGCATGACCCAGTTCGCACGCCAGCAACCCATGGCCGCTGGTAGCGGCAATCGCCGCAAAGCAGCCGACAATGATCATTCTTCCCAGGCCCAAGGCAGCCTCCCTATCGACGCCTTTCGCGGCGGAGATCGTAGCGGAAGTGCCTGGGGCCCAGGGACGCCCTGTCGGCGAACGACATAGGGCATCGACGAACGACATGGGGCGAATCGCCCCGTCGGGCAATCTCACATATGCAGCGTGCGCCCGAAGGCGGCCAGCACGCTTTCATGCATGGCCTCGCTGATCGTCGGATGCGGGAAAACGGTGCCGATCAACTCGTTCTCGGTGGTCTCCAAGGTCTTGCCGATCGTGTAGCCCTGAATCATTTCGGTCACTTCGGCACCCACCATATGCGCGCCCAGCAGTTCGCCGGTCGCCTCGTCGAACACGGTCTTCACGAAGCCCTCCGGCTCGCCCAGCGCGATCGCCTTGCCGTTGCCGATGAACGGAAACTTGCCCACCCGCACCTTGTATCCGGCCTCCCGGGCCTTCGCTTCGGTAAGCCCCACCGACGCCACCTGCGGACGGCAATAAGTGCAGCCCGGAATGTTGCGGACGTCCATCGCATGCGGATGCCCGCCGGCGATCGCCTCGGCGGCGATCACCGCTTCATGCATGGCCTTGTGCGCCAGCCAGGGCGCTCCGGCGACGTCGCCGATCGCATAGATGCCTTCGACATTGGTCTGGCAGCTGCCGTTGATCAGGATATGGCCCCGCTCGGTCTTCACGCCCACGGCTTCAAGGCCGATATTCTCGGTATTGGGGACGATGCCGACCGCGACGATGACGTGGCTATACTCCTCGGTCGCGACCGTGCCGTCCTTGTCCTTGATCTCGGCGCTGACGCCCTTGGCCGACGGCGTCAGTTTCTGGACGCCGGTCGACGGACGTATCTTCATCCCCTGCTTGGTCAGCGCCTTGGTCATGAAGCTGCTGATCTCCTCATCCTCCACCGGCAGGATGCGATCGAGCATTTCGACCACGGTCACGTCCGCGCCCATGTCGCTGTAGAAGCTGGCGAACTCCAGCCCGATCGCGCCAGAGCCGATCACCAGCAATCTGGTGGGCATTTCGGGTGGGGTCATCGCGGTCCGATAGGTCCAGATACGCTTTCCGTCCGCCTTCGCGAACGGAAGGTCGCGGGCGCGGGCGCCGGTCGCGATGATGATGTTCTTCGCGGTCAATACCGTCTTTGCGCCGTCCCTGGTAACGGTCAGCATACCCTTGCCCGTCAGCAGGCCATCACCGAAATGCACGGCGACCTTGTGCTTCTTCATCAGGCCGGTGACGCCCTGATTGAGCTGCTTGGCGACGTTACGCGAACGCTGGATGACATTCGCCAGTTCGAAGCCCGGCTTCACCGCCGACAGGCCGAACGCCTCGGCATGCTGCATATGGTGGTAGATCTCGGCCGAGCGCAGCAGCGCCTTGGTCGGAATGCAGCCCCAGTTAAGGCAAATGCCGCCAAGCAGTTCCCGCTCGACGATCGCGACCTTCAGGCCAAGTTGCGAGGCGCGGATCGCGGCGACGTAGCCGCCGGGTCCCGAGCCGAGAACGATCAGATCGTAAGTGTCCGCCACGCTGTGCTCCTTGCGATTCTATGCTTCGACGGCGCGCGGCCGCCCTTGATCATCGATGGCGACGAAGGTGATCGTCGCATGGGTGACGCGTTCATGTTCGAGGCCGTTGCGCGAGCGACGCCAGGCGGTGACGTCGATCTTCATCGACGTGCGCCCGACCGAGATGAGATCGGCATAGACCGACACCACATCGCCGACGCTGACGGGCCGGTGAAAGGTCATGCCGTCGATCGCGATCGTTGCCGCCCGCCCCTTGCTGTGCTGCGAAGCGACCGTGCCGGCGGCCAGATCCATCATGCTGACGAGCCAGCCGCCGAAAATGTCGCCATTCGCATTGGTGTCCGCCGGCATCGCCACCACGCGGATCGCGGGATGGCCGGCCGGCGGCACCTCTGCGGCGCCGGTCATGTCAGGCCAGCAGGCCGAGCGGGCTTTCGACCAGCCGCTTGAACGCCTGCATCAGCTGCGCGGCCAGAGCGCCATCGATCGCACGATGATCGAAGCTGCCGGTCGCCGACATCACCGTCGCCGTCGAAAGCGCATCGTCGATGATGTAGGGCCGCTTCTCGCCGGCACCGATCGCCATGATCATCGCCTGCGGCGGATTGATCACCGCCGTGAACTGCTTGATGCCGAACATGCCCATGTTCGAGATCGAGGCGGTGCCGCCCTGATATTCGTTCGGCTGGAGCTTGCCGTCCTTGGCGCGCTGGGCGAGGTCCTTGGCCTCCGCCGCGATCGTGCCGACGCTCTTGCTATCCGCGCCCTTGATGATCGGGGTGATCAGGCCGCCCGGTATCGCCACCGCGACCGAGATGTCGGCGCGCTTATACTGGATCATCGTGTCGCCCGCGAAGGAGACGTTGCACTCCGGTACCTCGATCAGCGCCTTGGCAAGCGCCTTGATCAGCAGATCGTTGACCGAAAGCTTGACCCCGCTGGCCTCGATCGCGGTGTTAAGCTGGCCACGCAGCTTGAGCAGCGGATCGAGCACGATATCCACGGTCAGGAAGATATGCGGGCTCTGCTGCATCGATTCGGTCAGCCGCCGCGCGATCACCTTGCGCATGTTCGACAGCTTGACGACCTCATGCGGGATATCGTCGTTGGCCACGACCGGTGCCGGTGCCACCGCGGGTTTTGTCGCAGCGGCAGGCTCGGCCGCAGCCGCGGGCTGCGCGCCGGAGACGGATGCGGCGGCCGGTGCGGCCTTGGCAGCGCCCCCGAGATCGGCCTTGACGATCCGTCCGCCGGGGCCGGTGCCGCTGACCTGCGCAAGATCGATACCCTGTGCCTGGGCCAGGCGCCTGGCGAGCGGGCTCGCCTTGACGCGGTCGCCCGACGCGGCGGGTGCAGGCACAGCGGAGGCGGCGGGCGCGGATGCCGGCGCAGATGCCCTGGCCGGCGCCTCCGTCTTGGCCGCTGTCTCCACCTTGGTTTCAGCCTTTGGTTCGGGCTTGGTTTCAGCCCTGGCCGCCGGCTTGGCGGGGGCTTCCTCGTCTTCGCCCTGAATCAGCGCGATCACCGCGCCGACCTTGACGCCTTCGGTCCCCTCGGCGACGACCAGCTGCGCGATGACGCCCTCGTCGACCGCCTCGAATTCCATGGTAGCCTTGTCGGTCTCGATCTCGGCGAGGAGGTCGCCCGAAGCGACCTTGTCGCCTTCCTTGACGAGCCATTTGGCGAGAGTACCTTCCTCCATCGTCGGAGAGAGGGCAGGCATCTTCAACTCTATCGGCATATAATCATGTCCCTTGAGGCGGGATGGGGGTCGATGCGCCGACTCTCATTCCCGGTTGAAGGGAGAAGGTCAAGGCGAGCCAGAGCTGAATCATGTGGTCATGCACCTGATTGGTTAAAACAAAGGGATAATATTGGCCATGCGTACCTATCTGGTTGTAATTGATGATAATGAGGCCGCGCGTGTCGCCCTGCGCTTCGCCGCCCGCCGCGCCACCCGCACCGGTGGCGCGGTGGAGATACTCGCGCTCGTCCCCCAGCAGGAGTTCGTCCAGTGGGGCGCCGTCCAGGCGACGATGGAGGAGGAGGCGCGGCTGCGCGCGGAGGCGATGGTGACGCAGGCGGCAAGTGCGCTGATCGAGGAAACCGGCGTCATGCCCTCCATCACCGTCCGCCAGGGCGACCCGGTGACGGTGGTGCGCGAACTTCTGGCCGAGCAGCCGCATGTCGCGGCACTGGTGCTTGGCGCCGCAGCGAGCGGCAATCCGGGCAAGCTGGTCAGCCATTTCGCCGGTATCGACGCCGGCCTGCTGCCCTGCCCGCTGATGATCATCCCGGGCTCGCTCAGCGACGAGGTGCTGGACCGGTTGAGCTAGCCCCCGGCGATCCTTGGCCCCAGAACCGCCATCAGCTCGGCGCAACCGGTCACGTCCGCCGCGTCGAAGCGCCCCTTCGACGGGCTGTCCAGATCAAGCACGCCGACCAGCAGCCCGCGATGGACGATCGGCATCACCAGTTCCGAGGCGGAGGCGGCATCGCAGGTGATATGGCCCGGAAAGGCATCGACATCCTCGACGCATTGCGGCTCGTGCGTCGCCGCCGCCGTTCCACACACGCCCTTGCCGAAGGGGATGCGGATGCAGGCGGTCTTGCCCTGAAAGGGGCCAAGCACCAGTTCGCCTTCGATCGCCCGGTAAAATCCGGCCCAGTTGAGATCGGGCAGATATTCCCAGATCAGCGCCGCCGCATTGGCCATATTGGCGATCGGATCGGGCTCGTCGGCGGTGAGTGCCGCCAGCGCAGCCGAAAGATCGGCATAGAGGGTGGCCTTGTCGCCATGCTTGTCGATGTCGAACCTGTACATGGAGCTACATCTGGGCCCCTACGGCTTGCGCTTCAAGCGGCAAGGCCTATCGTCGCGCAATAGAGCTTGGGGAGGCTTTGCCATGACATGTTCCTTCTATCGCCTGATCTGGCTTCTGCCAGCGGCCTTTGCCGTTCATGTCATCGAAGAATATCTGACCGGTTATCCCGCCTATGCGGGCGCGGTCAGCGGCTATCCGATGGACCTGCCGACCTTCCTGGGCAGCAATATCCTCTTCATCCTGATCATGCTGCTGCTCACGCGCTGGGCGGCGATGACGCGCAAGCCGAATGCGATCTTCTGGATGCTGGCCTGGGCGGCGGGCAACCTGTTCTGGAACTTCGTCTATCATCTGGCCAGTGTTCCGGCCTTCGACCGTCATTCGCCGGGGCTGATCACCGGTGCCCTGATCTATCTGCCTCTGTCGCTGGCGGTCTGGCAGGCTGCGCTGGCGGAAAAGGTGGTCCGTCCGGCAATGCTGATCGGCGCGATCGCGGCCGGCGGCATCTTCATGGGGCTGGTCGCGGCGGTCGGGATTTTCCATCTCGGCGGCGTGGGCGCCTAGCCTTCGAGACCCTGGCCCGGTAGGGTCATTACATGCCGCTCATCCCCGTCACCCGCTCGATCGCCATCGACAGCGATGAGATCGAGGAAAGCTTCACGCGCTCGGGCGGCGCCGGCGGACAGCATGTCAACACCACCGACAGCGCGGTGCTGCTCCGCTTCGATGTGCGCCATTCGCCCAATCTGCCCGAGGCGGTCAAAATCCGGCTGGAAGCGCTGGCCGGCAGCCGCCTGACCCGCGACGGCGTGCTCGTCCTGCGCAGCGAGGGTGCCCGATCGCAGGCGATCAATCGCGAAGAGGTCCGCAACCGGCTGTTCGACCTGATCCGCGAGGCGACCTTCGTCCCCAAGAAGCGTAAGCCGACCAAGCCGTCGAAAGCGGCCAAGGCGCGGCGGATGGACGGCAAGTCCAAGCGATCGACGGTCAAGAGCCTGCGGGGCCGGGTGAGCGATTAGGATATGAGCATCTCCCGATCTGTTATCTATTTCGGCTATCTAGGCGACGAGGACACCGATGGCGACGTGGTCCGGCAGCGGCTCGCTTTCATGGACCGGCAGATGCAGTGGCTGTCCGCGCTGATCGAAGGATCGGGCGAACCGATCGAGGTCCTGGTTCCCTATGTCGCGCCCCGCGCCTGGGACAGCGAAGTGCACGGTGCCATTACCCGCCATGGATTTCGGATCGATCCCGCATCCGTCGCGTCGGAGCGTCGCAACAGCTTCGAATATCCGGGCTTCCTCGCAATGAAGACGCTGGCGCAGATATCCTCGCCGGACGACCTCATCTATTATTGCCACAGCAAAGGCATCGTCCAGCTCGCCGAAAGCAAGATGGGCCTGTTCCGTCTCCATACCCATGTCGGACTGACCACCGATCTGGCGCAGCTGACGGCCGATCCGCGCCTCACCCGCGCGGGGCTGTTTCCCTCCAAATGGGGTTGGTGCTGGTATAATTTCTTCTGGATCAAGGCCGGCTACATGGCCGGCCGGCCGGTAGAGGAATCCAGCGACCGCTACCGCTTCGAAGCATTGATCGGCGATTATGACGACAAGGAAGGTTATCGTGGCGTCCTGCCGCTGATCGACCGCCTGCCGTTCGACGATACGGGCATAATAGCGCAACCCTGGTATCGGCCGGTCGAGACGGCATCGCCCGCGCTGGACGCAACCTACCAGCGCTATGCGAGCATGGCTTCACCCGCCGGGTGAAGCGACGTCACGCCGGCTCGACGAACCCCAGCGCCCTGAACTGCGCAGGCAGCGGCGCGTTCGCCTCGATCGGCGGCTTGCCCTCGCGCGGCACGACCAGCCGCGCGGCGTGGAGCAGCGTCGCCCCGCCGGCCCCACCCTTGCCATAGACCGGATCACCCAGGATCGACACGCCGATCCCGCTTGCGGCGTGCACCCTGATCTGGTGCGTGCGGCCGGTCGCCGGACGGAACTCGACCAGCGCGCGGCCATTGACGACCGCGATCTTTCGCCAGGCGGTGGTCGCGGGCTTGCCTTTCGGATCGCCGACCATCCGCCAGCCGGTCTCGCGGGTCGACACCTTGCCGAGCGGCAGATCGACCAGTCCTTCTTCCGCTTCGGGCACGCCATCAAGGATGGCGAGATAGGTCTTCTCGACCTTGCCTTCCTCGAACGCCAGCGAAAAGCGCTTGTGCGCCTTGGGATTGCGGGCCAGCAGCAGGCAGCCCGATGTATCGCGATCGAGCCGGTGGACCGCGCTCGGCCAGCGCTTGAAACCGAAGCTCAGCGACTGGAGGTGGTTTTCCAGGCTGATGCTGCCGTCACGCGGCGGATCGACCGGCAGGCCCGAGGGCTTGTCGATCACCATCGCCTCGCCGTCGATGAAGAGGATATGTTCGTCGAGCATTGCGCCCCCCTCGCACGCGCGGCGCTTCGCTGCAAACAGCTTCCTTGCCTTTGGAGCGCTTCGCCGCTATGCGCCCCCATCCCGTTCTGGTCATCCCTGGAGGCAGTGCGGGTTTTGAAACTCAAGCGAACTGGAGACATGTCATGAGCGAAGTGCTCAACCTGTCGGCCGAAGCGCGCGAGCGGGCAGGCAAGGGAGCCTCCCGCGCTATTCGCCGCGAAGGCCGCGTCCCCGCCGTGATCTACGGCAACAAGCAGGAGCCCACCTCGGTCCATATCGAGGAAAAGGTTCTGATGAAGCTGCTGCACACTGGCCACTTCTTCAACAGCGTGGTCATGCTGGACGTCGGCAGCGAGAAGATCCGTACCCTGCCGAAGGACGTTCAGTTCCATCCGGTCACCGATCGCCCGCTCCATGCGGACTTCCTGCGCATCGGCGAGCATTCGACGGTCAACGTCAACGTTCCCGTCCGCTTCACCGACGAAGAGCTGTCGCCCGGCATCAAGCGCGGCGGCGTGCTCAACATCGTCATCCATGATCTGGGCCTGTCGGTCGACGCCGCCGAGATTCCGGACGAGATCGTGGTTTCGCTCGAGGGCCTCGACGTGGGTGAGAATATCCACCTGTCGCAGATCACCCTGCCCAAGGGTGCGACGCCGCTGGATCACACCGACATCACCATCGCGACGATCGTCGCTCCGTCGGCGCTGAAGAGCTCCGAGGGTGGCGAAGCCGCCGAAGGCGAAGAGGCCGCCGAGGGCTGAAGCCTTCCGTCTTCCAGATGATAAAGGCCTCGCCGAGACGATCGGCGAGGCCTTTTTCTTTTGATTGCACGGACGGAGAAGTTAGACGCACCCCATGCAGATCTGGGTCGGCCTCGGCAATCCGGGCGCGCAATATGCGCTGCACCGGCACAATGTGGGTTTCATGGCGGTCGATACGATCGCCGAAGTCCACGGCTTCGATCCCTGGAAGAAGCAGTTCCAGGGCTGGGCCTCCGCCGGGCGGATCAACGGCGAGCGCATATTGCTGCTCAAGCCCGCGACCTTCATGAACGAGAGCGGTCGCGCGGTGGGCGAGGCGATGCGCTTCTTCAAAGCCGATATGGGCGACGTCACCGTTTTCCATGACGAACTCGACCTCGCCCCTTTCAAGGTCAAGGTGAAGACCGGCGGCGGCACCGCGGGCCATAACGGGTTGCGATCGACCGAAGCGCATATCGGCAACGCCTTTCGCCGGGTCCGCATCGGCATCGGCCATCCCGGCCATAAGGACCGCGTGACCGGCCATGTCCTGGGCAATTATGTCAAGGCCGAGATGGACCCGCTCGCCGACCTGCTGGGCGCGCTGGCCGCAGAGGCTGGCTGGCTGGCCGCCCGCGACGACGCCCGGTTCATGAACGAGGTGGCGCTGCGTCTCGCGGACTGATGCCACGGTTCAGCCGGCATCGCACCGCGCCCTAGCTCCACGGAACCGCCGCCTTACGTTTCCTGACACGCGCTGGCGAACGGGCCGTCACGGCCCTATGAGGACAGGACGATGCGCCTGTTCCTCGCCCTGCTCGGTCTGGCTGCCCTGCCGATGGAGCCCGCTGCCGCGATGGTGCGCGCGGTGCTCGTCGGCGCCTCGACCTTCGACGATCCGAAGCTTGGCGCCTTCGCCCTGCCCGGGGCGGCGAAGGATGCGCGGCGGATGGCCGATGCGCTGGCGATGCTGGGTACCGATCGGGATGCGATGACCCTGCTGACCGGGGAGGCTGCCACCCTGCCCGCGATCCGTGCCGCGCTCGACCAGCTCGCCACGGCCTCGCAGGCGGGGGATCGCGCGGTGATCTTCCTGTCGGGCCACGGCACCCAGGCGCCGGCCAGGCGTGGAGACCCGCTGGAGCCGGATGGCCGCGACGAGATCTTTCTGGCCGCCGATGCCGGGCCGTGGGACGCGCGCAGCCGGACCGTGCCGGGTGCGCTGATCGATGATGAGATCGGACGCCGGATCGGCGAATTGCGGGCGCGTGGCACCGACGTCTGGGTGATTATCGACAGCTGCACCGGCGGGAGCCTGCTGCGCGGTTCCGCCGGAACGCCGAAGACCCTGGCGCCCGAACGACTCGGGATTCCCGCCCCGGCGCCCCTGCGCGGTGCGGTCGACGGCTCCGGCTTCGTCGATGGCGGGCTCGCCGGCGGCGGGAGACTCGTCGCGTTCGCGGCGGCAGGGCCGGGAGCCATTGCCTGGGACGATGGCGACGGCGGCGCGTTCACGCGCGCGCTGGCCGGAGCGATCGCCCAGCACGCGCCCACCAGCTTCGCGGCGCTCGCCGTGGCCGTGAATGCCAGCCCGCGCGGCGGCACATCAGCCGGTTTCTGGACCGCCGGAGAGCTTTCGGCACCGTTGCTGTTCGATGGCCGTTCGCCCGACATGATCGACCTTGCCCGCGCGCTGCCGCCGCTTCCCTTCGTCACCACGCTCTCGGTCGACCGGGCAGGCGCATGCCGCGCCGAACCCGCCAACCCGCCGCGGTCGGCCAAGGCCGGCGACGGCGCCACCCTGCTCCGCCATTGCGATCATGTCCGGGTTGACATGGGCGAGGTAGGGAGCCCGCTGCGCGTCGAAGCCTGGTACCGGGATGCAGCCGGTGGCTATACGAGCCTGGCGCCCCCGCTGGGCCTGATCGTCGCGGCGGGGCGCTGGGCGAATGTCGGCTTCACCTTCGTCACGCACGATCCGGGCACCGGCCGCGCATTGCCCCGGGGCGAGGAATATCTGGTGCTGATCGCCCGCGATTCTGCCGGAACCGCGATCGGGGCGACACTGCTGGCGTTTCGCGCAATCCCCTGACGGCTGTCACGGCGGCAGCAATATGCCCAGTTCACGCTCTATATCGCTCCGGTCCACCGTCCCCGAAAGCTCCACCCCCTTTGCGACGATCAGCAGGACCACCTGATCCGATGCCGCCGCCAGCGCAGGGAAACGTCTGTGCAGGCTCGCGTCGACCGAATGGGCGAACACTGCGATCCGATCTCGCAGGCTTGTTTCCTGTCGCGGGGGAATGGCCGCGTCGAATGCAAGCCATCGCTGTGCGACGAACGCAATAGCCTCATCGATCGTCACAAGAGCATCGTCGCTACGGCTTCCTCGTATTTTCTTGAACGGCCACATGGCTTCCGCCACCCCTCTACGATGCAACCCTGCTATTCAGGCATCGGCAACCCGACATATTGCCGGCGATTTAAAGCGGGTGTTACGAATCCCTGTCAATTGTGGAGAAGTTCAAGCATAGGCCCATAGTCTACCTTCGAGCGGACGGCCGGGGGGCAAGGGTGAGGTGGAGAGACTGATCGGGAACCGAGCACATCGGGATCTCTGTGCCGCACTGGCCGGGGGAGCGGGATATTTCCTGCTCGCCTACGGCACGATTCTTCTCACTAGCGATCATAATAATGTTTCGGCGATCTGGCCCGCCAACGCCCTGCTGCTCGCCATCGTCCTGCCACTTCACTGGTCGCGCTGGCCGGCATATTTCATAGCCGGCCTCGCGGGCAACCTGCTGGCCAATTGCATCACATTCGGCATTTCGGCCGCACCAATCCTTTACGGCCTCAACAATCTCTCCGAGGTGTTTCTCGCCGGGCTGATCCTCCAGCGGCTGGGCGCCCAGGGCAATCCACTTGAAAATGTCCGCTCTATCGCCCGCTTCGCGCTGTTTGCCTGTATGGCGCCCGCTGTCTCCGCGCTGGCGGGGGCGGCCACCGCCCACTATATGTATGGCCGGCCATTCTGGGACAGCTATCGTATCTGGTATCTCGCCGATGCGCTTGGGCTGCTGATCTTCACCCCGCTGTTCCTGGGAATTCTCTCAGGAGAAATGTCGCGCTGGCTGCGCGAGATCGGTCGGCACGGCCGAATCGAGGTCGTCGCCATCTTCGCCGCCGTCATCCTCTGCAGCCTCGTCGTCTTCCGGCTGTCGAGCTATCCCATGCTGTTCGTCATGAGCGCTCCAATCCTGCTCGCGACGTTCCGGCTTGGCCAGTTCGGCACCAAGATCTCGCTGATCATCGTCGCCATGATCGGCATGGTCTGTACCATGTCGGGCTATGGCCCGATCGCCGCGATGATCCCGGATCGCGGCAATCAGGCCCTCTTCGTTCAATTCTATCTGGGCGTGATGCTGCTTTCCACTCTGCCGGTAGCCGCCCACCTCAACGCGCGCCGCGCGCTCGCCCGACGCCTCGCAGAGAGCGAGGCAAGCCTGCGCCTGCTGGCTTCCGAATCCGCCGATGCTCTCGTTCGCCTCGACGAGCGCGGTTGCTGCATCCAGTCCTCCGGCGCCACCACCATGTTGCTGGGCATCGAGACAAGCGAGCTTGTCGGCAGCGTCTTTCCAGACCTGGTCGATGCGCGCGATGTCCTGGCCGTGCGGGAAGCGTTCGACGAAGCGTCGCGACACCCCGGCACCGTCGCCTATTGCGAATTCCGACCGCGCGACCGCGACGATGACTGGCTCGAATGCACCCTGCGCGCGCTCGTCGATCAGGAAGGCCATGTGTACGGCGCGATCGGCGCGATTCGCGACATCACGATCCGCAAGGAGCGCGAGGTGACTCTGGTGCTCGCCGCATCGAGCGACAGCCTCACCGGCGCGTTGAACCATGCCGCCTTCATGGCCCATCTCGATCGCACGCTGGCACACCTCACATCGACCCACCTCGCACTGATCATGGTCGACATCGATCATTTCAAGCAGGTCAACGACCGCCATGGGCATCTCGCGGGGGATCGCGTGCTGGTGGAACTCCACGCCCGTCTCCGGGCGCTACTGCGCGACCATGACGTCATCGGGCGGCTCGGGGGCGACGAACTGGCGATCCTGGTGGAAGGGACCGCCGAGGAGCTGGCCATCTCGATTGCCGAGACGATCCGTATCGCCGTTTCCGACAAGCCGGTCGTGCTGGGCAATGATGAAAGACCACTGGCGATATCGATCAGCTGCGGGGTGGCACAGGCCTATCCCGGCATCCGCCGGGAGGAGTTGATGCGCAAGGCCGACGAGGCGCTCTACCGGGCCAAGGGCGGCGGGCGCGATCGGGTGGTGATCAGCGCCGAATAGGCAGCTCAGTTGCTGAGCACGACCACCTGGGTCGGCACCTTGCCGGCATTGCCCAGCGCGATCCGATAGGCCGCCGCGCGCGGCGGAGACCAGCGGCAGAGCGGGTAATAGGCGCTCGACCGGTCGTCGCAGACCATCCGCCCCCGACCATCGGCAACGCTGAGGTGGAGATCGGCATCGCCATCGCCGATCGCCGACACGAGCACGGTTTCCGCACCGCGCGCACGCACCATCCAGCCGATCCGCTCCCCGGCGGGCAGCAGCCGCCTGAATTGGAGCGGGCCGCTGCCCCAGCTGCCGCCGATGATGCCCTTGGGCCGAGCGGCCGCGATGGCGGCAGCATCGGCGGCGATCGCGGCATCCCCCGGCGCCATCAGCTTCGCCTCCTCGATCAGCGACTGCACGACGGGCGAGCGATCGGGCAGGCCTTCGCGGGCGACCAGCTGCCCGTCGCGTATCTCGCCCTCCCGCAATCCGCTCGCCGCGACGATGCGCGCAGCGGTCAGCATGGTGCGGGCATCGCCGGTCCGCCGCGCATATTCAGCCAGCTTGAGGCCCAGCACGGCATCGTCGACGGGCGATGGACCCGCGGCACCGATCAGCAACAGGGCAGCGAGGATGGGCCAGCGTGACATGGCATCGGTCTATTATGGAGCGGGCCGCCGCGCCAGCATCCAGGGCCTGAATTTATCTGACGCACCCAGCGCCCGCCTTTCCTTTCTCCGGCACATCGGCATGATGATGCCATGGGGCAAGAAGAAGATACGATCGAACACAGCTTCCGCCGGCTGTTCCTGGGCCGGTCGGCGCTGATCCTGGAGGATGAGGCCGAAGTCGCCGAACTGATCGCCGCCGCGCTGGAGCGGGCGGGTTTCGGCCGGGTCGACGTGGTCGGCAATGGCCGCGACGCGGTCGAGCGAGCCGACGCCGATCCGTTCGACATCCTGATTCTCGATCGTCAGACACCCGAACTGGACGGGCTGGGCGCGCTCGGCCGGATCCGCGCCGAGGGCGGCCGATCGAGCCGGGCGCCCGCGCTGTTCCTGACCGCGCTCGGATCCGAGCGGCACAGGGTCGAGGGGTTGGCGGCCGGCGGCGACGACTATGCGGTCAAGCCGCTGTCGGAGATCGAACTTCTCGCCCGGCTCGCCGCGCTGCTGCGGCGGCGGGAATGGGACAGCGCATCGCCCAGGGATACCGCGCTCGCCTGTGGGCCGTTGCGGATCGATGTCGGCGCGATGACGGCCAGCCTGTGCGGCCATATCCTTGACCTGACAGCACGCGAATTCTCGATCCTGTCGCTGCTCGCGCGCAATATCGGCCTGCCGGTAACGCGATCGATGCTGTGGTCGGTCTGCTGGTCGACCTATAATTTCGTGCCCGCCAATTTCGCCAACACGATCGACGTCCATGTCTCGCGCCTGCGGCGCAAGCTCGAGGCGGCGGGGGGCGAACTGCCCGCCAGCCTCAACCCGCTGATCGTCGCGGTGCGCAGCCAGGGGTTGATGCTCCGTCGGCTGGACGGTGCCGGTTGAGGCCGCTTCTCCTCCCCGCGAAGACCGCGCTGCTGCTTGCTTTCTTTTCGGTAGTGGCGCTGCTCCTCAGCCTCGCCGGTCTCGCGATGGTCGATCGCGACGCCCGCCGTATCGCCGCCGCCGAAGCCGCGCAGCGCGATTATGAAGCGCTCGTCGAGAAGCTGCCGGGGGTGATCGGCGATCCTACGGCGATCCCGCTGCTGGCTGCTGCGGTGGGCGAAATCGGCCAATATGCCGGGCGCACCGGCCAGCCCCGCGTGGCATTGTTTCGCACGGCCGACGGCGCAGTGCGGGGTAATTGGCCCACATGGCCCGCGGGGCTGACCCCTTGGCGCGACGGCCTGACGATCGGGCGCGCTCCCGATGGCAGCGACGTGATCGGAATCGAACGCGCCCTGCCGGGTGGCGCGCGGATGCTGATCGCGCGGCCGGTCCGTTCGGCCGGTGCGCTGCGCAGATCGCTAGGCCTGTGGGGGGGCAGCATAGTGCTGCTCCTGCTCGGCCTGTCGCTCGTCACCGCCGTGATCGTCGGCGGGCAGACGGCCGCGCGTATAAGGCGGCTCAATCGGGTGTGCGACCGGGTCGGCGAAGGCGACGTCACCGTCAGGATCGCGGATCCGGGGCCGCCCGACGAGATCGGTATTCTCGCCCGCCATATGAACGGGATGCTGGGCGAACTGGAGCGTCGCATCCATGGCCTGCGCGCTGCATCGGATCATATCGCACACGACCTGCGAACCCCCCTCGCCCGCGTCCGGGCGCGGCTGTCGGCGATGGAAAGCGCCGACGATGCGGAAATCGCCGGTCAAGCCGCGCGCGCCGCCGCCGAACTCGATCGCCTGATGGCGGCTTTCAATGCGCTGCTGGAGCTGCGCGAGATCGAATCGGATGTCAGCGCCCCGCCGACGCTGTTCGACGTCAAAGGCGCCGTCGAAGATGCGATCGACCTCTATGAGGCGGTCGCTGAAGACGAAAAGCAGGTCCGCATCACGCGCACGATTGCGGCCGGCCGGTTCAGCGGCGACCGGGAACTCATGATCCGCGCGCTCGCCAATCTGATCGAAAATGCCGTGAAGGTCTCCCCCGCCGGTGGGGTGATCCATGTCTCGGCTTCAGCAGCCCGCAAGGATGGCGAGGCCGCGCTGGAGCTCAGCGTCTCGGACGAGGGCCCCGGCTTCTCCGAGCAGGATGTCACCCCCGACATGCGCTCCACCCTGGGAGGCCATGGCCTCGGCCTGATCATCGTCCGCGCCATCGCCGAGCGTCATCGCGGCGAGGTGCGGGTCGAGCGGCTCGGCCCCGGCGCGCGGGTCACGCTGTTGCTGCGCACCCCGCGCCTGCTCGCTGCCTATGAATGAGCGGACGGCTTGCGATGCACCGGGCCGCCGTCATAGCCTGTGGCATGACCGGCAACGCTGATCGCCCTCTGATCGTCCTCGGCGCCGTCTGGCTGGCGGGGCTGCTGCTGTCGGGCTGGGCGCCTTATGATCGCGCCACCTGGTGGATGGAGGTGGCGCCGGTGCTGATCGCCTGGCCGATATTGTTCGGCATCCGCCGCCGCTTCGCCTTCACGCCGCTCGCCCTCATCCTGATCGGCTTCCATGGCCTCGTGCTCATGCTGGGCGGCGCCTACAGCTACGCGCGGGTTCCCATCGGCTTCACCATACAGGACTGGCTGGGCCTCGCCCGCAATCCCTATGACCGCTTCGGCCATCTGATGCAGGGCTTAGTGCCTGCCATCGTGATTCGGGAGATATTCGTCCGCCGCGCGTTGCTGCGCGTGCGATCGCTGCTGGCGCCCGTCGTCCTGCTGATCTGCCTCTCCATCAGCGCAACCTACGAACTGATCGAGTTTGCGGCAGCGGTGGCGCTTGGCCAGGGCGCGGATGCCTTTCTGGGCACCCAGGGCGATCCTTGGGATACGCAATGGGACATGCTGATGTGCCTGACCGGGGCGGCGCTGTCGCTTCTTGCGCTAAGCCGTTGGCATGACAGGATGTGCGCCCACCCTTCGTTTATCGGGCGTTCAGCTTCGGCCAATTAGATTCGGCGCTCTCGACTTCACCCATGGAGGCACAACCATGCGTTTCGTTCGGACCGCCATCATCGCCACAGTCGCCTCGGCCGCCCTTGCGGGCGCCGCGCTGGCCGCAGGCGACGACGCGAAGATGATGCTGGTCGCGCTGCCCGACGGTTCGGTGCAGCATATCCGCTATCAGGGCGACATCGCCCCCCAGATCATCGTCCTGCCCGCCGCACAGCCCGTCAGCCTGTTCGACGCCGCCTTCGGTCCGGGCTCGCCCTTCGCCGAGATCGAGCGCATATCCGCCGTCATGGACGCTCAGGCGGCAGCGATGATGCGTCGGGCCGCCGCTATGCAGGCGCAGGCCCCGACTCCGGACCGGGAGGGCCAGGGAATCATTATGACCAACGCCCAGGGCGAACCGGTTGGCACGATGCGCTACAGCTATGTCTCGACCATAACGACGGCCGACGGCTGCACCCAGACGATCAGCTACAGCTCGGATGGCGCCACCACCCGGCAGCCCAAGGTCATCAAGACGAGCTCGGGAAGCTGTGGCACCGCTGCTGCTCCGCGGCCAGCGATCGGGCCCGCCGCGCCGCAGGCGAAGTCGACGGCCCCGGTGAAAATCAT
>CAZJXG010000048.1:0-22093 GCA_964549965.1 uncultured Sphingomonas sp. | reverse complement strand
ATGACGGCATCGCCATGGGCCACGACGGCATGCTCTATTCGCTGCCGAGCCGCGACCTGATCGCCGACAGCGTCGAATACATGGTCAACGCGCACTGCGCCGACGCGATCGTCTGCATCTCCAACTGCGACAAGATCACGCCCGGCATGCTGATGGCGGCGATGCGGCTGAACGTGCCCGTGATCTTCGTCTCAGGCGGGCCGATGGAGGCCGGCAAGGCCGATATCCGGGGCCAGACCGTGGCCCTCGATCTGGTCGATGCCATGGTGGTGGCCGCCGACGACAAATATAGCGACGAGGAAGTGGCGGTCATCGAACGCTCGGCCTGCCCCACCTGCGGCAGCTGCTCGGGCATGTTCACCGCCAACAGCATGAACTGCCTGACCGAGGCGCTGGGCCTGTCGCTGCCCGGCAACGGCTCGGTCCTCGCCACCCATGCCGACCGCGAGAAGCTGTTCCGCGAGGCCGGTCACACGATCGTCGACCTGTGCAAGCGCTGGTATGAACAGGACGATGCCCGCGCGCTGCCCCGCACGATCGCCAGCTTTGCCGCTTTCGAAAACGCCATGAGCCTCGACATCGCGATGGGCGGATCGACCAATACGGTGCTCCACCTGCTCGCCGCCGCGCATGAGGGCGAAGTGCCGTTCACCATGGCCGATATCGACCGGCTGTCGCGCCGCGTCCCCTGCCTGTGCAAGGTCGCGCCCGCCAAGCAGGACGTGCATATGGAAGACGTCCACCGCGCCGGCGGGATCATGGCGATCCTCGGTCAGCTCGATAAGGCGGGCCTGATCGACACCTCGCTCCCTACCGTCCATTCGCCGACCCTCGGCGATGCGCTCGACCGCTGGGACATCAGCCGGACGCAGAGCGAGGGCGTGCGCGAATTCTTCAAGGCGGCACCCGGCGGCGTCCGCACCACCGTCGCCTTCAGCACCAGCAACCGCTGGAAGGAGCTCGATCTCGATCGCGACGCGGGCGTCATCCGCAGCGCCGAAAATCCCTTCTCGAAGGATGGCGGCCTTGCCGTGCTGTTCGGCAATCTCGCCCCGGAAGGCTGCATCGTGAAGACCGCCGGGGTCGACGATTCGATCCTGACCTTCAACGGCACCGCGCGGGTCTATGAGAGCCAGGACGCGGCGGTGGCCGGCATCCTCGGCAAGGAGGTGAAGGAGGGCGACGTCGTCGTCATCCGCTACGAAGGCCCCAAGGGCGGCCCCGGCATGCAGGAAATGCTCTATCCGACGAGCTATCTGAAGTCGAAGGGCCTCGGCAAGGCCTGTGCGCTGATCACCGACGGGCGCTTCTCCGGCGGCACCTCCGGCCTCTCGATCGGACATGTCTCGCCCGAAGCGGCGGAGGGTGGCCTCATCGCGCTGGTCGCAACCGGCGATCCCATCCTGATCGACATTCCCAACCGGACGATAAAGCTCGACATCGACGATTCCGTGATCGCCGCCCGCCACGCCGAGATGGTCGAGCGGGGCAAGAAGGCTTGGAAGCCGTTCGGCCGCAAGCGCAAGGTCTCGCCCGCGCTGCGCGCCTATGCGGCGCTGACCACCAACGCCGCGCGGGGCGCGGTGCGCGATGTGAGCCAGGTCGAGAACGACTGAAGCCGGCGGGGGAACTCTCCCGTCCGGCAACCGTACTGGCGGCATGCCCGCCGCCTTCTTCCTTGCCCTCGGTGATCTCGCCGACAGGCACATCGTCGGCATCCTGCTGCGGTCGCTGCTCGTCACCCTGCTGGTCTTCGCGGTCGTTGGCATCGCCACCGGCTGGGCACTGGCGGGAACCGACCCCTGTGGGCTGGTCGGCGACATGCAATGCACACTCGATGCCACCACCGGCGGGATCGGTGCGATCCTGCTCACCTTGCTGGCGATCTGGTTCCTGTTTCCCGCCATCGCGCTGGGCGTGATCTGCGCCTATATCGAGCGGATCGCGAGCATCATCGAGGCGCGGCATTATCCGGCGGCGGCCGGCGCGGCGCGGCCGCCAAGCGCGGGCCGGATGGCATTGCTCGGGCTGCGCTCGGCCGGGCGCGTGATCCTCTACAATCTGATCGCGCTGCCCTTCTATCTGCTGCTGCTCGTCACCGGCATCGGCCCGCTGATCCTGTTCGTGATCGTCAACGGCATCGCCTTCGGCCGCGATCTGGGCGAGATGGTCGCCGCACGCCATGGCGATCCCGCCGCGCGCCAGGCCTGGCTGGGGGCGACGCGCATCCAGCGAATGCTGATCGGCTCGACCGTCACCGGCCTGTTCCTCGTCCCCTTCGCCAATCTGCTCGCACCCATTTTCGGGGCGGCGATGACCGTCCACCTGTTCCACCGCCGCCGCCCCGCCTGAACAAGCGGCGAGGTCGAGCGTTATGGCCTCAGTGTCAGTATTGCGTAGGAGGTACCGGTGGCTGCGTTCAACGAGGGTCAATCCCAGCGGCGGCGCCAGCTGCTGTCCAGTCTGCGGGCGACCCGCGCGCTGTTCGCCAGCACCGGCGACTATGCGCGATCGATGAAGGTCGAGCTCGGCATCCAGATGCTGCTCGATCAGCAGGTCAGCGATCGGATGATCGGGCTGCTCGAACAGAGCGCCGCCGTCGCTGCCCGCGATGCGGCCGATCTCGTCATGGCTCCGCCGCGCTAGCCGTCGCCGGTCTTAGAAGCGCTCCGCAACCGTCGCGATCACAGGCCCCAGCCGATCGGCCCACGCCGCAACGCCCGCCTCGTCGCCGATCAGGTCCTGCCGCACCTCCAGCCCCAGATAGGCTATGCCGTTCGCCTCGGCATGGAGGTTCATCGTCGCGTTGAGGACCTTGCCGGAATAGGGCTCATTATCCCCCGTCTCGATCCCTGCCGCCCGCAACGCGGCAATGCCGACGGCGGCCGCCCGGTCGTCCCGGTTGTAGAGGACGCCGACCTGCCAGGGCCGCTGCTCCTGCGGCCGGGTCGAAAGTCGCGGGGTGAAGCTGTGCAGCGAGACGATCAGCCGGGGCCGCGCGTCGGCGATGCGCCGCGCGATCCCCGCATGATAAGGCCGCCAGAAATGCTCGATCCGCGCATGCCGTCCCTCGGCGGTGAGCACGGCGTTGCCCGGGATCGAGAAGCCGTCGCTTTCGATCGGGATCAGACCCGGCGCATCCTCTTCACGGTTGAGATCGATCACGAGCCGCGAGACCGGGCCGAATATTCCGTCCATCCCCAGCCGCTCGCACAGCAGGCGGCCGAGCGGCGCAACGCCGATGTCGATCGCCATATGCTGGTTCAGCAGCACCGGATCGATATCGAGATCGATATCGCCGGGCACATGGTTCGACGCATGATCGGCGATCAGCAGCAAGCCGCTCATCCCTCGAACACCGGCTTGCGTCGTTCGCGAAAGGCGGCGAGCCCTTCCCGGAAATCCCGGCCATCGAATGCGTCCTCGAACAGCCGGTCGCTCTCGCTGTCGCCGTCGAGGATGCGCTTGAGCCCGGCGACGCTGCTCCGCGAATTGGCGGCGATCGTCTCGGCCAGCGCCCGGGCCGCCTCATCGGCGTTCTTGGCGCGCTCCTCGACCAGCCGGATCGCACGGGCCTCATCGGCATCGACGGTCATGCTCGACAACAGCAGTCGTGCCGCCTGCCCCGGCCCGACGAGCGCCTTGAGCCGCGCCACATCGCCGGCCGGATAGACGATGCCGACCTTCGCGGGGGTGATGCCGAACTGCGCCTTGTCACCGGCGATGCGCAGATCGCAGGCGAGCGCCAGCGCCACTCCGGCACCGTAGCAGCCCCCGTCGACCGCCGCGATCGTCGCGATCGGGGCCTTCGCCAGTGCGTCGAATGCCCGCGCCATATCGATGCGGAACCGGCTGCGCAGGGCGGGATCGTCGCTCAGCCCGTCAAGGTCGCCGAGATCGGCGCCCGAGGTGAAGATGTTCGGCACCCCCGAACGGATGATCAGGACGCGGGCGCCGCCGTCGATCGCGCGGGCGACCAGATCGGCCAGCACCGGCCATTGATCGATCGGGATGGCGTTGCGGGCGGCGGGCCGGTCCAGGCCGATGCGGGCGACCGGCCCCGTCGAATCGAGTGTGAACATCCGCGACTGTTGCCGTGCCGCCCCGAAAATGTCACGACTTGGCACGCATGGATTCGCCGATGGCATCAGCCCTGTCGCGTCGCCGTTTCGGGCTGTTGCTCGGCGCGGCCGCGATTGCCCCGGCCTTCCCCCTGCCCGCCAGTCCGCCTCCACCCGCCCCCAAGGGTTTCGGCCCCTGTCCGATCACGACGCCGTTGGACAGCATCACGCTGGGGCTGATGGAGCATACGCCGGAGATCGCGACCTATGGCGGTGTCACCGGATCGGGCGGTGGCGGCCCCTTCGCACGGCGGATGGATGATTATTCGCCCGAAGGCGAAGGGGCGTGGCGCACCGCGCTGGGCGAAGCCGGCGTCGCCATCGGGCAGATCGATTGCGGCGGCGATGCTCTCGGCCAGCTCCGCCTGAAGATCGCCGCGACCGTGATCGAAAATGGCACGCGATCGGCCGCGATCGGCTATGGCCGCCCCAACCCCTTCTGGTTCTCCGGCCACGAACCCTATGTCGTGAATCAGCTTTCCGGCCCGGTGGTCAATACGCCCAATGTGATGATCGCCCAGCAGCCGCTGTCGTCGCCCGTCGAGGTCGACGCCTGGATCGAGAAGCTGGACGGCTTCGCCAAAGGCTTCGACGGGGTGATCGCCAAGATGAAGGCCGATCGCGCGCTCGGCTGCATTCCGCCCCGCGCGCTGCTCGACAAGACGCTGCCGGTGATCGAGAATTTCCTGGCGGGCCAGCCCGACCGGCACCCCATGATCGTGGCGCTGCGGGATCGCATGGCGACGGCGGGGCTCGACAGCCGCATTCGCGCCGCCGCCGAACAGCGTGCCATCGCTGCGCTGGAAAAGCGCGCCCGTCCGGCCTTTGCCCGTCTCCGCCGCGCCGTCCGCGAAATGCTGCCCGAAGCACGCGCCGAGGCCGGCGTCTGGGCGCAGGCCGATGGCGAAGCGCTCTATGCGGCCAATGTCCGCTCGGTTGGCGACAGCCCGCTGGCGCCGGAGCAGATTCACCAGATCGGGCTCGAACAGGTGCGCATCGTCACCTCCCGGCTCAATGCCCGGCTCCGCCTGCTGGGCTTCAGCCGGGGCACCTTGCGCGAGCGGCTCGACGCGCTCGCCGCCGATCCGGGGCAGCGCTTCCCCGACAGCGCCGAGGGTCGCGAGGCGGTGCTCGCCTATCTCCGCAAGCTGGTCGGGGACATGGAAGGGCGGCAGGCCCAGTTCCTGCCCGCCGCGATGATCCCAAATCAGCGCATGGACATCCGTGCGGTGCCAGTCGCTACCCAGGATTCGGCGCCGGGCGGCTATTATGACGGCCCCTCGCTCGACGGCGCCCGCCCCGGCATCTACTGGATAAACCTGCGCGATATGGCGAGCGTCCACCGCTACACCCTGCCGACGCTGAGCTATCATGAGGGCGTGCCCGGCCACCATACCCAGGGCGCCACCCTGCTCTCCCTGCCGCAATCGCCGCTGCTGCTGCGCATCGCCAGCTTCAACGCCTATCAGGAGGGCTGGGCCCTCTATGCCGAACGCTTCGCGGCCGAACTAGGCGTATACCGCCATGATCCCGCGGGCGATGTCGGCCGGCTTGCCGACGAGCTTTTCCGCTGCATCCGCCTGGTCGTCGACACCGGGATGCATCAGCTGCGTTGGACGCGCGAACAGGCGATCGACTATGTGGCCGCCAATAGCGGCTCGCCGATGAGCGAGATCGTCGCGGAGATCGAGCGCTACATGGCCTGGCCGGGCCAGGCGCTCGGCTACAAGCTGGGCCAGCTCCGCCTGCTGGCGATGCGCGACAGGCTGAGGGCCCGGATGGGCAAGCAGTTCGACCTGAGGCAGTTTCACGCCCGTGTGCTGGGCAATGGAGCTATGCCGATGGATCTGCTGGAGCAGCTGGTTCTGCCGCCGAAGGCGAAGCGCTGACCCTAATTCGTCATGCTGAACTCGTTTCAGCATCCACTCTTCCCCTTGGACGAAACGCCCGTGACGGGGTGGATGCTGAAACAAGTTCAGCATGACGTTTAGAATTTAGTCGAACTCGTAGGCGCGCTCGCCGTGGCTCGACAGGTCGAGCCCGTCATGCTCCGCCTCGGCATCGACGCGCATCGGCACGAACAGCCCGGCGAGCCTGGCCAGTCCGTAGCTGGCCACCGCCGACCAGATCGCGACCACCGCGACGCCCATCGCCTGCACGCCCAGTTGATCGAGGATCGTCCGCCCCTCGGCAAGGCCGATCCCGCCGAACGCGCTGCTGGCCAGCGGTGCCAGCAGCAGCGATCCGGTCATGCCGCCGACCCCATGGACCGCGAACACGTCGAGCGAGTCATCGACCCGCCAGCGCTGCTTGATCGCCAGCACCGCCACGAAGCAGACCACCGCCCCGGCGATCCCGCACAGGATGCCGCCAAGCGGCGAGATATAGCCCGCCGCGGGCGTGACGGTGGCGAGGCCGGCAATCGCGCCGGTGACGAGACCGACCGAGGTCGCCTTGCCGATCTTGATCCGTTCGAGCAGCGCCCAGGCGAGCGCCGCCGCCGACGCGGCGAGGTGAGTCGCGGTGAGCCCACTGCCCGCCGCCGCATTGGCCGCCAGCGCCGAACCGCCGTTGAAACCGAACCAGCCCACCCACAGCATGCCGGCGCCGATCATCGTCATCGCCGGGCTGTGCGGCGGGATCATCGATTGCGGGAAGCCGCGCCGCCGCCCGATCATGATGGCGATGACCAGCGCGGAGATGCCCGCCGTGGTGTGAACGACGATGCCGCCCGCGAAATCGAGAACGCCGCGCGCCGCCATCCAGCCGCCGCCCCAGATCCAGTGGGCCGCCGGAATATAGACGACGAACAGCCATAGCGCCGAAAACAGCATCACCCAGCCGAAGCGCACCCGCTCCGGAAAGGCGCCGATCACCAGTGCCGGGGTGATGATCGCGAACATCATCTGAAAAAGCGCGAAGACATTCTCCGGAATGCGGAGCCCCTGACGCACCCCTTCAAGCCCGTGCAGCCCGAGCATCGACAGATCGCCAATCCATGGCGTGCCGGCGGCGAAGGCAAGGCTGTAGCCGCCGGCGAACCACAGCACCGACACCAGCGCCGCGATGGCGAAGCATTGCATCAGGACCGAGAGGAAATTCTTCGAGCGGACCAGACCGCCATAGAAGAGCGCCAGTCCCGGCAGGGTCATGAACAGCACCAGCGCGGCCGCGACGATGATGAAGGCGGTGTCGCCGCTGTCCGCGACCGCTCCCGCACCCTGAGCCAGGGCCGCTCCGCCCCCCGACAGCAGCGCGGCGCCGAAACCGGCGCGCAGCAAGCGCATCAAGCCCATTCGCATCCCCCCGTTTACGATTGCATATCTTGCATCGGGCATGTGCCGCCGACATCGGCACTGCGCAAGGGGTTTTGGCGCTGCCTCGCAACGCAGCGTTTCCAATGATGAGATGGCGAGCGCCGATCAGGAACGATAGACCGTCCGCCTACCCATCGCCGAAGGACAATGTGATGACCGACCGCTCCGCCCAGGCCCCCGTCGACAGGCTTTTCATCGACCGCTGGTCCCCCCGCGCCTTTGACGGCTCGGCGCTGAGCGACGCCGACCGCGATTCGCTGTTCGAGGCCGCGCGCTGGGCGCCGTCGGCGTTCAACGCCCAGCCCTGGCGGCTGCTCTACGCCCAGCCCGGCGACGCCAATTGGGACCGGTTCCTGAACCTGCTCGTTCCCGCCAATCAGACCTGGGCGCGGAATGCGTCGCTGCTGATCTTCTTCGTGTCAGCAGCGACATCGCGCGGCAAGCCGTCGCACACCCACAGCTACGACACCGGCGCCGCGTGGATGTCGCTGGCCCTTCAGGCAGAAAAGCTGGGGCTGCGTGCCCATGGCATGTCGGGCGTGGATTTCGAGGCCGCGCGCAGCGAACTCGCCGTGCCGGAGGACTTCCGCATAGAAGCGGCCGCTGCCGTCGGCCGCCAGACCGATCCTTCGTCGCTTCCGGAAAATCTGCGCGCCGCTGAGAAGCCCAGCGACCGCAAGCCACTGTCCGACGTTGCGATCGCGGGCAATTTCGTCGCCTGATCAGCCGCTCGCTTCAGCGCGCAGGCGCGGCACTTCTCCAGGCAGGTCGCGGGCCAGGAAGCCGATCGGCCCGATCCGATCGGCAGCCCGCCGCCCGGCCTCGCCGTGAAGCCAGACGCCCCAGGCCGCGGCGTCGAAGGGATTGGCGCCCTGGGCCGCGAGGCCGGCAATGATCCCCGCCAGCACGTCACCCGAACCGCCGGTCGCGAGACCGACGCAGTCGCTGCCGTAGATCAGCGCCGCGCCATCGGGCGCGACGATGACCGTCTCGCTGGCCTTCAGCACGACGATCGCGTTGAACAGCCGGGCCGTGCGGCGGGCGATGCCCAGTGGATCAGCGGCTATCTCCTCGATATCGGCGCCGGTCAGGCTTGCCATCTCGCCATGGTGCGGGGTCAATATGGCCCGTCCGCCCAGCCGGGCGATCACCGGGGCGATCTCCCCCGCGCAACTGATCGCGGCAGCGTCGAGCACGGCGACATGATCATCGCCCAGCGCGGCGAGCAGCCCTTCGACCAGCGCTTTCGCGCTCGGCTTGCTGACCATGCCGGGGCCGATCAGCACGCAATCGCAATGTCGCGCCGGCTCGACCAGCTTCGCCGCCGCTCCCTCGGCGATCTCGCCGTCCTCGTCGGTCGGCAGGCCGATCATCGCCGCTTCGGGTACGAGCACGCCGAGATGCATCGCCCCGGCATCGACCGTCGCGATCTGGAGCTTGCCCGCGCCGCTGCGCAGCACCGCCTCCCCCGTCAGGCCGAGTGCACCGGGGACGAACATGCTGCCGCCGATCAGCAGCACGCGGCCGCGGCTGTTCTTGTCGGTACCCGTGCCATGATCGGGCAGCGGATGCGCGGCACGCCAGTCCGCATCGAGCGAACGCGGCGGGGCGGTGTCGCCCGTCATCCGCGCGCCGCCACGATGGGATCGCGTTCGCGCGTCACCGGGGCATGTTCCTCCTCCATCGGCGCCGTCGCATTGTAGCGGACGAGCGCGAGATTGCCGTTGCGGCCAAGGTTCGGATCGAACCGATATTCCGTCACCGAGCAATTGGCGACGTCCGCCTCCCGGTCGATCGCGAGAATGCCGTGCTCGTCGAGATTCTCGATGATGTAGCGCAGGCACAACACCACCACCTGATGCGCGAAGATCATCACCCGCCGCTCGGCATAATGGAGCGAAACGGTATCGAGCAGCGAGCGGAGGCGGAAGATGACATCGCACCAGCTCTCCCCGCCCGGCGGGCGATGGTAGAATTTGCCCAGCACCCTGCGAAAGCCGGCCTGATCGGGAAAATGATTGGTGATGCCATGGACGGTCAGTCCGTCGAGAATCCCGAACTCCTTCTCGCGCAGCCGCTCGTCCATGCAGATGACCTCATCGGCATCGGTGCCGCCCGCATCACGGAACAGCCGCGCGGTCTGCAGCGCGCGGCGATAGGGCGAGGATAGCAGGATGTCGGGCCGCTCATCGGCCTTGCCCTCCGAAAACCACCGGCCCAGCGCCTCGGCCTGCTGCTCGCCGAGCGGGCTCAGCGGAACATCGACATCGCGGCCGGAGATGGCGATGCGATCGAGCTCCGCCTCATGCGCCGCATCCCGCGCGACATTGCCGGCGCTCTGGCCGTGGCGGATGATCCACAGATGGCTCGGCCAGCGCCGGCTCATGATGCGGCGCCCGCGAACGTGTCGCACCGCGCCGGATCGCCGCTGTCGAGCCCGATCCTGAGCCATTTCTGGCGCTCGGCAGCGCTGCCATGGGTAAAGCCCTCGGGCACCACATAGCCCTGGCTCGCCTTCTGGATCGTATCGTCGCCCACCGCGGCGGCGGCACGCAGCCCCGCCTCGGCATCGCCCGGCTCGAGCAGGTTGCTGTCGCGCGCCGCCCAGACCCCGGCATAGCAGTCCGCCTGCAGTTCGATCTTCACCTGCAGCGCATTGGCCTCGCCTTCGCTCAGCCGCTGCTGAAGGGCATGGGCCTTGCCGAGGGTGCCTTCGAGATCCTGGACATGATGGCCGACCTCATGCGCGATGACATAGGCCTGGGCGAAGTCGCCGGGCGCGCCGAAGCGACCGGACAGTTCGTCGAAGAAGCCGGTGTCGAGGAAGATGCTCTGGTCGGCGGGGCAATAGAATGGACCGGCCGAAGCGCTGGCCGCCCCGCAACCCGACTGCGTTCCGCCCGGATAGAAGACGAGCTTGGTCGGCTCATATCGGCCGCCCTGATCGGCGAACAATTTTCCCCAGACCCGCTCCGTGGACCCGAGCACCTTGAGCGAACGGCTGATCACCGGCGTCTTCTCGCCGGGCGCCGCCCCCGGCTCGCTGCGCTCGACCTGGCCGCCGCTCTGGGGCGCCTCACCGATCAGCGACAGGGGGTTCACCCCGAACACGAGCGAGATGATGATGATCAGGATGATCGATCCGCAACCCAGGCCGCCACGCCCGAGAGGAATCCCCATCGGCAGGCCGAAGCCTCCGCCGCCCGATCGTATTTCGTAATTGGTGCTTTCGGATTCGTCGTCGAGCCGCATGCCTGTCTCCCGAGTGGATGGAAATGCATCGACGGCGTAATGGTTGCGTCAACCGGTTTCGCGCCGTCGATGCACCGGCCATCTCCGTTGCGTCGCGATCATGACGGAACAGTTACCTGTCATTAACCATCTTCCTCCTACTCTCCCGTTCCGGAAGGAGAGGGTTCATGGATATGGCGGCCACCCCCGACGCAGCGAGCAGGACGGCGTTCACCGAAGAGGACTTCGCCGAACGCATCCGCGCCTATGATGCGAATGGCGCGTTGCACGACGCGCTGTCGCGGCTGTGGGATCGCGCGTCGGACATCATCCTGAGCGCCGCGCGCGACCAGTGGGAGCCGGTGACGCGCGAGTTGCGGGCGGCCAGTGCCGCCGGCGCGACCGCGGACCGCGTCTCGCTCGACATCGACGCCGTGCTCGAACGCCGCCGGCATCTCTATTCGCAGCCGATCGACCAGCGCTGGATGCGCAGCCTGAACCAGAGCGGCGTCTTCATGTTCAGGCTCAAGGTCCCGGCCCCCGCGATCGTCCAGGGACTGACGAGCGAGACCGGACTGCTGATGGAGCGCATCGCCGAGCGCTTCGCCGACGATCCCGCATTCGTGCTGTTTGCCCAACGCACCGTCAACATGCTGGCGATGATCGAGCTGGAACTGATCCTCTCCTATGACAATGCGGTGGGCAGGCAGGCCGCAACGGCGCGCCGCACCGCGACCGGAACGGTCTTCCGAACCGATATCAGCGACATATTGGCCGCAACACTCGGCCAATGCGGGGGGCTGCGCGATCAGACCGTTCGCGCATCGGGTTCCGCCCGCGGCATGCTTGGCAAGACATCCGAAGTCGCCGCCGCGGCCGAACAGTCGGCCACCGCGATGCGCGACGCGGCGATGACCGCCGCCGGGCTGATCCGGGCGATCGACGATGCCCGCCGCGAGGTGGACATCGCCTCCGGCGTCGCGTCCCGCGCGGCCGCGCAGTCGGCGGAGGCGCTGTCGGTATCAGAGGCGCTGTCGGGCCATGCCCGCGCGATCGAATCGATTCTAGGGCTGATCCGCGACATTGCCGGCCAGACCAACCTGCTCGCGCTGAACGCCACGATCGAGGCCGCCCGCGCCGGTGAGGCCGGACGCGGCTTCGCGGTGGTGGCGCAGGAGGTGAAGAACCTCGCCAGCCAGACCGCCCGCGCGACCGACGACATCGCCCAGAAGATCGGCGCGATCCAGAGCGCGACCCACCAGGCAGTCGAGGCCAATGGCTCGATCCGCGCCACCGTGGGCGAGGTCGAGAGCCTGGCAGGCCGTATCCGCGACGCGATGGACAATCAGGCCCGCACCGTCACCATGATCACCGCCGCCGTCGACGAAACCGCACTGGCGGCCGATTCGATGTCGCTGACGATCGCCTCGATCCGCGAGGACACCGAGAATGTCGCGACCGACATCGACCGTCTGGAGGAAGGCTTTCGCGCGGTCGACGGACAACTCGGCCAGCTCGAACACACCACCAATGAATTCGCCGTGCGCTTCGCCGCCTAGCTCAGCGGCGGCATCCGTTCGATCAGCTTGTCGACCGTGATCGGAAATTCGCGGACACGAACCCCGGTCGCATTGTAGATCGCGTTCGCCACCGCGGCTCCGGACCCGCAGATACCGAGTTCGCCGACGCCCTTGGCCTTCATCGGCGAACTCTTGTCGTCAAGCTCATCGACGAAGAACACGTCCTGATCGGGGATGTCGGCGTGGACCGGGACATGATAGTCGGCCAGGTCGCGGGTGACGAAATAGCCGAAGCGTCGGTCGACGACGAGTTCCTCCATCAGCGCCGCGCCCGCGCCCATCGTCATCGCGCCGATCACCTGGTTACGCGCCGATTTCGGATTCAGGATGCGCCCCGCGGCAAAGGCGCCGCCCTGCCGGCGGATGCGGACCTCGCCGGTCGCCGCATCGACTCCGACCTCGCAGAAATGGGCGCCGAACGTTGCCTGCGCATAGCGTCTGGTGAGATCGCCGAAGACGATCCCGTCTTCCGCGCTGACGCCATCGGCACCGGCTGCATCGGCCAGCTTCACCCTGCGATTGCCGGCCACGACATGGCCATCGACGAAATCGGCATCCCCGGCATTGAACCCGGCCTTCTGCGCGATCGCGGCGCGGAGGGCGACACAGGCGGCATAGACCCCCGCCGTCGCGCTGTTCGCGCCGAAGAGGCCACCCGACCCTGACGAGACCGGATAGAGGCTGTCACCCAGGCGCACCTCCACCCGGCCGAGCGGAACGCCCAGCATTTCCGCCGCCGTCTGGGCGATGACGGTATAGCTGCCGGTGCCGATGTCGGTCATGTCGGTTTCGACCAGCACCGCGCCTTTGCCATCGACGGAAACGCGCGCGGCCGATGGCTCGACCAGATTATTACGGAAGGCCGACGCCATGCCCATGCCGATCAGCCAGCGGCCGTCGCGCATCTCGCCTGGCGTCGGACTACGCCGCGACCAGTGGAAGCGTTCGGCACCGATGCGCAGGCATTCCACCAGCTTCCGGCTGGAAAAAGGGCGGTTCGGGCCTTTTTCCGGATCATATTGGACGTCGTTGCGGATGCGCAGCTCTACCGGATCGAGCCCCAGCTTCTCGGCGAGCTCGTCCATCGCGACTTCGAGCGCAAGCATGCCGACGCCCTCGCCCGGCGCTCGCATCGCATTGCCCTCCGGCAGATCCAGCTCGCTGAGGAAATGAACGATCCGGCGATGCTCGCCGCGATACAGGAGGCGGGTCTGGCCGCCGGCGGTCTCCGGCCCGCCACCGGGCAGGTCGCCCGACCATGTCTCATGCGAAATGGCATCGATCCGCCCCTGTTCGTCCGTGCCGATGCGGAGGCGCTGGATCGTCGCGGGACGATGCGTCGTATTGTTGGCGATCTGCTGCCGGGCGATCGCGACCTTGACCGCGCGGTCGAACTTCCGGGCCGCGACCGCCGCGAGCAGCGCATCCGCCCTGATCCACAGCTTCGATCCGAACCCACCGCCGATGAAGGGTGAGATGACGCGGACATTGTCCTTTGGAATGCCCAGCTTGGTGGCGGTATCGCGCACCGCCCAGGCGATCATCTGGTTCGACGTCCAGAGCGTGAGCCGATCGCCATCCCATGCGGCGATCGATGCATGCGGCTCCATCATCGCGTGGCTCTGGTCGGGTGTCGTATAGACCTCGTCGAGCGTGACCGGTGCCTTGGCGAACGCGCCGTCGAAATCGCCGACCGTGACCGCCGACGGGCCGGAGAAGCCGGCCGGCGCGGCGCGGGCATGGGCGCGTTCCTCGGCGAGATCGAAGCGTCCCTTGGCCGGTGCGTAATCGATCCGCACGAGCCGCGCAGCATCGCGCGCCTGCTCGAAACTCTCTGCGACAACCAGTGCGACGGCCTGATCATAATGTTGAATTTCGGGGCCGCCGAGCAGATCAGCCGTATGGGACGACGATGTTTTCAGCGGCCCGGCATTCGCGACGGTGATGATCCCGATCACCCCCGGCGCGGCTTCGGCGTCGCGGCTGTCGATCGATCGGATTCGCCCCTTGGCGATGGTGGCGCCGACGATCCAGCCATAGGCGGCGTCGGGCGCGACATCATGCCGCTCATAGGCATAGGGTGCCGTCCCGCTGACCTTGCGCGGGCCATCGATGCGGTCGTGCGGATGGCCGATGACGGTCTGGCGATCGATCGGGTTGATGCCGGCGGGCGTGTCGAACTTCATGCTCATGCCGCGGCTCCCGTGTCGGCCAGCACCGCGCCCAGCATCCGCCGCATCAGGGTGAGCTTGAATGCGTTCTGCTCGGTGGGCTTCGCGCCCAGCGTTATCGATGCGGCGATCGCGTCGGCACCCTTCAGCGTCTCAGCGGCCTCGACTCGCCAGGGCTTGGGCGCGACCCCGCCAAAGGCGAAGCGCTGCCCCCGTGGCCCGACCACCGCCGCCACCGACACCAACGCAAAGGCATAGGAGGCCCGATCGCGGACCTTGTGATAGACATGGCGGCCGCCCAGCGGCGCCGGCAGCACCACCGCTGTGATCAGCTCACCGGGCAGCAGCGCGGTTTCGACATGCGGCGTCTTGCCCGGCACTGTGTGAAGATCGGCGATCGGGATCGCCCTTGTCTGGCCGTCCGGCCGCACTGTCTCCACCATGGCATCGAGGACCCGCATCGCCACCGCCATGTCCGAGGGGTGGGAGGCGATGCACTGATCGCTCGTGCCCAGCACGGCCAACCCGCGACTGAACCCGCCCAGCGCCGCGCAGCCCGAACCCGGCTTGCGCTTGTTGCACGGCTTGCTGATGTCGTAAAAATAGGGACAGCGGGTCCGCTGCAGCAGGTTGCCAGCCGTCGTCGCCTTGTTGCGGAGCTGGCCCGATGCACCGGCGACCAGCGCGCGGGACAGGACCGCATAATCGCTGCGCACCCTCTTGTCCGCAGCCAGATCGGTGTTGCGGACCAGCGCGCCGATGCGCAGCCCGCCCTCCCCGGTCTTCTCGATCCGGTCGAGGCCGAGGCGGTTGATGTCGATGACGTGCGACGGGGTCTCGACCTGCACCTTCATCAGATCGAGCAGGTTGGTGCCGCCCGCGATGAAGCGTGCGCCGGGAAGCTCCGCCGCCAGCCCGGCCGCCTCGGCCGGATCGGCGGCGCGGTGATAGGTGAAGGGCCTCATGCCGTGTCGCCCTTCCCAGCCGCATCGCGGATCGCCGCGATGATGTTCGGATAGGCGGCGCAGCGGCAGATATTGCCGCTCATCCGTTCGCGCAGCTCGGCGTCGGAGAAGGTCACGTCCATCAGATCGGCGGTGGCATGGCTCGGCACGCCGCGCTCTATCTCGCCCAGCACCGCGACCGCCGAACATATCTGCCCCGGCGTACAATAGCCGCATTGATAGCCGTCATGGGCAACGAAGGCCTTCTGCATCGGATGGAGATCATCGGGGGTGCCGAGCCCCTCGATCGTCGTGACCTTGTCGCCGTCATGCATCACCGCCAGGGTCAGGCAGCTGTTGATCCGCCGCCCCTCGACGATGACGGTGCAGGCGCCGCACTGGCCATGGTCGCAGCCCTTCTTGGTGCCGGTGAGGTGGAGATGCTCGCGCAGCGCGTCGAGCAGCGTGGTGCGCGGATCGAGCGACAGGGCGTGGGTCTTGCCATTGACCTCGAACTTCACCGCGACCGGGGCTGGCGGCGCGGCCTGCGCGCGCGGCGCCGCGCCGATCGCCGCTGGGCCGGACAGAGCGGCCGCGGTGACGGCGCCCGAGGCCAGGACGCTACGCCGTGTCATACCATCACCTTCGTTGGATCCATCTTCCGGAATCATATCGCCCGCCTGGTCTACATGCCCAAACCAGCGGGATAGAGCTTCGTTCCGGCACCCGGCCGGCCCCGTAACAGCCCAAGGCTATCAGCCGTTTCCACGACAAGACAAGCCGTTATCGCCTATGACCGGGGACCATTACCGAACGAAGACCAGCTCAGCCCCAGAGACTTGGCGGGGCCGGCCAGGCGACGCCCCGTTCGAAGCGCACCCGGTCCTCCCGATCGGCGGCGAGGAGCAGCGGGCCGTCGATATCGACCCAGCGGGCGCCCTGTGCGGCAAGGATGGCGGGGGCGATGCCCAGCGAGGTGGACAGCATGCAGCCGACCATCAGATCCAGCCCCAGCGCACGCGCCTCGGTGGCCAGCGCCAGCGCCTCGGTGAGGCCGCCTGCCTTGTCGAGCTTGATGTTGATCGCAGCATAGCGGCCGGCACAGCGGGGCAGATCGCCGCGATCCTGGCAGCTTTCGTCGGCGCAGAGCGGGATCGGCGATACCACGCCATCGAGCAGATGATCGTCCCCCGCCCTGACCGGCTGCTCGATCAGTTCGACCCCGAAGGGCAACAGGCACGCCGCCTCGGCGGCGACGTCTCGATCGGTCCAGCTCTCATTGGCATCGACGATCAGCCGCGCGGCCGGCGCGCCGCGGCGAACGGCGGCAACGCGGTCGATATCGCCCTCCCCCGCCAGCTTCAGCTTCAGCAGCGGATAGATCGGCGCGGCGGCGCGGGCATCGGCCTCCATCCGCGCGGGCTCGCCCAGCGAGATGGTGAAGGCCGATTGCAGCGGCGCGGGCGCATCCAGCCCGGCGACTACCCAGGCCGGCGTGCCGCTGCGCTTCGCCTCGAGATCCCACAGCGCGCAATCGACCGCGTTGCGCGCCGCGCCGCGCGGCATCGCGGCCAGCAGCCCCGCCCGGTCGATTCCGGCGGCGATCCGCCCAGCCACCGCCTCCGCCTGATCACGCACGCTCTGTGCCGTCTCGCCATGATAATAGATGGCGGTCGCCTCGCCCCGGCCGACATGGCCGCCTTCGGCGATTTCGACCAGCACGACATCGACATGGGTCTTGGCGCCGCGCGCGATCACGAAGCTGCCGGCCACGGGCCAGGTTTCGATCCGCACGGTCAGCGACCGCCGCAGCTGAGCCGCCATCAGGTGAGCGAGGCCCCGCTTCCCGGGCTGCGCGGAATGGCGCGCGGCGCCCGGCTGGGCCAATAGGGTTTCGGCAGGACGCGGCCCTTGCGTTCGAGCGCGGTCCTGATCTCCGGCCGCGCGAGGAAGCCGGCCCAGAGATCGCGCAGCCGCGACGGCGTTGCCGCCCAGAGCGCGCCGGTCGGCTGGAACTGGAAAACCAGCTCGGTCCCCGCATCGTCGTCCTTGAAGGCTTCCAGCGCAAGCGCCGACGCCTCGCCATCGCGATGCGCGCAGAGCAGCGCCTCGATCACCGCTGCATGATTCTGCCAGGCGAGCGGCTTGAGCCTGCCGAGCGCGGCAGCGGCCTCCGCGGTGCGGCCGAGCGCGCTGAGGGTGCAGACCTCGGTCCGGTCAAGCCAACGCAGTCCGAAATCGTTGAGGATGCCGGCCGCGCGGACACGCGCGCTCCGCGCCGCTTCCAGCCCCTGTGCCGAGCGGCCCGCTTCGTCGAGCAGTTCGGCATGGGTGATCAGCGCCATCGTGGCGTCGGGGGTGCGGTCGAGATCGATCGTCGTGAAGGCGCGCAGCATCTGTTCGGCCGCATCGCCGCGCTTCAGCATCGCCAGCGCCCTGGCTCGCAGCAATATGATCTGCACCGCTTCCCGGCTCATCCCGGTCGCGACGCCGACCTGTTCGGTCATGTCGACGACATCCTGGTAACGGCCCAGCATCAGCATCGCATCGGCGGCATCGCGCAACGCCGTTTCGGAATTCGGCGATGTGCCGAAGGTGCCCAGGCTGGCGCGGGCGTAGCGATCGGCCGCCACCGATCCCGCCGGCCCCAGCCGCGCCTCGATCGTCGGCCACAGCGCCATATACTGGCGGTCGACCATCATCGCGGTGAGCAGTTCCGGCTCGTCGATCCGTTCGAGCAGGCTTTCCGCCTCGGCGGTATCGCCCCGGCTGACGAGTGCCCGGATCGCGACCTCGGCAAAGCCGGTGCGCATGTCGGGGTGGTCGGCGGGCGCCCAATCCGAACGGGCCAGCGCGATCAGCATCTTGTCCCGCGCCTCGCGGGCATCGGCGCGGCGCAGCTGGTTCGAGATTTCGCGGATCGCCGCCGCGCTGAGCATGTCGAGCGTGGCCGGCGACGTCGCGGCGAGGGTCGCCAGCTGATCGGCCGCGTCGACGAAGCGGCGCTCATCCGCCGCGATCAGGACACCAAAGGCGCGGACCACGCCGTCGCGCGGCAACAGTTCGACCAGTTCGCGCTGGACCTTGCCCAGTTCGTCAAGCCGGTTTTCGCGGCCGAGGCAGAGCAGCCGCATCCGCTGGACGAACGTGCGCTCGTCGCCCTTGTCCAGCCCGGGAACAAGCGGATCGAGCGCACCCAGCACGCCGGGGCAATCCTCACGCTGGGCCGCCGCCTTCGCCGCCGTAATCGCCGAGCCCAGGTCGTCGGGCAACGCGGAAGGAGCGGCCTGTGCCGGGCGGGCGGCCACGAGCATCAGCGCGGTCAGGGATATCAGGGCCAGGGCCGGCGCCCTAGCCGGCATGCGCGGCAATCCATTCGTCGACCACGGGCGCGATCTGCTCGCGCCAGCGGCGGCCGTTGAAAATGCCGTAATGGCCGACCCGCTCTGCAATCAGGTAGCGCTTCTTCTCGTCGGGCAGCGCGGTGGCCAGCGTCAATGCGGCCTTGGTCTGGCCGATGCCCGAAATATCATCCCGCTCCCCCTCGATGGCGAGCAGCGCGATATCCTCGATGGCGGCCGGATCGACCGGGCGGCCACGGTGCATGAACGCCCCCTTCGGAAGCAGGTGGCGCTGGAACACCTGATCGATCGTCTGGAGATAGAATTCGGCGGTCATGTCGCAGACCGAGCGATATTCGTCATAAAAGGCCTTGGTCGCATCCGCGCTCTCGTCATCGCCTTCGACGAGATGACGGAACATGCTCCAATGGCTGACCAGATGATTGCCGAGATTCATCGCCATGAACCCGGTCAGCTGAAGAAAGCCCGGATACACGCTGCGTCCCCCACCCGGATAATAGACCGGCACCGTATGGATGACATTCTGCTCGAACCAGGCGAGCGGACGCTGCGTGGCGACGGTGTTGACCGCCGTGGGCGCCTCGCGCGTATCGATCGGCCCGCCCATCAGCGTCAGCGTGCGCGGCCGGCAGGGGTTATTGTCCGCCGCCATGACCGCGGCGGCGGCATAGGCCGGAACCGAAGGCTGGCAGACCGCGAGCATATGCGTGCCGGGGCCGAGCCGTTCCAGGAACTCGATCAGATAATCGATATAGTCGTCGAGATCGAACTGGCCCTCGCTCAGCGGCACCATCCGCGCATCGCGCCAATCGGTGATGTAGACGTCATGGCTGGTCATCAGCCGCTCGACCGTGCCGCGCAGCAGCGTGGCATAATGGCCCGACATCGGCGCGACGATCAGCAGCTTGGGCTGGTCGGCGATGCCACGGCGGCGAAACCGCTTGAGCTGGCCGAACGGCTTGCGGAGCAGAATCTCCTCGGTGACGGCGACCATTTTGCCGTTAACCTCCACCTCGGTGAAACCGAAATCGGGCTTTCCGCGCGACGCCGATGCGTGGGCGAAGACATCCAGACCGGACGCCATCATCGGCGCCATCTTGCTGTACGACATCGGATTCAACGGGTTCTGAAGCCATTGGGCACCGAAATTGGCCCATGTGCTGGCCGCCGACATCATCGTCCGCTGAAAGTCATACGCATTGTACAGCATCATGTTCTCCGACCCGCGCGAGTACGCGCATCACGCTTTTAACCGCCCCATCGCGATATGCGAAGGCCGCAATCACTATGTAGCTATGACAGTGCTGCATTGCGATATGGTTGATAGCAGGGCCTTCAGGCTCTAGTGCCGCGACCATGGCAAGACGCAGCGACACAGCCGACACCCCATCACCCCGCAAGCTCGGCGAGCTGGCGATGATATGGCGCTTTGCCAAGGCCTATCCGGGGCGAATCGCGGCCGCGGCCGCGGCGCTGGTGGTCGCCGCGTCGGCGACTCTGGCGATCCCCGGCGGCTTCCGGCTGGTGATCGACAAGGGTTTCATCGCCTCGGGCGGCGATGTCGGGCCCTATTTCCGCTATCTGCTGCTGATCGTGCTGGTGCTGGCGCTCGCCACCGCGACCCGCTTCTACTTCGTCTCCTGGCTGGGCGAGCGGGTGATCGCCGATATAAGGGTGGCGGTGCAGGCCAATCTGCTGCGCCTGGCCCCGGCCTATTTCGAAGAGAATCGGCCTTCCGAGATCGCCTCGCGGCTGACCGCCGACACCTCGGTGATCGAGCAGGTCGTCGGCACCACCGTCTCCGTCGCGCTGCGCAACGTCGTGCTGGCGATCGGCGGGGTCATCTATCTGTTCGCCATCGCCCCCAAGCTGGCGGCGATGCTGCTGCTGGGCATACCGCTGGTGATGCTGCCGGTGATCTTCATGGGCCGGCGGCTGCGCAAACTGTCGAAAAGCACGCAGGACCGGATCGCAGATGTCGGCGCGACCGTGTCCGAAACACTGCGTGCGATGAAGATCGTCCAGGGCTTCGGGCAGGAGACGCGCGAGGCCGAACGCTTCGGCGCGGTGGTGCAGGAAGGCTTCTCGACCGCCCGCAAGCGCATTCGCACCCGCGCCTTCATGACCGCGATCATCATCGGCATGATCTTCGGATCGATCACGATGGTGATGTGGCAGGGCGCAATCGACGTCGCCAGCGGGCGCCTCTCGGGCGGCTCGATCGCGGCCTTCATCCTGACCGGCGGCCTTGTCGCCGGCGCCTTCGGGGCGCTGGCGGAGGTCTATGGCGACATCATCCGCGCGGCGGGCGCCGCCGCCCGCCTGTCGGAGCTGCTGACCGCCGAGCCCGAGATCAAGGCGCCACTCAGCCCGATCGCCCTGCCCGTCCCGTCGCGCGGGCGGCTGGCCTTCGATCATGTCATGTTCCGCTATCCGACCCGGCCCGAGACGCTGGCTCTGGACGATGTCAGTTTCGCGGTTGAACCCGGCGAGATGGTCGCCGTGGTCGGCCCGTCAGGCGCCGGCAAGTCGACCATCCTTCAACTCGCCCAGCGCTTCTACGATCCCGAGGGCGGCGCGATCCGGCTCGACGGCGTGGCATTGCCCGACGCCGATCCGGCCGACATCCGCGCCCGGCTGGCGGTGGTGCCGCAGGAAACGGTGATCTTCGGCGCCTCGGCGCGCGACAATCTGCGCTACGGGCGCTGGGATGCCGACGATGCGGCGATCTGGGCCGCGGCGGAAGCCGCCAACGCCGCCACCTTCCTGCGCGCGCTGCCGCAGGGGCTGGACAGTTTCCTGGGCGAAGCGGGCGCGCGCCTGTCCGGCGGCCAGCGCCAGCGGATCGCCATCGCCCGCGCGCTGCTGCGCGATGCACCGCTGCTGCTGCTCGACGAGGCGACCTCGGCGCTCGACGCCGAATCCGAAAAACTGGTGCAGGATGCGCTCGACCGGCTGATGGAAGGCCGCACCACGATCGTCATCGCCCATCGGCTGGCGACAGTCCGCGCCGCCGACCGCATCCTGGTGATGGACCAGGGCCGGATCATCGAACAGGGCACGCACGAGACGCTGAGCGCGCAGGACGGGCTCTACGCCCGGCTGGCCCGGCTGCAGTTCAGCGATGCTTGACGCCACAGCCGTCATGCTGAACCCGTTTCAGCATCCACCGGTCGGCAATCTCTCTTGTCGAGGCTCCTGAGACGGAGTTCCGAGCCCCTCCAGCTTCGCTCGAATCGCTGGGTCGATCCTGAAACGGGTTCAGGATGACGACTTCGGTTTATGGCTTGTAGCTGCCGTCCAGCAGCTTGATGATCGCCGAGAAGTCCTTCCCCGCGCCGCCGAGATTGGCGAAGGCCTGGTAGAG
>CAZJXG010000047.1:0-22116 GCA_964549965.1 uncultured Sphingomonas sp. | reverse complement strand
CGGGTCGAGGCGCTGTGCGACCGCTTCCCGATCTATCCGGAGCTGTAATTGCGCTGTCCCTTTTGCAGCCATGAAGACAGCCAGGTGAAGGACAGCCGCCCCACCGACGACGGGGCGGCGATCCGGCGGCGGCGCCAGTGCGAGGGCTGCGGCGCGCGCTTCACCACCTTCGAGCGCATCCAGCTGCGCGAGATGAACGTGGTGAAGAGCGACGGCCGGCGCGAGACGTTCGACCGCTCCAAGCTCGAACGCTCGATCGCGGTCGCCTGCCGCAAGCGCCCGGTGGACCCTGCGCGGATCGAGCGGCTCGCGACGGCGATCCAGCGCCAGATCGAAACCAGCGGCGACAGCGAGATCGCGGCGAGCGCGGTGGGCGGCATGGTGATGGACGGGCTGAAGGCGCTCGACAGCGTCGCCTATATCCGCTTCGCCAGCGTGTATAAGGACTTCCGCGAAGCCAAGGATTTCGAGGATTTCGCGGGCGCGGTGAGCGAAGCGGGGAAGGAGTGACGATTGCGTCCATACGTCCGTTCGCCCCGAGCGAAGTCGAGGGGCTCAATCGAGCATAAGCGAGATTTGTGCCGATGAGCTTCTGGACCTACATCCTTCGCTGCGCCGATGGCACCTATTATACCGGCCATACCGATAATATCGAGCGGCGTTTCGCCGAACACCAGTCCGGCGCCGTCCAAGGCTATACATTTGAACGGCGGCCGCTTGAACTGATGTGGTCCGATATGTTTCCAACGCGCGCCGAGGCATTGGAAGCAGAACTCCAGATCAAGGGATGGTCACGCAAGAAGAAGGAAGCGCTGATCGGTCTGAACTGGACGTCCTTACGGCGGGCCGCGGTTCCACCATCGGAAAAGAGACAGAGGGCCTCGCATTCGCTCGGCCAAGCCCCTCGACTTCGCTCGGGGCGAACGGAAAAAGCCATTGACCCTGTGACATCCCCCCTCCCCATCATCGTCCTGGTCCGCCCCCAGCTCGGCGAGAATATCGGCAAGGCGGCGCGGGCGATGCTCAATTTCGGGTTGACCGAACTGCGCCTCGTCGATCCGCGCGACGGCTGGCCCAACCCCGATGCCGGCCCCGCCGCCTCGGGTGCGGATGTCGTCCTCGAACGCGCCCAGGTCTATGCGAGCGTTGCCGAAGCGACCGCCGACTGCGCCCATGTCTATGCGACCACGGTCCGCAAGCGCGGCGTGACCAAGCCGGTGGTGACGCCCGAAGAGGCGGCGCGCACGATCCATGCGGCGCCGGCCAGATCGGCGATATTGTTCGGACCGGAGCGATCGGGGCTGGCAACCGACGACGTCGCACTGGCGCGGACGATCATCACCGTGCCGATCAACCCGGAGTTCGGCAGCCTGAACCTCGCCCAGGCGGTGATCCTAGTCGCCTATGAATGGTCAAAGGGGGAGAAGCTCGCCTCACCCACCACCGTCGATCTCGATCCGGCGGCACCGCAAGAGGATCTGGAGGGGCTGATCGACCATCTCGAAGGCCTGCTTGACGAATCAGGCTATTTCTTTCCGCCGGATCGGACGCCCACGACGAAGCGAATGCTCCGCACATTGCTGACGAAGCCTGGATGGAGCGCACAGGAAGTACGGACGATGCGCGGGGTGCTTAGCACGCTCCAACGCCCCCGTCAGCGCTGAAAAGCGGTAAGGACTCAACGATTTTTATGATTAACCCGCCTTTTCGCAGAATGTAAACTAGCTGTAAACCGCAAATTTCTGCGGAATCTTGTATTTACCTAATAATTGTTGTATCTGCTTCGCATGCGTTCTGTGATCGGGGGTTGATGTCGTGCGTATCAGGCTAGTCACCTTGCTGACGGCTTTGATGGCGTTTACGTTTGGAGCACCGCTCCAGGCGGCAAACCTCGTCACCAACGGCAATTTCGAATTGCTGACCATGACCAGCGGCAATGCGGTGCATTCTACGATCATCGGCAATGGGTCTAACGGCCTGCCTACATCGACCGGATGGATATCGCAGAGCGACATCGGCCCGGGTGGGCCTCGTGCCGGCTACAACTTCATCATGGTCGACAATCCGGGTTATCTTGGCGGTCCGAACTCTCAAACGGGCGCCGACGACGCGTTCGATGCGCCTTACGCTGATGGCGCCGCCCACGTGCCTTTCGATGGCGGCCGTTTCGCACTGTGGGGTCCCGACTATCCAGGCGCGCCGGGCACAAATCAAATGACCAATAGCCCAGTCGGCGGCAACTTCCTCGCTGCCGACGGCTCCTATCTCAATCGGCCGGTCGAGCAGACGATTACCGGGCTGACCCCTGGCACCACCTATTATCTGAGCTTCTACTGGGCCGCCGCACAACAGGGCGGCGTGGACGGCGACACCAAGGAAGCCTGGGTCGTCTGCGTGGGCACCTGCGGCTTCACGACGGCGACGGGCGACGAAGGGCTGGCGTTCTTCAACGCGGACGCCGGCAACACCGATATTGCGGATCTCCATCCGAACAATCTGGGCAATTACGATGCAAACCTGATTGTAAGCGGAACTGATAACATCTTCAAAACTGGTGTCGTGAGCAATCCGAACCATGGGTTCACGCCCTGGCAGTTCGAATCTTTCTCGTTCACTGCCACGTCGACGTCGACCACGCTGTCGCTGCTGGCTTACGGTACTCCGCTCGGTCAGCCCCCCTTCTCGCTGATCGACGGCATCACCATCGATACGATCGTGCCGATGCCGGTTCCCGAGCCGACCAGCTGGGCGATGATGCTGATCGGTTTCGGCGTGATCGGTGGCGTGATGCGGACCCGCCGCCGTTCTACCAACGGCCGCGACGCGCTCGCCTCGCAAATCGTCTGACGCCGGGGCCGGCGTCCGATCGACAGGATCGGAGCGGATGGCGGACGGAAGACAATAAGGTTCGAGCATGCCGCCCGCACTGATTCATCTGGTCCAGACCGCCGCCAGCCTGACATTGTGGCTATTCCTGCTCGCGATCATCTTCGTACCGCTGGAGTGGCTGTTCGCCGTCAATCGCCAGTCGACGCTACGCGCGGGGCTTGCCGCCGATCTCGGCTTCTATTTCATGAACGGCTTCATCCCGACGTTCGTCCTTGCCTTCCCGCTGGGCATGATCGCGGCGACGGGGCGTCAATTGCTGCCCGCCGGCTATCAGCTCTGGGTGATCGGCCTGCCGATCTGGCTGCAGATCAGCGCCGCGCTGATCATCGGCGAGTTCGGTTTCTACTGGGGCCATCGCATCATGCACCGGGTGCCCTGGCTGTGGAAATTTCATGCGACCCATCATCAGCCGGTGCGCATGGACTGGCTGATCAATACCCGTGCCCATCCGATCGACATCATCTTCACCCGCATGTTCGGCCTGTCCTTGATCGCCATCGCCGGGCTGGGCTCTCCCGGCTCCGGATCGGGCAGCCTGGTGCCGGTGATCGTGCTGCTGATCGGCACTTTCTGGGCCTTCTTCATCCATTCGAACCTGAAGGCCGGCCTCGGCTGGTTCGAGCATATCCTGTCGAGCCCGCGCTTCCACCACTGGCACCACTCGCGCGACGACCATCCCAACCATAATTTCGCGTCGGTGCTGCCCATCTACGACCGTATCTTCGGTACCCATTATCTACCGAAGGCCTGGCCGCCGAGCTACGGCATCGCGCCTGGAAATGAGCCGGAAGCGGTGATCGCCGCGCAATATGACGCGCCGGCGGATAAAGTCGAGAAATCAATCTAATCCCGGTGCCAGCATCTCAAAAGTAGTTGGCTAATGTGGAAACCGAATTCTTCCGCCTCCCATATATCATTTGCTGCGAAAATTCCTCCATTACGGATGTAATACTTGGATCGCTCGTAACATTCCGGAAACGCCAACATCACGACTCCCCGCCACTACGTAGCCGGTCGACGCCTCTTGCGCCGACCCCATAGAACGGAGACGTGTCATGGCGACGATCATCGGAACCACCGGCAACGATACACTTTCGGGAACCAGCGGCAGCGACACCATCAGCGGTCTCGATGGCAACGATGAGCTTTACGGTAATGACGGAACGGATCGCCTTGAAGGCGGCGATGGAAACGATCGGCTCGATGGCGGTGTCGGCGCCGATACGATGATCGGCGGCACCGGTGAGGATATCTATGTTCTCGACAACAGCGGAGATGTTGTAACCGAAGCGAGCGGCGAAGGCATCGATACGGTCCTGCTGAATGCGAGTTTCGCCCCTTATGTGATGGGAAGCAACATTGAGAATGTTACCGTCATCACGGCCAGCGGCAGTGGCGTTTTCGGCAACAGCCTCAACAATATCATCACAGCCGGTTCTGCCGGAGCCAACTTCCTAGGAGGAGACGGTAACGACACGCTGGTGGGCAGCGGCGTCGTGGACACACTGAATGGTGGAAACGGGGCGGACAGCTTGTCGGGTGGTTCAGGTGCAGATAGCCTTAGCGGCGGCGCGGGAGCAGACACTCTCGCCGGAGGCGACGGCAATGACGTCTATCTATCCATCGATGCCTCGGATACCGTCATAGAGAACTCAGGCGAAGGCACGGACAGGGTATATTCTAATCTGGCCTCCTACACGCTGGGCGCAAATATCGAAGAACTGGTCCTTTCAGGTACCAATGTCGCCGGAATAGGAAATAGCCTCAACAATCTGATCCTAGGAGGGTTTGGCAACGAGACACTCAATGGAGGAGCCGGCGCAGACACCATGACCGGCAGTGCCGGCAACGATACTTTCGTCGTCGATAACAGCGGCGACGTGGTGAATGCGGGATCGGGAATTGATACCGTCCTGCTGGATGCGGCGTTCGCGCCCTATGTGATGGGAAGCAACGTCGACAATGTCACCATTATCACTGCCAGCGGCGGCAGTGTTCTGGGCAACAGCCTCAACAATATCATCACAGCCGGTTCTGCCGGAGCCAACTTCCTAGGAGGAGACGGTAACGACACGCTGGTGGGCAGCGGCGTCGTGGACACACTGAATGGTGGAAACGGGGCGGACAGCTTGTCGGGTGGTTCAGGTGCAGATAGCCTTAGCGGCGGCGCGGGAGCAGACACTCTCGCCGGAGGCGACGGCAATGACGTCTATCTATCCATCGATGCCTCGGATACCGTCATAGAGAACTCAGGCGAAGGTACGGACCGAGTCTATGCCAGCTTTTCTTACACGCTAGGCGCGAATGTCGAGGAATTGGTACTTTCCGGTACAAACATCACCGGCACTGGCAATAGCCTCAACAATCTCATCTTGGGAGGATTTGGCAACGAAACGCTGAACGGAGGCGCTGGTGCCGATACGCTAAGCGGCAGTGGCGGGTCCGACAGCTTTGTTATATCCGATCTCGACGGAACTATCGATACCATCAACGGCTTTGCACCAAGCACCAATGATATCCTGCTCGATGACGCCGCCTTCACCGCGTTAAGCACCGGTGCGTTAGCATCCGGTTCCTTCGTGGTCGGGACCTCCGCGATCGACGCAGATGATTACATCATCTACGATTCGTCGACGGGCGCGCTTTATTATGACTCCGACGGCTCGGGCGCGACAGCAGCCATTCAATTCGCGAGCCTGAGCGGCGCGCCAACAGTGTCAGCTTCCGACTTCCTGGTGATCTGACCGGGGCCGGGGTGGCAACTGTCAGGCTTGCTACCCCTAACCCTTTGCAGAGTCGAACACGTCGAACTCGTGCGCGATCGAGCCTTCGACGAGCATGTCGTAGAGCCGATAGGCGAGCTTGGGCGGGAAGCCGCGGGCATCGGCCACCTTTACGGCGTGAGCGATCACCTCGGCCTTGCGAACGTCATCGCGCACCGCGCCCCGGTCCGCCTTGATCCGTCCGGCCGCCTCGATATAGCGCATCCGTTCGGCCAGCAGGCTGACGATCAGCGTATCGAGCCCGTCGATCGCGGCGCGGACCTCCGCCATGGTGGTGCATTCGGCCGCCGGGACGACCTTCTTCTCGGTGGTTTCGTTCATGGCGCGGGCATTAGCGTGCCTGGGCGGACTTGACTATCCGCCTCGTCGCGGCCATAGGCGCGCCTTCGCAATCGGCCCCACACCCCGGTGAAGTGGTGGCCCTGCCGTTCCCCGATGAAGATCGGCGGCGACCCAGCAGAGCGAAATACCGGGATCGACCCCGCCTCGCTTCAAGCGATGGCGGGTAACGTTGTAGCGATTGAAGGAAATATCATGTCGAAGCGCCATAGCGCCAAGTACAAGCTCGACCGCCGGATGGGCGAGAACATCTGGGGTCGTCCGAAGAGCCCGGTGAACAAGCGTGAATATGGCCCCGGCCAGCACGGCCAGCGCCGCAAGGGCAAGGTTTCGGACTATGGTCTGCAGCTGAAGGCCAAGCAGAAGCTGAAGGGCTATTACGGCGACGTCACCGAGAAGCAGTTCAAGAAGAATTACACCGAAGCGTCGCGCATGAAGGGCGATACCTCGCAGAACCTGATCGGCATGCTCGAGCGTCGCCTCGACGCGGTCGTCTATCGCGCCAAGTTCGCGCCGACGATCTTCGCCTCGCGCCAGCTGGTCAGCCATGGCCATGTCCGCGTCAACGGCGTCAAGTGCAACGTCGCCTCGCGCCTGGTGAAGCCGGGCGACGAGATCACGCTCGGCGCGAAGGCGCAGGAAATGGCGCTGGTGCTAGAAGCGCAGGGCCTGTCGGAGCGCGATGTTCCCGAATATATCGCCCAGGACGGCGGCGCCAAAGTCACCTTCGTCCGCGTGCCGACGCTCGACGAGGTGCCCTACCCCGTCAAGATGGAGCCGAACCTGGTCGTCGAGTTCTACTCGCGCTGATCGGTTTCCGGATCGGAACTGCAAAGGGCGGCCTTCGGGTCGCCCTTTTCGTTCATGCTGGTTTCGTGAGGCCATGGGCCGCGCGAAGGTTGCAGGCCACGAACGTCTCTCAGCCCGGCGCATAGAGACGCATGAACGTGTCGATCGCGGCATCGGCATCGGCCGCGGTCATCTCGGGCGTCACCACATCGATCAGGCCGAGGAGCAATTGCTGGTGGCTCCCCGCCATGCCGATGGCGATCAGCGTCCTGGCGGCCCAGACCGGATCGTCTCGCCGCAATATGCCACGGTCCATCGCCCGTCCGATAAACACCCCGGCCAGATGCACGATCGTGCGCGGCCCGCGATCATAGAATATCCGGCCGACTTCGTGGAAGCGGCCCGATTCCGCATGGACGAGCCGATGCAGCGCCACCGATTCGGCCTGGGTCACTTTTTCCAGGAAACGCGACGTGAAGCCCCGTAAACCCGATTCGAAATCGCCGTCCGGGTCCAGCAGCGGCGTCAGCCGCTGGCGGAACAATGTCGTCGCGCGATCGATCACCGCTTCGAACAGCGCCTCCTTCGACGGGAAATAGCTCCACAAGGTCGCCTTGGAGCCGCCCATCGTCGCGGCAATGCCGGACATGGTCGTCGCGGCGTAACCATGATCGAGAAAATAGGCCTGCGCGACCGCGACGATCGCGTCGCGGCGATCGTTGCGGCGGACCTCCCGCCGGCTGAGACAGGGTTTGTCATCGGCTACGTTCATTATCGTACTATATGGTACATATTTTAATTGACAAGAGTGTTGGTTGCGGCGCACATAGAAAACAATACTGTATGGTACGCTTTTATATGAATCTGAGTCGCCTTCTCCCGCCGAATGGTCCTGCCCTCGTCGCCCTGTCGGTGGCGTTGGCCGGATGCGCCTCGGTTCCCGATCTGGGCCCGAAGCCGGCGCTGCGGACCGCCGGCGCCGTCGCGGCCGAAAGCAGCCTCGCCGGCGCTGGCGATGCCGCTACGTGGCCCGGCCAGGGCTGGTGGATCGGCTATGGCGACGCGCAGCTTACCCAGCTGATCGAGGAAGGGCTGCAGGGCTCGCCCGATGCCGCCGCCGCCGCCGCGCGCTTTCGCCGCGCACAGGGGCTGGCACAGGCCGCAGGGGCGCCGCTGCTTCCCTCGCTCGACGCAACCGGCAATGTGGCGCTCAACAAGCAGAGCTACAACAACGGTATTCCCGCTCAGTTCATTCCGAAGGGCTGGCAGGATACCGGCCGCGCGGCGCTGGACCTGTCCTATGATCCGGACCTGTGGGGCGGCAACCGCGCCAGCTTCGCGGCCGCCACGTCGGAGGCTGAAGCGGCTCGGATCGAGCAGAGCCAGGCAGGGTTGATGCTGACCACCGCGATCGCCGCGGCCTATGCGGATCTTGCCCGGCTGCATGCAGATCGTGACGTGCTCGCCGCCGCGGTGGAGGTTCGCACCGGCAGCCAGAAGCTGGTGGCCGATCGGGTACGCAACGGGCTCGATACCCGCGCCGAGATCAAGCAGGCCGACGCCGCCGTGCCGCTTGCCCGCGCCGACCTGTCGGCCGCGGACGAGGCGATCGCGCTGACCCGCAACCAGATCGCGGCGCTGATCGGTGCCGGCCCCGACCGTGGCCTTGCGATCATCCGGCCGATGCTCTCGGCGCTCCGGCAGCCCGGCCTGCCGGCGCAGGTCACGACTGAACTGATCGCCCGGCGCCCAGACATCGCCGCCGCCCGCGCCCGCGCCGAAGCGGCGGCGAGCCGGATCAAGGCCGCCCGCGCCGATTTCTATCCCGCGGTGCGGCTCAGCGCGCTGGTCGGCGTTCAGTCGCTGGGCCTCGACAATCTGGTGAAGAGCGGATCGACGATCGGCAATGTCGGCCCCGCGATCAGCCTGCCGATCTTTCGCGGCGGGGCGTTGGCAGGCCAGTATCGCGGCGCCCGTGCCAGCTATGACGAGGCCGTTGCCAACTATGACCGCACGGTGCTGACCGCCTATCGCGAGGTCGCCGATGCCGTGACCAGCCAGCGGTCGACCGCCGAACGGCTCGCCCAGTCGCGCGAGGCCCTGGCCGATTCCGAGGAAGCCTATGCGATTGCGCGCAAACGCTATGAAGGTGGCCTCTCAACCTATCTCAGCGTGCTGACCTCCGAAGAGAAGCTGCTGCAGGCGCGGCGTGCCGTCGCCGCACTCGACGCCCGGATGTTCATGCTGGATATTGCGCTCGTCCGGGCGCTCGGCGGCGGCTTTGCCGATGCCGATACCGTCCATGCCAAGGATTCGCCCAATGGCTGATGCCGATCCGATCAAAGCCAGTCACGATGCACCAGCCGATACCGACACGCAGAATGCGGAGGCGGTGAAGGCCGCGCGCCTTGAAAAGCGCCGGCTGTGGCTGACCCGCCTCGCCCTGGTGGTGGCGGGGGGGGCAGCGATCTGGGGCCTGTGGTATCTGACGATCGGCCGCAACCATGTCAGCACCGACAATGCCTATGTGAATGCGGAGGTGGCGCAGGTCACGCCGCTGTTGAGCGGCGCGGTGACAGAGATCCGCGTCAGCGACACCCAGGCGGTGAAGAAGGGCGACATCCTCCTGAAGATCGACGACGCCAATGTCCGCATCGCCCTGGCCGAAGCCGAAGCCGACCTGGCACGCGCGCGGCGCATGTTCCGCCAGGCCTCCGCGACGAACGGAGCGCTCCAGGCGCAGGTCGATGCCCGGACCGCCGATATCGGGGGAGCCGAGGCCGATTATGAAAAGGCCCGTATCGACCTCGATCGTCGTCTGGCGCTGCAGCCTTCGGGCGCCGTATCGGGCGAGGAGCTGACCAGCGCCCGCAAGGCGCTGGCGACCGCCCGTGCCGCGCTTTCCCAGGCCCGCTCCAATCGCGGCGCCGCAGCGGGACAGCTCGCCGCCAACCGGGCCACGACGGAGGGCTCGACCGTCGAGACCGACCCGATGGTGCTCGCCGCGAAGGCCAAGCTCGCCGCGGCGAAGCTCGATCTCGGCCGGGCGGTGATACGGGCGCCGATCGACGGTATCGTCACCCGTCGGCAGGCTCAGATCGGCCAACGCGTGTCCGTCGGCGTCCCCGTGATGATGATCGTCCCCTTGTCGCAGGTCTATGTCGACGCCAATTTCAAGGAACGTCAGCTCCGTCGCGTGCGACCCGGCCAGCCTGCCACGCTGACCGCCGATCTTTACGGCGGTGATGTGGTCTATCATGGCAAGGTCGTCGGCTTTTCCGGCGGCACCGGCTCGGCCTTCGCGCTGATCCCCGCGCAGAATGCGACCGGCAACTGGATCAAGGTGGTCCAGCGCGTGCCGGTACGGATCGCCATCGACCCCAGGGAGCTGGTCGATCATCCGCTGCGGGTGGGCCTGTCGATGGATGTCGAAATCGACCTTTCGGGCAGCTGAGCGCTCGTAATGGGCGAGGAAGCCATCTGGGCTGCGGTGACCGGCCGGCGCCGGCTGCTCGCGACGATCGCGCTGGCCAGCGCCAATTTCATGGTGATGCTGGACATGAGCATCGCCAATGTCTCGATTCCCCATATCTCCGGCAATCTGGGCATATCGCCCAGCCAAGGCACATGGGTGATCACCTCCTATGCCGTCGCAGAGGCGATCAGCCTGCCGTTGACCGGCTGGCTGGCCCAGCGTTTTGGAACGCTGCGTACCTTCATCTTCTGCGTGCTGGGTTTCGCGCTGTTTTCCATATTGTGCGGGCTGTCTGTGACCCTGGGCATGCTGGTGGTCAGCAGGATCGGCCAAGGCATCTGCGGGGGGCCGATGATTCCCCTGACCCAAACGCTGATGCTGCGCCTCTACCCGCCCGAAAAGCGCGGCCATGCGATGGGCATATGGGCGATGACGACGATCATCGGCCCGGTGCTCGGTCCCATCCTGGGGGGAACGATCAGCGACAATCTGAGCTGGCACTGGATCTTCTTCATCAATGTGCCGGTGGCACTGCTGTGCGCCTTTTCCACCTATGAGCTACTGCGACCGATCGAAACGCCCAGGATAAAGCTGCCCATCGACCGGATCGGTATAGTGCTGATGATCATCTGGATCGGCTCGCTGCAGATCATGCTAGACATCGGCCGCGAGCATGACTGGTTTGCCGACCCGACCGTGCTGTTGCTGGGCATCGTGGCGCTGGTTGGCCTGATCGTCTTTGTAATATGGGAACTGACCGAAGAGCATCCGGTAGTGGATCTGCGGGTGTTCCGATATCGCGGTTTCACCGTCGGTACGCTGACCATCGCGATGGGCTTCAGCATCTATTTCACCGGTATCGTGGTTATCCCGCAATGGATGCAGCTGTCGCTCAGCTACACCGCGACCCAAGCGGGCATCGCCACAGCCGCCACCGGCGCGGCGAGCCTGATCCTGGCGCGCACCGTCCCCAGGCTGATGCCCCACATCGATCCCCGCATCCTGCTATCGGGCGCATTCCTGTGGATCGGAAGCGCCACCCTGCTGCGAATCAACTGGACCAGCGGAACCGATTTCTACCACCTTATCCTGCCCCAGGCGATCATGGGGCTTGGAATGCCGTTCTTCTTCATCACCGCGACCGCGATAACCCTGGGATCGGTGCCGCCCGCCCAGGCAGCCTCTGCCGCCGGCCTGCAGACATTCCTGCGCACCATCGGCATCGCCGCATCGACATCGATCGTGATGACCTATTGGAATGACGAGGCCCGCGTTTCGGGCAGCGAGCTTGCCGGCAAGATCAACAGCGCGCCCATCGAAGCCTCGCTGGCCCAATCGGGTTTCCAGCCCGACCAGATACGGGCGCTGATCGCCCAGCTCGTCGATAAGGAGGCGCTGACGCTCGCCACCGACAAGATCTTCCTGATTGCCGGCGTGCTGATGTGGGGGATCGCGCTGTTCGTCTGGCTCGCCCCCCGCCCCAAGAACATAAACGTCCAGGGCGGGCATTAGCGTTTGTTGCGGCGAAGCCAGGCCGCACCATAGGCGCGGGCTTCAGTCGCCCGGCTGCGCGTCTTCCGTCGCTGGCAACGCATCCAGTCCGTTGGCCAGCGCATCCTCGACCGTGTCCAGCCAGATAAACTCCAGCTTCTCGCGGGCATTGACGGGAATGTCGTCATAGTCGCGCTTGTTGCGCGCCGGCAGCATCACCCTCCGGATACCCGCGCCCGCCGCCGCCACGACCTTTTCCTTGATCCCGCCGACCGGCAGCACAAGCCCGCGCAGCGAAATCTCCCCGGTCATCGCGGTGTCGCTTCGTACCGTGCGGCCGGTGAACAGCGAGGTCAGCGCCATATACATGGCGACACCGGCGCTGGGCCCGTCTTTCGGGGTCGCGCCGGCGGGAACATGAACATGGATGTCCTGCCGCTCGAACATCTCCGCCGCGATACCGAGACTGTCCGCCCTGCTCTTGACGAGGCTCAGCGCCGCCTGCACGCTCTCCCGCATCACCTCGCCGAGCTGGCCGGTGAGGATGAGCTTACCCGAACCCGGCATCCGTGTCGCCTCGATGAACAATATGCCGCCGCCGACCGGGGTCCAGGCCAGACCGGTCGAGACGCCGGGCACGCTGGTCCGCTGCGCCACCTCATCCTCGAAGACATGGCCGCCGAGTGCATCCTCGACATCCTTTTCGGCGATCGTGACATGGGTGGCCTTGCCCTCGGCGATCGTCACCGCAGCGCGGCGGATCACCTTGCCGATCTCGCGTTCCAGGTTCCGCACGCCGGCCTCCCGGGTGTAGAAGCTGATGATCGACCGAAGCGCGTCCTCCCCGACATCGACCTGTTCGGCGGTGACGCCGTTCGCTTCCAGCTGTCGGCGGACAAGATAGCGCTGGGCGATGTTCCGCTTCTCCTCCTCGGTATAGCCGGGCAGCGAGATCACCTCCATGCGATCACGCAGCGGCCCCGGGATGGTATCGAGCATGTTGGCCGTGGCGATGAACACGACCCGGCTGAGATCGAAGGGCACAGCCAGATAATTGTCCCGGAAGCTGTTGTTCTGCTCGGGATCGAGCACTTCGAGCATCGCCGCAGACGGATCGCCCTGAACGCCACGGCCCAGCTTGTCGATCTCATCGAGCATCATCACGCAGTCGCGCGTACCCGCCTTGCGGATCGCCTGGATGATGTTGCCCGGCAGCGCGCCGATATAGGTGCGCCGGTGCCCACGTATCTCGGCCTCGTCATGGACGCCGCCAAGGCTGACGCGGACGAATTCGCGCCCCATCGCCTTGGCGATCGACTGGCCGAGCGAGGTCTTGCCGACGCCGGGCGGCCCCGCGAAGCAGAGGATCGGTGCCTTGCCCTCGGGCGCCAGCTTGCGCACCGCCAGATATTCGATGATCCGCTGCTTGATCTTCTCGAGCCCATAATGATCGGCATCCAGCTGGGCGCGGGCCTCGGCGATGTCGATCGCCTTATGTCCGGACAGTGCCCAGGGCAGCTCGGTCAGCCAGTCGAGATAGGTGCGGATGATGCCATGTTCGGCGGCACCATCGGGCATCCGCTCCAGCCGGCGCAGCTCCTTGTTGGCCTGCTTCTCCACATCCTCGGGCATGCCCGCGCTGGCGATCGCCTCGCGCAGCTCGGCGATCTCCTCCGAATTGCCTTCATCCTCGCCAAGCTGGCGCTGGATCTCGGCCATCTGCTCGCGCAGCAGATGCTCGCGCTGCCGGGTACCGATCTTTTCCTGCACGCCTTTGCCGATTTCGGCCGACAGGCGCAGCACCTCCAGCCGCTGGGCGAGCAGCGCCATCACCTTGTCCAGCCGCGGCTCCAGCGCGATCGTTTCGAGAATGTCCTGCTTCTGATCGGCCGGGATGTCGAGATAGGCCGCCGTCATGTCCGCCAGCGATCCCGGCGACCCGATGGTGCGGATCGCATCGGCCAGCCCCTGGGGCGCCTGCGGCAGCAGCTGGACGGTCTCCAGCGCCTGGTTGCGCAGGTTGATGAAGCGCGCCTCGATCTCGGTGCCTTCGGCCGCGGGCTCCTCGATCCGTTCGATCCGCGCGACGAGAAAGGGCCAGCCGTCGAGGAATTCCTTCACCTTGAAACGGCTCTCCCCCTGGACGATCAGATGATGGCTCTCATCCGGTGCGGTGACGTAGCGCAGCACATTGGCGACAGTGCCCATGCGGTGCATGTCGAGCGCGGTAGGGTCCTTCACGTCGGCATCGCGCTGGGCGAGGATGCCGACCGGCCTGCTTTCGCGCACCGCCGCCTGCGCAGCGTCGATCGAGACGGGGCGGCCGATCGCGAGCGGCATCACGACGTCGGGGAACATCACGAAATTGCGCACTGGCACGATGATGATCGCGTCCTCGGGCAGTTCGGCGAGGATCGCCTTCGGCTCGGCCGGGGTCGCTTCGGTTTCGGTGGGGTGGGTCGCCATGTCGGTCATGATCTCAAAGAACCTTGCGCAGGGTGACGAGGAGGCAGCCATGATCGCTCGACCGGCGGACATTGTCGTACCGCCCCGGCGGCAGCGGCAGGCGGCGCTCGAAGCGGCCCTGGGGCAGTTCGAGCCGGTGGATCTTGGCGGTGCGCAGGGCGATCGGCAGCACCCGGGCGCCGCGGACGAAAAGCACGCCGTCCTCGATGACGGCTTCGGTCTGGTCGAGGTCCACGCCGGGCAACGCGACCAGCACCAACAGGTCGGTCTCGGTCTCGATCATGTCGGCAGGGGGCGCCCAGCGTGCCGTGCCGCCCCCGGCGCGGGCCGGGGCGAAAGCCTGTTGACGAAGGCGCTGGACCCTGTCGATCATGTCGACGGCCTCGGCCCACATCCAGTCGCGCGATCGGCCAGAATTCATGCCATATCCTCTCTCGGCCGTTAGGAACGCCTTGGTGGCGACGGCCGCCTTCTCCCAATAAGGAAACGGCCCGTGTGATTTTCAAGCTGCCGCCGGAACAACAGGCAGAGGAAAGCGCGGTTCCCATACCGCCCGGGCATCCCGAAAACCCCGCCCGGCACAGCATCGAACGGCCTGACCAGGCGCGGCCAGGTTATGATGGCGGCGCAATATGGTATGGAGAGATGATGACGGGGGATGCGATCGTGACGACGGGCGGCGGCAAGCTGCGCGGCACCAGCAATGGCGGCATCCGCCAGTATCTGGGCGTTCCCTATGCCGCCGCCCCCGTCGGCGAACGCCGTTTCGCGGCTCCCGAACCCCACCCCGGCTGGGACGGCGTGCGCGACGCGATCGATCCCGGCGCCACCGCCCCCCACGATGTAAAGGCCTTTCCAGGCCTCGACGTCATGCCGCTGATCGGTTCCGGCTGGGTGAAGGGCGAGGAGTTTCTCACCGCCAATATTTTCGCGCCGGAGGGTAATTCCAGCGGATTGCCGGTGATGGTGTGGATCCATGGCGGCGGCTTCGTGGTCGGCAGCAAGGATGCGCCGGTCCATGACGGCCGCAGTTTCGCACGCGACGGGCTGGTCTGCGTCGCGATCAACTACCGACTGGGGGTCGAGGGCTTCCTGCCGATCCCCGGCGTCCCGACCAATCTGGGTCTGCGCGACATGATCGCGGCGCTCAAGTGGGTGCGCGCCAACGCCGCGGCCTTTGGCGGAGATCCGGACAATATCACAGTCTTCGGCGAATCCGCCGGGGCAATGGCGATCGTCGACCTGATCACCTCGCCGCTCGCCACCGGCCTGTTCCGCCGGGCCATCATCCAGAGCGGCCATGCCGCAATGACCCGCGACATCGCGGTGATGCAGCGGCTCGTGAAAAAGCTGGCCCGGCTGTTGCGCATCTCGCCCGACAAGGCTGGTTTCGCGAGCATCGCGCCCGGCGATACGCTCGACGCGATCGACAGGGTCTCCCGGCCTACCGCCCGCATCGACCTGCGCGACGCCAAGGGGCATGAGCCCGTATTCGGGATCAGCCGCTTCGTCCCGGTCCATGGCGATGACGTCCTCCCGCTCCAGCCGCTCGAGGCGCTGAAGCGAGGCGCGGGCGCCGAGATCGATGTGCTGATCGGCACCAATGCCGAAGAGATGAACCTCTATCTCGTCCCTACGGGAATACGGGGCAGGATCGGGCGCCTGCTCGCCACCTTCGTGCTCAGCCGCTCGCAGCCCGGTGCGCGCAGGCTGCTCAAGGCCTATGGCCTCGGCCGGAAAGGCATCAGGCCCGGCCACGCGCTGGCCAGCGCGATGACCGATCTCGTCTTTCGCTGGCCCGCGCGCCGCTTCGCCGAGGAACATCGCGGCCGTACCCATGTCTACGAGTTCGACTGGCGGTCGCCTGCTTTCGGCGGAGCGCTCGGCGCCTGCCACGGCGTGGAGTTGCCCTTCATATTCGACACGCTCGCCTGCACGACCGGCCCGCAGGGGTTGACCGGGGAGAGCCCGCCGCAGGCGCTGGCCGACCGCGCCCATCGCCTCTGGACAAGCTTCGCGGAGGATGGCCGCCTGCCCTGGGCGCCGTTCGATCGCGAGACGCGGCAGGTCTATTCGCTGCTCGACGCCAGGCCCGATTATGAAGCGCCAATGCCCGCGGCCCCCTTCCTTCCGTAAGGGAAAGCCCGATCTATCAAGTCTGCGTGCGGATCGGCATAGCATAGCTCGCCAGCCAACCTTTCTGATAGGTGAGCTATCTGATAGCTAATGTCCATCGGCGCGGGAAACCGGTTCGCCTCAGGAGAGGATGACAGATGCATTTCACGACCCGGCTCCTCTCCGGCTGCGCGTTCGCCGCGCTCTCCTCGGCTTCGGCCCTTGCACAGCAAGCCGCGCCCGCGGCCAGTGACGCCGTAAGCGAAGAGGGCGAGATCATCGTCACCGCCCGCAAGCGCAACGAAGCGCTGCTCGACGTTCCCGTCGCCGTCACCGCGATCAGTGGCGACACCCTCGCCAGGCGCAACATCAATTCGGTGCGCGAGGCGGCGCTGCTCTCGCCGGGCCTCAACATCAGCAGCGACGGCGCCGGCCGCGCCTTCGTCTCGATCCGTGGCGTCGGCGTGACCTTGGTGGGCACGGTGCAGCCGGGCGTCGGCCTGTTCGTCGACGGCATCTATCGGCCCAACACCGCCTATCTGAACAACCCGCTGCTCGACGTCGAGCGGATCGAGGTGCTGCGCGGCCCGCAGGGCACGCTCTATGGCAAGAACACGCTGGGCGGCGCGATCAACGTCATCACCCGGATGCCGGGCAACCAGTTCGAAGCGCGCGGCCAGGCCAGCTATGCCGGCCCCGACAATAGCTGGCTGGTATCCGGTTCGATATCCGCGCCCCTTATCCAGGACAAGCTGGCGGTCCGCATCGCGGCGTCGCACCGCGAGCAGGACGGCTTCATCAACAATGTCACGCCCGGTGTGGGGGGCAAGTCCAACCCGCTCAACACCGACTCGGTGAACGCGACGATCCGGGCGACGCCGGGGGACGATGTGGCGATCACGCTCAATGGCTATTATGACTGGATCAAGGGCACCAATACGCCCTATGCCCGCGTCAGCGGCCCGACCAACTATCTGCGCACCAATGCGTTTAACGCGCGGGGCATCACCACCTACCGATATCGCGGCATCAACGCGAAGATCGAGGCGCCGCTCGACGCGTTGAGCAGCAAGGTGACGCTGCAGGCCGCCTATGACCTGCGCAACAGCAGCGCCCCCGACAATGACGCCGACTTCGGCCCAGCCAATGTGGTTCGCTCCAGCGGTCGCGACAGGCTCAGGACCAAGACGGTCGAGCTGCGCTTCGATACCACTCTCAGCGACAGCATTTCGACCCTCGTCGGCCTGTTCTACAGCAATGAGCGGCTGGATTCGAACCTTCTGCAGAATGTCGTGCCTCTGAACCGCATGATTCGCACGATCGATCATCGCGAAGGCGACACCTCTGCCTTGTTCGGCACGCTGTTCTGGAAACCGAATGCGGACTGGGAGGTCGCCGCCGGCCTGCGCTACGATCATGAGAGCCGCACGGCGACAGGTTCGATCGCCGGTATCATCACGCCCCGCGCCCGGATCAAGTCCGATCAGGTCCAGCCCAAGCTCACCGTTACCCGGCATTGGGACACGAGCCTGATGACCTATGCCTCGGTCGCGCGCGGCTATCGCGGCGGCGGCTTCAACCCGCCCAACGCCCCCTTCCGCACTTATAAGGGCGACTCGGCCTGGACATATGAACTGGGCACCAAATATGCGGCGCGCGGCTTCTCGCTATCGGCCGACATCTTCTACAACGACTATAAGGACTATATCGGCCTGAACTCCATCGCGCCCGCGGTGCCTGCCGGCCTGGTCACGGTCGATCTCAACACGGGTGACGTCGAAAGCTACGGCCTAGAACTGGAGACGCAGATCAGGCCAACGCGGCAGTGGACGCTCACCGGCAGCCTTACCTACCAGCATTCCCGTATCACCGACAGTTCGGCCTATACGGCGACGACGCGTCGCACCCTGTCGAGCGACCGGCTGACCTTCCAGCCCGACATAATGTTCAGCCTGTCGAGCGACTATGCCGTGCCGATCGGCGACGATCTGCTGACCTTCAGCGGGGGGCTGCAAGGCAAGGGCAAGCGCCTCGCCGCGACCCTGAACCAGACGACGCCGACATTTCTGAAAGGCTATATGCTGGTCGACGCCTCGATCAGCTATAAACATGGTCCGATCGAGCTATCGCTGTTCGGCACCAACCTGTTCAACAAGAATTATTTCGAGAGCTATATCGAAAGGACTACCCTCCAGCTGGCAAATCTCCCCCCTTCCGATCTCGGCATCATCGGCGATCGCCGCCGCTACGGTGTCCGTGCCAGCTTCGCATTCTGACCATGACCGCACCTGTCTCCTTCGACCGCAAGCCGCTCCCGCCCGGCTTTCTCGACGACGTTCGCGCCGTGGCGGGCCAGCGCCTCCAGCTCGGGGAAGCGATCCGGCTCCAGCATGGATCGAGCGAGACACATTATGACCCGGTGCTGCCGGATGCGGTGGTGTTCGCCCATTCGACCGAGGAGGTCGCGGCACTGGTCAGGCTCTGCGTCGCCCATGATGTGCCGATCATTCCTTTCGGGGCTGGCACCTCGCTGGAGGGCAACACCACCCCCATTCACGGTGGCCTGACGATCGATCTCGGCGAGATGAATGCGATCCTGGCGGTCAACCAGGAGGATTTCGACTGCACCGTGCAGGCCGGGGTCCGGCGCGAGCAACTCAACGAATATCTTCGCGACCAGGGGCTGTTTTTCCCGATCGACCCGGGTGCCAACGCCACGATCGGCGGCATGGCCTCGACCCGCGCATCGGGCACCAACGCGGTGCGCTACGGCACGATGCGCGAGGCAGTGCTGTCGCTGCAGGTGGTGACGCCCGACGGCAGGATCATCCGTACCGCTCGCCGGGCGCGCAAGTCGGCGGCGGGCTATGATCTGACACGGCTGATGATCGGCGCCGAGGGGACACTGGGCATCATCACCGAGATCACGCTGCGTCTGCACGGCATCCCCGAAGCGATCAGCTCGGCGGTCTGCTCGTTCGACAGCCTGAAAGGCGCTGTCGATACCGTCGTCCAATCGATCCAGCTGGGCGTGCCGGTCGCCCGGATCGAAATCCTCGACGATGCCCAGATGCGGGCATCGAACGCCTATTCAAAACTCGACTACCCCGAGACGACGACACTCTTCTTCGAGTTCCACGGGTCCGAACGCCATGTTCAGGAGCAGGTGGAGACCGTGCGGGAGCTTGCCAGTCAGAATGGCGGCGGCGCCTTCTTATGGTCGAACCTGCCCGAGGAGCGCAGCAAGCTGTGGAAGGCTCGGCACGAAGCCTATTATGCCGCAATCGCGCAGCGCCCCGGCGCGATCGGCTGGACCACCGACGTGTGCGTGCCGATCAGCCGGCTTGCCGAATGCATCATAGAAACCAAGCACGACCTGGCCGGATCGAGCGTACCGTCGACGATCGTCGGCCATGTCGGCGACGGCAATTTCCACGTCATCTTCGCGATCGATCCGCGAAAGCCCGAGGAGATGGCCCAGGTAGAGGCGATCAACGAGCGGCTGATCGCCCGCGCGCTTGAGATGGATGGCACCTGCACCGGCGAACATGGCATCGGACTCGGAAAGCAACGACATCTGACCGATGAACTCGGCGATGCTGTCGACATGATGCGGCTGATCAAGCAGGCGATCGACCCAAAGAACCTGTTCAACCCCGGCAAGATTTTCCAGCTATAGGCCCGTTCACGCCATCGGAAGCGCGGACCTATCTGATAGCCATTGCATGAACCTGTCCGATAGGTTTATCGTTCCGACCTCATCGGGGGGCGGCGCATGGGGAAGGTGAAGGGGGATTCATCTCAATAATGCCAGCTTCTCCCACGCCTTCGCGCCCCGCTTCGGCACCGCAACCCAGTATCGCGCCCGGAAGCTAACGGCGTGAGCCACGTTCCGACCGGTGACGCCGTATCGCTCGTGCAGCAAGCGGTGCAGGCTGTCCGCGATCATATCCGCGATAACGATCTGAAGGTCGGGGATACCCTGCCGGGCGAAGGGCATTTCGCCGGGAAGCTGGGCGTCAGCCGGGCAGTGATGCGGGAGACGTTCGGCGCGCTGGCCGCGCTACGCCATATCGAGGTGGCAAATGGCCGGCGGGCCAGGGTCGGCGCGATCGACGGATCGGTGATGGCGGCCTCGCTCGATCATGCCGTCGCGACGGCGCAGGTATCGATCAACGAGGTCTGGGACGTGCGCCGCACATTGGAGGTCCGCACCGCGGAACTCGCCGCCCTGAACCGCACCGAAGACGAGGCCACGCGCATCATCGCACTGGCCGAGGCGCTGGCCGATGCGGGGGACGATATGGACAAGGTCGCCGCGGCCGATGTAGCGCTGCACGAGGCGATTGCCGAAGCGAGCCGAAATCCGCTGTTCCTCGACATCGTCCGTTCCTTTGCCAGTTTGATGCGGATCGTCGTACCCGCCGCCTGGCGCACCCGCACCACCGACGTCCAGCGCCGTACCGTCATCGCCCGCCATCGTGCGCTCGCCCGGGCCATTGCGGACCGAGACAGCGAAGCCGCGCGCCGCCTGATGACCGATCATTTCGATCGCGCCATCGAAGGCAGACTTCCGCAGGCTCCCGCGCAATAGCTCAGGCGTCGAGCGCCAGCGCCACCGCGCCGAGCGGGCCGGCCATTTCGCCCAGGCCGGGCGCCATGATGATATCCGCCAGTTCGCGCGCACCGACCCCGGCGACATAGCCGTTCAGCAGCGCCGCCGTGCGAGCATGGACCTTCGCCAGCAGCGCCTGCCGGTGCTGAAATACGCCGCCCCCGATCAGGATGCGCTGGGGTGACAGTGTCAGCATCAGCGCCGCCATCGCCTCGGCAAGTTCGCCCGTCACCTGCTCCCACAGGACATGATCGTCGCCGACGTCGGCACCGTTCATGCCGGCACGCGCGGCGATGGCCGGTCCCGAGGCAAGCCCTTCGAGGCAATCGCCATGGAAAGGGCAGACTCCGGCGAAATCGTCGCCTGGTGCTCGCCGGACGCGCACATGCCCCAGTTCGGGATGAACCAGCCCGTGAACCGGGCGGCCGTCGACGATCACACCACCGCCGATGCCGGTTCCGATCGTCAGATAGATGGCAACCGCGCAACCCTGCGCCGCGCCCCAGCGATATTCGGCCAGCGCCGCCCCAGCGACGTCGGTGTCGAAGCCGACGGGCCATCCGAAGCGGGCAGCGAAGTGGCCGACAACATCGACCTGGCGCCAGCCGGGCTTCGGCGTCGACGTGATATGTCCATAGTCGGCCCGCGCCCGATCGAGCCCGATCGGACCGAAGCTGGCGATGCCCAACGCCTCCGGCTCGCCATGTTCCGCCCGCCAGGCCTCGATCCGGTCGCCGATCGTGCCCAGCGTCTGCGCTGGCGCCCCGGTCGGGAAACGTTCACGCGCCACTATTTCGCGTCCGCGCGCGATCAGGACGATAGCCTTGGTGCCGCCCAGCTCGATCCCCGCGACCAGTCTGTCACCATCGTTCAAAAGCCTGCTCCTCTGCCGGCTGCTCTATCCTGCCCATGTGCAACGCGCGGATCGTCGCGAAGCTTCGGCGACGTGGCAAGCCGATGGGCAACGCCGTCCTGCCGATGGGCGAAGACTATTCGCCGGACACAACCTCTGTCGTGGCCGACTCCCGGTCCCGCAGATGTTCGCGCACCGCATGAAGCACCGTTGCACTCCGCGCCACCTGCTCGGGATCGACATCGGCCAGGATTTCACGACCGAGCCGGGTCGCCATATCCCGAACGAGGATGAGCACCGG
>CAZJXG010000046.1:0-22345 GCA_964549965.1 uncultured Sphingomonas sp. | reverse complement strand
CGATCGCCAACACCCATGGCTGGGACATCCTCTGCCCCGCCGACGTTGAAATCGAATGGAATGGCGGGCCGGAGAAGACGGATCTTGTCGTGCGCGCAACGGGCACCCTGCCAGACGGCGTCGTGCTCGATGATTTCCTGCGCTCGCATTTCACACGCGGCGTCGTCACCTTCCATACCACCTATATGTTTCGCACACCGCCGGGATGGAACATCCTCGTCAGCGGTCCCTTCAATCATCCCAAACACGGCATCGCCCCGCTGACGGGCGTCGTCGAAAGCGACTGGCTTCCCTACCCGTTCACGATGAACTGGATCATGACCGCGCCGGGCACGGTCAGCTTCGCCAGAGGCGAACCGATCTGCACGATCATGCCTGTCCCCAAAAACTATCTGGGCGACTGGGATATCATGGTCCACGATCTCGCCGACGACCCGGCGATGGGGATCGAGCATGAAGCCTTCAGGGTCGCGCGCGACGGGTTTCAGAAGCGTCTCGACGCGAAGGATCCCGACGCCATCAAGCAGGCCTGGCAGCGCCATTATTTCGTCGGCCGCCATCCCGACGGGACGATCGTCGAAGACCATATCAACAAGGTTCGGCTGGCCAGTCCGGTCGACGCTACCGGCCAGCGGCCGATCCACGCCAAGCCCGCCCCGCCAACAGCCCCCGCCCGCATCTCCCTGAAACTCGATGCGGGGCGTTCGCCGCTGCTGACGGGCGGGGCCCTGCCGGGCATGTCCAGGGTCATAGCCGGAAGCAAGCCATCGCCCGCCACGCCGGCCTGGGAGTCCGACAGCGTGCTGAACGGCATGGCCACGGTGCAAAGCAGACGGAATGTCGCGGGGCGCAAAAGGCTGCGCGACGGACTGCTGATCGACGCGGTCGGCGTGACCGACCTGACCGGCGACACTATGCGGGCCTCGCTCGACTTCGTCGTCGTCCCAGACTTCCTGTCGCCCGCGCAATGCGAGACACTCGCGGATTTCGCGCGCGGCGAGGATTTCAGCCGGAACCGCGAGCTTATCGGGGACGACTACTGGAAGAGCCGGCTGCTGTTCTATTCTGACATCCTCGGGCAGCGGCCCGACCTGGCCGCCATCATGAAGGCGGCGAGCGAGGGGGCCGTGCAGCAAATCGCGCGCTTCTACAGGCTCACCCGGCCGATTTTCGCCGACACTTTGCAGTTGGTACGCTGGAGCGAGGGGATGCACATGGTGCCGCATGCGGATCGCGCCAATGCCGACGGGTCCCCCCACCCATTCGCGCATCGCGATTTCGCCAGCATAATTTATCTCAATGATGATTATGACGGCGGCGAGATCTATTTTCCCGCGCTGGACGCCATGCTGAAGCCGCGTGCCGGAATGCTGGTGGCCTTCACAGGAGGCTGGCGACACGAACATGGCGTGCTGAAGGTCCGCGGCGGAGTCCGTTTTACCATGCCGGCTTTCTACAGCTTCGACCGATCGCGACGAGACCTGGCTCTTTACGATGACCGGGTAGCTGATCCAGCCCCGTAGAATCGCTACTTTTCCGCAACGGCGAAAAGGTTTATGACGGAAGCGTTGCAGCCGTTTGGCGCGTTGCCCGGGCAAGGGTAGCCACGGCGCACCATGTCCAGCGTAGCGTATCGTGTCGGCGGATATGGAGCAGCCCGTCATGAGCAGTCAGCATCTGAGATGGATCATCGCGGGACTTTTCGTGGCCTTTCTGGTCGTCGTGATCCTGTCCGACCTGATCAGCCGCAAACCCAAGAAACCCAAGATCAGGGAGCGCCGCCCGCGCGGCTTCCGGACCGGTCGACCCGACCGCCCCGTGGGAAGCAGCCGCTGGAAGGCCTCCGGCCGGCGCTGAACACCGGCCGGCGTCCGCCGTCCAAACCGCACCGCCGCCAGACGGCGGCCTTCGTCACATCAGTTCGAACGTCACCGACAGGCTGACAGACAGTTTCTGCTCGCCGGCCTCGATCATCGTATCACCTGCCTTCTCCGCACGCGCCATCGCCATCATCGGCATGGGGCGGACGATCGGGCTTTCGAACGAACCCTCGCTGATCGCGATGATCCGCTTGACCTGCAGGCCCGCTGCCCTGGCATAGAGGGTCGCACGGGCGCGGGCAGCGGCGACGGCCTTCTCCCGCGCCTGATCGAGCAGCGGATCAGGCTTGTCTATCGACAGGGTCGGACCATCGATCTGGTTCGCCCCCGCCGCAACCAGTGCATCGAGAATCGGCCCGGCCTTCTTCACGTCGCGGAAACGCACGCTCACCCGGCTCGACGCCTGATAGCCGACGATGACCGGCGGCTGATTTTCGGCGTAACGATATTGCGGGCTGAGATTCACCGTCGTCGTCTGGATATCACGATCGCCGACTCCGGCCTTGCGGATCGCGGCCATGGTCGCAGCCGTGCGACGGGCGTTCTCGCTCATTGCGGCGGCCGCCGTAGGCGCCTGGGTTACGACGCCGGCCCCGATCGTCGCGATGTCGGGCACGGCATTCACCTCCCCGCTGGCCACCACGTCGAGCCGCGTGCCGGCCAGCATCGGCGACGTCGGCGGAGCCGTGTCCTGTGCGATGGAAGGTGCTGCGAGGCACAGCGCGAATGCCGCTGCCGTGCCGGATTTCCACAGATTTTCTACCATTATGGTCTTGCTCCTGCTTTGCCGCCCTGCTCGGCGCGTGCTAATGACGTGGTAGCGATCCTCGCTGCACAAGAGATGAACGCCTTCCGGCTGCGAAATGATCCCGCCCATGCGGGATGTCTCGGCTGATGCGCTGTACTCTTGAGCGAGGTGACGTATTGATATAATACAGCTCGAACTAGCAGCAGAAGGCCCGCCGGGCCGGCAATGGAAAGTCAATGGGGATGAACGTCGAATCCGGCATCCAGAGCGATTATACGGTCTATGATTATGACGACCGCCAGGCCCGCCGGCGCCGCTGGATGATCATCGCCGGCGCGGCGGTGGCCATCGTCGTGATCGGGCTGCTCGCGATGAAGATCTTCGGCGGGGCGAAGCCAGCGCCAACGGCCACCGTAGCGCCCGGCGTCACGATCATCGTTCCCGGCCGCACCGAGATCGTCGCGACGATCTCGGCGACGGGCACCCTTTTCGCCAAGCGTGAAATGCCCGTGGGCGTGGCCGGCGAAGGCGGCATGGTCCAGGCGGTGCTGGTCGAACCCGGCAGCTGGGTTCGCGCGGGCCAGACGCTCGCCGTGATCGAGCGCTCGGTGCAGTCGCAACAGGCCAATTCCCTGTCCGCTCAGGTGCGCGTAGCCCGCGCGGATGCCGATCTTGCCCAGGCCGAGCTTGACCGTGCCAAGGCGCTTGTCGCGCGCGGGTTCATCTCCAAGGCGGATATCGACCGCAAAACAGCGGCCCGCGACGCCGCGGTCGCCCGCGTTTCGGTCGCGCAGGCACAGTTCGGCGAGGCGCGCGCGCAGATCGGCCGGCTCGATATCCGGTCTCCGGCCGCGGGCCTGGTACTGACCCGCGCTATCGAGCCCGGCCAGGTCGTCGGCCCCGGCACCGGCGCCCTGTTCCGCGTCGCCAAGGGTGGCGAACTGGAAATTCGAGCCCAGCTCGCCGAACAGGACATCGCCCGACTGAAAGTGGGAGACCCTGCCCAGGTGACGCCGATCGGCGGTAAACGTGCCTTCACCGGCACGATCTGGCAGATTTCGCCCGTGATCGATCCCCAGACCCGCCAGGGGCTGGCCCGCATCCAGCTGCGCTATGATCCGGCGCTGCGGCCCGGCGGGTTCGCCGCCGCGCTGATCAACAGCGGCATGGCCACTGCACCGCAGCTGCCCGAATCCGCCGTCCTGAACGACGACAAGGGGTCCTATGTCTACGTCGTCGGCCCGGACAACAAGGTTATCCGCCGCGACGTGAAGGTGGGCGACGTGTCCGATGCCGGAGTCGTGATCCAGTCGGGTATCCAGGGCAATGAGAAGATTGTGCTGGCCGCAGGTGCCTTCCTCAATCCCGGCGACAAGGTGACGCCGCAAATGGCGTCGGCCGGGGCCGCGAACCGCTGATCGATCGGAGCTTTCGGGCATGCGTAATATTTCCGCCTGGGCGATCAGGAATCCGATTCCTCCGATCGTCCTGTTCATCGCGCTGACCATTGCGGGGCTGATCAGCTTCGCGCGCATGGACATCAACAACATGCCCGACATCAGCTTCCCGGCAGCGTCGGTGAACATCACCCAGCCCGGCGCCGCGCCTACCGAGATGGAGACGCAGATCACCCGCAAGGTGGAGGCGGCGGTCGCTTCGGTCGGCAATGTCAAATCGATCACATCCTATGTCACCGAGGGGCTGTCGGGCACGAATGTCGAGTTCCAGCTCGGCACGCCGGTCGATCGCGCCGTCAACGACGTGCGCGACGCGGTTGCCAAGATCCGGTCCGACCTGCCCGAAGGCATCCTCGAACCCCAGGTCGAGCGCATCGAGATCGAGGGCGGCCCGATCGCCTATTATTCGGTCGAGGCGGTCGACATGACGCTTGAGGAGCTCAGCTGGTACACCGACAACACCGTGATCAAGCGGCTGCTGTCGGTGCCCGGCATGGCCGGCGTGTTCCGTGGCGGCGGCGTTACCCGGGAAATCCGGGTCGTGCTCGATCCGGCCCGCATGCAGGCGCAGGGCGTCACCGCGGCGCAGGTCAATGCGACGCTGCGCAACGTGAACCTCAACGCCGCCGGCGGGCGCACCGAAGTGGCGGGGGCGGAACAATCGGTCCGCGTCCTCGGCAATGCGGCGACCGCCTATCAGCTGAGCCAGACGCAGATTTCGGTCGGTTCCAACCGGGCGGTCAAGCTCGCCGACATCGCCACCGTGCGCGACGCCTATGCCGACCAGCGCAACATATCGAAGATGGGTGATCGGCAGGTGCTCTCCTTCGCGCTGCAGAAGGCCAAGGGCGCGTCCGACGTGACCGTCTATGATGAAGCCGCCAAGGTTCTCGACCAGCTGCGCAAGGAAAATCCGAAGGTCCGGTACAACCTGCTCTATGACGGCGTGAAATACACCAAGGCGCAATATCATTCCGCAATCGATGCGATGGTCGAAGGGTCCGTGCTGGCCGTCATCGTGGTCTTCTTCTTCCTGCGGGACTGGCGGGCCACCGCCATTTCCGCCCTCGCCATTCCCTTGTCGGCAATCCCCGCCTTCTGGTTCATGTCGCTGATGGGCTTCACGCTCAACACGATCAGCCTGCTCGCGCTCAGCCTCGTGGCCGGCATCCTGGTGGACGACGCCATCGTCGAGATCGAAAACATCGTCCGCCACATGCGGATGGGCAAGACCGCCTATCAGGCATCGATGGATGCGGCCGACGAGATCGGCCTTGCCGTCGTCGCGACCACCATGGCGATCGTCGCCGTGTTCGTGCCCGTGTCGTTCATGCCCGGCATTCCAGGCCAGTTCTTCAAACAATTCGGCCTGACCGTCGCGGTCGCGGTGCTGATGAGTCTGTTCGTCGCGCGTCTCATCACGCCGATGATCGCCGCCTATTTCCTGAAGGCCGAGGGCGTGCGGGAACATGGCGGCGGCCCGGTCATGGACAAATATCTCGGTCTGCTGCGATGGTCGCTCCGCAACCGCTGGAAGACGATCGGCATGGGCGTATTCGCCTTCGTTCTGACGGTGGCCCTATTCGCCGTCTCGAAGCAGCAGTTCCAGCCAGCGCTCGACATGGACAACAGCGTCGTCAAGATCGAACTGGCTCCCGGCGCGCGCGTGCGCGAGGATACGATGCGCATCGCCGACCAGGCTGCGGACATCATCCGGCGCCAGCCCGAGACCGATGCGGTCTTCGCCGATATCGGCGACAATGGCGACACCCGGATGGCCTCGCTCTATGTCACGCTGAAACCGGCCAAGGAACGCGCCCGTACCAGCGTCGAATTCGAGCGCGACGTGGCGACCGAACTGGCAAAGATCGCCGATGCCCGGGTGAATTTCCAGTCGCAGTCTGGCGGGTTCGGCCGCGATCTGACGGTAATGCTGGCCGGCGACGATCCGGTTAAGCTTCAGCAGAGCGCCACGGCGCTGGTCGAGCAGATGCGCAAAAGCCCGCTGATCCGCGATCCGCGTATCGATGGGGATATCCAGCGGCCTGAGCTGATCATCAAGCCGCGGCTCGACATCGCCGCCGACCTCGGGGTGACGACCGCAGCGCTTAGCCAGGCGATCCGCATCGCCACGCTGGGCGACATCGAACAGAATATGGCGAAATTCTCGCTGAGCGACCGGCAGATTCCGATCCGCGTTTCGCTGAGCGAGGATTCGCGCCGCGATCTCTCGACGATCCAGAACATGCCGGTCGAGACCAGCTTTGGCGGCACCGTGCCGCTGCGCGTCGTGGCAGACATCCATTTCGGCGCGGGTCCTTCGAAGATCCGCCGCTACAATCAGGTTCGCCGCCTCGTCATCGGCGGCGATCTGATGCCCGGATCGGTGAGTAGCGACGCCTATAAATATATCTACGCGACGCAGATCATGAAGAACCTGCCCGCCGGCGTGCGCGAGGTGAAGTTCGGCGAACAGGAGTTCCAGGGCGATCTCATCTCGGGCTTCGTCATCGCCGTGTTCTCCGGCATTCTGCTCGTGTTTGCCGTGCTGATCCTGCTCTACAAGCGGGTGCTGCCTCCCTTCGTGAACATGGGTTCGCTCCTGCTCGCTCCGCTCGGCGGCGTGCTGGCGCTGCTGATCCTGGGCATACCGATCTCGATGCCGGTCTATATCGGCCTGCTGATGCTGTTCGGGATCGTCGCCAAGAATTCGATCCTGCTGGTCGATTTCGCGATCGAGGAAATGCGCCATGGCGTCGACCGGTTCGATGCGATCCTCGAAGCCGCCCACAAGCGCGCCCAGCCGATCGTGATGACGTCGGTGGCGATGATCGCCGGCATGCTGCCGATCGCCCTCGGCCTATCGGGCGACAGCAGCTGGCGCTCACCGATGGCGATCTGCGTGATCGGCGGCATCGCGATGTCGACGCTGCTGACCCTCGTCATCGTCCCCGCTGGCTTCACCCTCGCCGACGATATGGAGAAGTGGATCGGCCCCCGGCTCGGCAAGCTCCTCGTCAATAGTGAGGAGCATAAGCCGGGCGGAACACCGCAGGCGGCGGAATAGCCATCGTTCGGATCGGTTGAACATTCTGCGCGACCGTCCATTGTGACCGCATGAACTTTTTCCAGGCTACCGGGCTCGACCGTTTCAACCCCGCTCAGGGCGGGGTCCGGGGGATGCGTGTAGTCGCATCGGGCCTGCTGGTGATCATGGCGGGCCTATACCTGCTGGCCCGCGCGCATGAGGACCCGCACGCCTTTGCCGGCTGGGGCTATCTGCGCGCCTTCGCCGAGGCCGCGATGGTCGGCGGGCTTGCCGACTGGTTTGCCGTGACCGCGCTGTTCCGCCACCCGCTGGGCCTGCCCATACCCCACACGGCCATCATCCCGCGCAACAAGGACCGGATCGGCGACAGCCTGGCCGGTTTCCTGCGCGTCAACTTCCTCACCGCCTCGGTCGTCGCGCGGCGCATGGCGAATGTCGATGCCGCGGCGGCATTGGGCCGCCTCCTGGCAAACCCGCCGCAGGGCGGCAAGACCCGCGAAGGTATTGGCCGTGCGCTCGCGACGATCCTCGAATCCCTGGGCGATGACCGACTGGGAGCGATGATCAAGGGTGCGCTGGCCAGCCGGCTGCGTGGCTTCGACATCGCCCCGCTGCTCGGCCGCACGCTCGATGCCGCCATCGTCGAGAACCGCCATGCCGAAATGCTGGACGGGCTGATCGGCTGGGGCAGCCGCGTTCTCCTGCACAATGAGGCAATGATCCACGACATGGTCCAGGCGCGCACCGGCAAGTTCATGCGCTGGACCGGGCTTGACGAGAAGCTGTCGGGCGCGATCGTCGAAGGCCTGCACAAATTGCTCGACGACATGTCGACCGATCCGGAACATCCGTTGCGGCTCAAGGCCCAGGAAGGGCTGGAACAGCTCGCCGACAAGCTCCAGCATGATCCCGATACGCGGGCGCAGGTCGCGGGAATCAAGGCGGAGCTGATCGACAGCCCTGCCGTTGCCGCGTGGCTGGACACCCTTTGGCAGAGCGCCCGGCTGAAGCTGATCGACGCCGCACGCGCACCCAATGCGGCGCTGGGCGGCCAGGTCGGCGAGGCGTTCAAGCAGCTCGGCGCGACCCTCCAGACCGACCCGCGACTCCGGCGTACCGTGAACCGCTTCGTGCGGCGCATGACGGTCGGCCTCGTCGCCGATTATGGCGACGGCATCGTCAAGCTCGTTTCGGAGACCATTCGCAGCTGGGATGCACGCACCGTAACCCTCCAGCTCGAAAATGCGGTGGGCCGCGACCTGCAATATATCAGGGTGAACGGCACGCTGGTCGGCGGCCTGATCGGCATTGGCCTGCATCTGCTAGGCCAACTGCTCTGAACCTCCGAATCGGAAAGGCGGCCCGCGGTTCGGTTGGTGATACCGGCGGCTGGAGCGATCTGGCCTGCCAGGGCAAGACAGGCCCGCCGTCTAGAGGGGGAGCAACCCTTCCATCCGGCACCCCCGATCCTCGCGGCTGCCGATATCACCACCATTAACCATAAATGGCTGTTCGACGAACCCCTTGTAAACAATTGTAACTTTGCAGTTCGTGACATCGGCTATCGGACGATCATGGTTAATGCGGTTCCGTTCGAAGGGCAGAACGGAGACGATCATGGCCGAAATGGCCCATCACAGGCTTGGCTTCCGCAGCCACCACGGGCATTGTCCGCCCCATGGCCGCGACAGAACCAGCCGCAAAAGCGACAGGCGATAGCATGCGCATCGCCATTCTCGACGATGAGCCCACCGAGCGTGCCTTCGTGACGCAGACGCTGCTCGAAGCCGGGCATTTCGCCTATGAATTCACCAATGCGCGGACGCTGATCACGCGACTGCGGCAGGACACGTTCGATCTTGTGATTCTCGACTGGAACATGCCCGACAAGAGCGGTCCCGAGATCATAACCTGGATGCGCGAGAATATGGACAAGCCCGTCCCCTCGCTGCTGCTCACCAACCGCAACAGCGATGCCGACATCGTGGCAGGGCTGGATGCCGGCGCCGACGACTATGTGATCAAGCCGGTTCATCCGCCAGTGCTGCTCGCACGGATCGCCGCCATCCATCGTCGCACCGGGCCGCGCGAAGCGACGGGCGCCAACGAAACCTACGGCCCCTATCAGCTTCAGCCGGCCCGACAGACGGTCATCGTCGAGGGCGAGAGCATCGTGCTGACCGCGAAGGAGTTCGAGCTGGCGGCGATCCTGTTTCGCAACATGCACCGGCCGCTGTCGCGTTCCTATCTGCTCGAGATCGTATGGGGCCGCAATCCCGACCTGCCGACACGCACGCTGGACGCGCATATCTCGCGCATCCGTGCCAAGCTGGGCATAAGGCCGGAGCGCGGCTTTCGACTGGTGCCGGTCTATAGCTATGGCTACCGCCTTGAACCGCTAGAACCCGAAGAAGGCTGAAGGTAAGCACGGTGGGGAAACGACATCATCTGATTCTGTCGATGGCCGCTGGCCTTGCGGCGTTGACCGCGACGCCAGCCCTGGCACAGCAGACCGCGGAACCGCTGTTCCGCTACAGGGTTCAGCCCGGCGACACGCTGTCGGCCATGGCGCGTGATTATTTCGTCAATGGCGATTACCGCACCGTGCAGCAGCTCAACCGGGTGGCGGACCCACGCCGTCTCCCGATCGGCTCCTTCCTGATGATCCCAAGCCGCCTGCTGAGGATCGAGCCGGTGGATGCCAGGATCACCTCTTATCGCGGTGCTGTCACCGTCGACGGACGACCCGTCGCGCTGGCGCAGCAGGTCCGCGAGGGCATGCGGGTTGAAACCGGCGCCAACGCCAATGTCACGGTCAGCCTGGATGACGGCAGCGCGATTTCCCTGCCATCCCAGAGCCGTATCCGTATCGCCCGGCTGCGCCGCATATTGCTGACCGGCAGCGTCGACCGCAATTTCGTGATGGAGGCCGGCAGAAGCCGTTCCTCGGTGACGCCGTTCAAGGATCCGGAGAGCAATTTCCGTGTCACCACCCCGCTGTCGGTGTCCGCCGTACGCGGCACCGATTTCCGCGTAGCGCTCGACGACAGCGGGGAAACGGCGCTGACCGAAGTGGTCGGCGGAACCGTCGGCGTCGCGAAGGACGAGGAGACGGATGAGACCGGCGTGGGCCGCGGCTTCGGCGTTGCCGCCACGCCGGCCGGCGTCCAGGCACCCGTGCCGCTGCTGCCGCCGCCGATGCTGAAGAGCATGGAGCGCACGCCGACAGGTGTGGCGATCAGCGGCGAACTCGTCGATGGCGCCTCAACATATCGCATTCAGCTCGCAACCGATGTCGCCTTCCGCGATGTGTTCGAAGAGGTGGTCAGCGACAAACCGAACGCCGGGTTCGCGCTGGCCGATGGCGCAACCTTCTTCGTGCGCCTCACCGCGATCGCGCCGACCGGTATGGAGGGCCTGCCCGGAACCTACGCACCCGGCAGCCGTGCGACTCCCTGATCGGGCAGCGCGGTACGCCGGCGCGGCCTGACCGATCATGCCCCATAGCCGCAAACGGCCATCGGCGGCCAACCGGCTCTATGCCGAATGGGTCGCCGTCGCACTGATTGCCACCCTGCTGGTCACGAGCCTTGTGCTGGGGCGACTGACCGATCGGCTGGATCACATCATCTATGACCATGCGCTGATCGCCGCCGGCCGGCCGCCGCCCGACGATATCGTCATCGTCGCTATCGACAATCGGAGCCTCCAGGCGATCGGCCGCTGGCCATGGCCGCGCTCGATCCACGCGCGCGCGCTCGACCGGCTTGCCGAGGCCCGGCCCCGCGCGATCGGCTATGACGTGCTTTTCGTCGAATCAACCGCCGACGATCCCCTGCTGGCCGCATCGGTGCTGAAGAGCCCGACCTACCTGCCGATGGTGATCGATGTGCCTGGGCCCAACGGCGCCGCCTATTCGATCGCCCTGCCCTCCGGGCTGCTCAAGGAGGCTGCGGCCGGCATCGCCCAGGTCAGCCTCCATTTCGATGGCGACCGGGTCATCCGCAAGGCCTATCTGGAGGAGGGCGGCGGCGGGCGATCCTGGCTTCAGCTCGCCGCACTTATGGCCGGGATCGAGCCGCTGGGGGCGCCGGGCCGACGCGACGAAGGGCTGTGGCAGGAACGCCCGGTGATGATCCCCTATGGCGGCGGGGCCGGCCATATTCGCACCATATCCTTCATCGACCTGATCGAAGGCCGGGTGCCTACCGAAATCATCGCGGGGCGCTATGTGCTGATCGGTGCCACCGCCGACGGCATGGGCGATGGATATCCGACGCCGACATCGGGCGAGACCAGCCTGATGGCCGGGGTCGAAATCCAGGCGCAGTTGCTGGATGCGCTGCTGCGCGGCGATGCGATCGTTCCGGTATCCGACCATTGGGAACTGGCGCTGGCAACGGCGTCGCTGTGGATATTGCTGATCGGCTTCCTGCGGCTGAGCCCCCGCCGCACCGCCAATCTGGCGGTTGGACTGAGTATCGCCATCCTGCTTCTCGTCTTCGGGCTGTTCCGGTTCGGCCATATCTGGCTGCCACCATCGGCAGCGCTGATCGGGCTGCTGTTCGTCTATCCGCTATGGGGATGGCGGCGGCTCCAGGCCATCAGCACCTATATGACGGACGAGCTGCGCGACCTGCAGGCGGAGACGGATATCTTCCCCCGCAACGCGCGCTACTCCGGCAGCCGGGAAGTCACGCAGCAGGCCAGCCTGCTCCGTCAGGCGATCGATCGGCTGCGCGACCTTCGCCGCTTCCTGTCCGACGCGATCGGGCGCCTGCCGGACGCCCTGTTCGTGACCGGGCTCGACGGCCGGCTGGCCCTTACCAATGCCGAGGGACGGCGCCTCGCGCGCCGGCTGGGCACGCCGGTTGAAACCGGCACCGACCTGCGCGCGCTGCTCGAGCTGTTTCGCCCGGCCGGAACGGGCCATTTGTCCCCCTTCGCGTCCGACGCCCCCGCCCAGGGCGCCGGCGAAGCCGTGACCGAAGGCGGCGGCTGCTACGAGATCCGCTATGTGGCGCAGCGCGATGCCGCCAATAGCCATGTCGGCTGGATCATCCGCATCGTCGACATCAGCCCGCTCAAGCAGGCGGAACGCCACCGCGAGGAGGCGCTGCAGCTGCTGAGCCACGACATGCGGGCACCCCAATCCGCGATCATCTCGCTGCTCCATGGTCCGGAGACGGGCATTCCCAAGGCGATCGCGAATCGCATAGAGAATCTGGCCAATCGCACGCTCGACCTCGCCGAGGATTTCGTCCAGCTCGCCCGCGCCGAGGCCAAGCCTCTCACGATCGAACCGGTCGATCTCAACGATGTCGTGATCGACGCCGCGGACACGCTATGGCCCACCGCGCGGGCACGGAACATCCGGGTCGAGATCGAGGGTGCCTATGACGCACCCCATCTTGTCGACGGCGACCGTCAGCTCCTCACCCGCGCGGTGATCAATCTGATCGGCAATGCGATCAAATACAGCGAAGAGGGCATGATCGTGCGCTGCAGCCTCTCCGAGGCCGACGATCATGTGCGCATCACCATCACCGACCGGGGCGCCGGCATGACCGAACAGCAGCTTGCCGGACTGTTCGCCCGTTTCCAGCAGGGGCCGCGTGAGGGGGTGGGCCTGGGCCTTGCCTTCGTCCGCACCGTGGTTGCCCGCCACCATGGTACGATCGACTGTACCAGTGCCCCCGGCGAGGGCAGCAGCTTCGTCATCGGGTTGCACAAGAGCGATGCCGATCCCTTTGCCGAAGTGGGCGAGTAGGCAGCTTCGACAAAGCCTGCCCTGATGCTGAAACAGGTTCAGCCTGACGAAACTCTTATATAGTCTGCCCCAAAGACCAAGGGGAGACAGGCATTGGCGACGACCGGCGAAGCCGCGAAACACCACAGGGCGAGCCGCAACGAGAAGCTGGTCATCGGCGCCTCTTCGCTGGGTACCGTTTTCGAATGGTATGATTTCTATCTCTACGGCCTGCTCGCCAGCTTCATATCGGCACAATTCTTCTCGGGCGTGAACGAGGCCACCGGGTTCATCCTGGCGCTTGCCGCCTTTGCGGCGGGCTTCGCGGTACGGCCGTTCGGAGCGCTTGTCTTCGGTCGGATCGGCGATCTCGTCGGGCGCAAATATACCTTCCTCGTCACCATGGGGATCATGGGCGCATCGACCTTCGCGGTCGGGCTGCTGCCGTCCTATGCGAGCATCGGGGTCGCGGCGCCGGTGATGCTGGTCGGCCTGCGCCTGCTGCAGGGGCTGGCGCTGGGCGGCGAATATGGCGGAGCCGCCACCTATATCGCCGAGCACGCGCCCAATGAGAAGCGCGGGCTCTATACCAGCTGGATCCAGACGACCGCGACGCTGGGCCTGTTCGCGGCGCTGATCGTGGTGATCGGCATCCGCTTCGCGATCGGCGAGGAGGCCTTCGCCGCCTGGGGCTGGCGCCTGCCCTTCCTCGTCTCGGCGATCCTGCTGGCGGTGTCGCTGTGGATCCGGCTCCAGTTGTCCGAAAGCCCGGTGTTCCAGAAGATGAAGGCGGAGGGAAAGACCTCCAAGGCGCCGCTGACCGAGGCCTTCGGCCGCTGGGATAATCTGAAATGGGTATTGGTAGCGCTGTTCGGCGCGGTCGCCGGCCAGGCGGTGGTCTGGTACGCCGGGCAATTCTACGCGCTCTTCTTTCTGGAAAAGACGCTCAAGATTGATGGCGGCACCGCCAATATCCTGATGGTCATCGCGCTCGGCATCGCGACGCCCGGCTTCGTTCTGTTTGGATGGCTGTCGGACCGGATCGGACGCAAGCCCATCATCCTGACCGGCTGCGCCATCGCCGCCCTTAGTTATTTCCCGCTGTTCCAGGCGCTCACCGTGGCCGGCAACCCGGCATTGGCCCGGGCGCAGGCGACATCGCCGGTCGTCGTGATCGCCGACCAGGACCAGTGCTCGGTCCAGTTCGATCCGATCGGGAAGAACGGCTTCGATCGCAGGAGCTGCGACATCGCCAAGGCCTATCTGGCCAAGGCCGGCGTCAGCTATTCGAACCAGTCGGCCCCGCCCGGCGCCGCAGCGCAGGTCAAGGTCGGCGACGAAATCGTCACCGCGCCGCAGCCCGCGAGCATGACTCCCGATCGCCGCAAGGCCGCGATAGCGATCTTCCAGGACGCGCTGGGCGCGGAGCTGGCCGATGCCGGCTATCCGCCCAAGGCCGATCCGGCGGCGATCGACAAGCCGATGGTGGTCGCGATCCTGACCGCGCTCGTGCTGCTGGTGACGATGGTCTACGGCCCGATTGCGGCCCTGCTGGTCGAGCTGTTCCCCAGCCGCATCCGCTATACATCGATGTCGCTGCCCTATCATGTCGGCAATGGCTGGTTCGGCGGCTTCCTGCCGACCACCGCCTTCGCGATCGTCGCCGCGACGGGCAATATCTATGACGGGCTGTGGTATCCGATCATCATCGCCGGGGCGACCGTGGTCTTCGGCTTATTTTTCCTGCCCGAAACGTATCGGCGTAATATTGATCAGTGAAGGAGGGCGACGGAGGCTCCGCGGGGGGCGCGATGTCCGGCTTTCGTTCCGATCGCTCGCGCAGCAGCTGGGCGGGGGATTTCATGCTGCGAAAACGCGAGCGCCGCCGCCTGCGCTTTTGCAGCAAGGGTTCTTTCCTGATCCGCATCTCTATCGCCGCGACAGCGACGATCGTCAGGATCGTCAGCGCGATCCATCCCCAGGGAATGTCTCGTTCCATCCCGTGCCCCCGTTGCCCGGCCTGATCCGACACGCCGGTAACGTCATGAAGCTTATCAATTCTGCCGGGATGCGGCGACTATAATCCGGAGATCGATCAGGCCGGAGCGACGGAATTGCAACGGTTTCGAATGATATTCCAGCCTTCCGGTCATGACTCGATGATCGGGTAGTCCACACGGACATCGTCGAGCAACCGTTCGACGACCGCATTTTCGCTGGCGGTTCCAGCCGGTGCGATCGACCAGTTGCAATGCGCATGGGTGTCGAGGCTGTGGACCCGGACCGGCCCGATCACCGATTGCCATCGCCGCCGCTGGCCACCATGCGCGCGAACGAGGGCCGAGAGCAGGATGGTCTGGAGATCATGTGCGGTCATGGGCAGCGCTCATGAACGGTCGGATCGATATTATCCAGCGGGCAAGAGTCAGGTCGATGCGGCACTTCGGCTATCGTCCAGGCGATAGCCGACGCCGGGATCGTTGATAATCAGGCGCGGCCGGCCGGGATCGGCTTCCAGCTTCTGGCGAAGGCTGCGGACCGCGACGCGAAGATATTCGATATCCCTTTCATGGACCGGCCCCCAGATGCTCCGCAACAGCTGGCCGTGGGTCATCACCCGTCCAGGATGCCGGGCCAGTTCGGCGAGCAACGCGAACTCCTTCCGGGTGAGGTGGATCTGCTCTTCGCCGCGCCCCACCCTGCGCCCCGCCAGATCGATGACGATGTCGCCCACGACGAGCCGATCCTCGCCACGCCGCCCCAGATGACGGGCAGCCGTACGGAGGCGGGCCAGCAGCTCCTCACTGTCGAACGGCTTGGTGACATAGTCGTCCGCGCCGAGATCGAGCGCCGCGACCTTTTCGTCCGTGGCGTCCCGCGCGGACAGGATGACCACCGCCGCCCCGGCTTCGGCCTTCAGCAGCGGGATCAGCTCGATCCCATCGCGATCGGGCAGGCCCAGGTCGAGCAGGATGATGTCGGGACGTTGGCCCCTGGCCGCGGCCAGGGCGGCTGCGGCCGTGTCGGCTTCGATCATGTCGTGGCCGCCCCGCTTCAATGCGAGCCCGAGCAGTCGCCGTATCTGTGGTTCGTCATCGACCACGAGCACCTTCACGGATGAAGCTCCGGATCGAGCCGCACGACGAGCGAATCCGGCCAGGTCAGCGTGAAGCGTGCGCCGGTGGGATCGGTGCAGCGCTCGGCCCGGATCGCGACGTCCATGGCCGCGGCAAAGTCGCGCGCGATGGCAAGGCCCAGGCCGGTTCCACCGCGCGACCGGTCGGTTCCGTCAAACCGGGTAAAGGTGTCGAACACCGTGTCTTCCCTACCTTCGGGCAATCCCGGCCCTTCGTCCCGCACCGACAGCCAGATGCCATCGTGGCTGCGCCCCGCGCTCAGCCATAATGGAGTTCCGGGATGCGCGTAGCGCCCCGCATTGTCGAGCAGGTTGATGAGGATATGGTGGAGGAGCTGCGGATCGGCGCGGACCATCGGCAGCTCCGGGGGAACATCGAGCAGCAGCTCATGGCCCTCGAGCACCCGGCGGACCTCGTGCACCGCGCTCGCGACGGCGTCGGTGAGATCGACAGGCTCAACGGCGAGGCGGATCGCCCCGGACTGGGCCCGCGCCATATCGAGCAGGTTCGAGACGAAGCGATTGAGCCGCTCGACTTCACCGTCCAGCGTGTCGACGATCCCCCTGGCGCCGGCGGCCAGTTTCATTCTCGCCAATTCTGCGATGGAGGATCGGATGGTGGTCAGCGGCGTGCGCAGATCATGGCCGACCGACGACAGCAGCGCCGCACGAAGCCGATCCCGGCTGCGAACCTCGTCAAGCTCCCGCATCGACACGGCCAGTTCCATCCGGTCCATCGCCAGCGCGGATTGCTGGACCAGGCTGAGCAGCAGCGGAAGTTCGTCCGCCCGGACGGCGGCTTGACCGGGATCGGCGCGCGCCAGCGCCAGCGCAGCGAACACCCTGCTGCCCTTGGCGATCGGCTGGAACAGCCAGTCGGACGCGGTCAACGTATCGGAACCGCGACCGGCCGGACGACCCTTTTCCAGCGTCCAGTTGGCGGCCGCGAGGTCGAGCTGGTCGGGTGCATGGCCATGGGGGACCGCGGCGACGAGCGCGGCCCCCTCCGGCGACGGCACGAACAGCATCGTCTGGACGCCGAACAGCCGCCCTATTTCCCCACAGATCGCCTGCGCCAGTTCGTCGGGGTTGGCTGCTTCGGCGATCACCTGCGCGAAACCGGCCAGCGCGGCATTCTGCCGTGCCGAGCGATGGGCCAGATCCGCCTGCGCCCGCATCCCGCCGGCCAACTGGCTCGTGACGACCGCGACTATCAGCAGCACGAAGAAGGCGATGACATTCTCGGCATTGCTGATCGACAGCGTGTAGAGCGGCGGCAGCAGGAAGAAATTATAGGCCAGCGCCGACAGCAGGCCGGTCGACAGGCCCGGCCGCAAGCCGAAGCGCCGCGCCGATGCAAGCACCGGCAGCAGAAAGAGCATCGCGACATTGGTGACATCGAGAATCTGGCGAAGGCCGACGCACAGGGCGGTCGTGGCCGCAACCGTCGCCAGCGACCAGAGATAGGGCCGGGCTTCCAGCCCTTCCTTCCAGTTTCGCCGCAGCACCCGATCCCGCGAAGCCGTTACCGGCAGCACATGAATGGCGACGCCCTCTGCGCTGCGCACGATCCGGTCGACGACCGATCCATGGCGCAGTTCGAACCACCAGCTTCGCGAGGATTTGCCGAGGACGAGCTGGGTCGCGCGATAATCGCGGGCGTGGGCGGCAAGGCCGCTCACCACATCGGTCGCCGGCACCGACACTGTCGTCGCGCCAAGCTCGGCGGCCAGGGCCAGGGAGCGCGCCAGCCTTTCGCGCTCGACGGCGGTGAATCCTGACGTCCGCCCCGTCTCCACATGCACGGCGGACCAGGGCGCACGCAGCGCATCGGCCAGCCGCTTCGCCGCGCGCACCAGGCTATCGGCGTCGGGATGTTCGCTGATCGCGACCAGCACCCGTTCACCACCGGCAAAGCTGCCGCCCAGCGCATGGGCGCGCAGATGATCGAGCATCTGCGCATCGACCGCCTGTGCCGCCCGCCGCAAGGCCAATTCGCGCAGCGCGGACAGGTTCGACTTGGAGAAGAAATGGCTGAGCGCCCGGCTGGCCTCCTCGGGAATATAGACCTTGCCGTCCTTCAGCCGCTCGATCAGTTCATCGGGCGGTATGTCGACGATCTCGATCTCGGCCTGCTCCAGAATATGATCGGGCACCGTCTCGCGCACCCGCACCTTGGTGAAGGAGGCGACGACATCGTTGAGGCTCTCGACATGCTGGATGTTGACTGTCGAATAGACGTCGATCCCGGCCGCGAGCAGCTCTTCGACGTCCTGCCATCTTTTGGGGTGGCGCGATCCCACCGCATTGCTGTGCGCCAGTTCGTCCACCAGCACCAGCGACGGCGCACGGGCCAGGATCGCGTCGATATCCATTTCGCTGAGCGGCCGGCCATGATGCTCGAACAGGCGACGGGGGACGATCTCGAACGGGCGTGTCAGCGCCTCCGTTTCCTTGCGGCCGTGAGTTTCGACCACGCCGACCACCACATCTTCACCGTCGCGCAGCCGCGCCGCGCCTTCCGACAGCATTTCGTACGTCTTGCCGACGCCCGGCGCGGCCCCCAGGAAAAGTTTCAGGCGGCCGCGCCCCTCGCGCACCGCCGCGCGCAGCAGGGCATCGGGATCGGCTCTTACGGGTTCGCGTGCCGGAATCACGGCCTCCTTTCAGCATCCAGCCGACGGTTGAGCGCGAGCACATTGACCCTCGGTTCGCCGAGAAAGCCTAGCATGGCGCCACGTGTTTCGGCTGCGACAATCTGACGCACCCTGTCGCGTGGAATGCCGCGGGCACCGGCGACGCGATCAGCCTGGTACAGTGCGGCCTCCGGGCTGATGTCGGGGTCCAGCCCCGAACCCGATGCGGTGACGAGATCGCCCGGAATGGCCTGCGTCGATCCGGCCGGACGCAGCGCGGCGACATCGGCCCTGACCCGATCGGCGAGCACGCGGGAGGCGGGACCGAGATTCGAACCGGACGACGCCAAGCCATCATAGCCCTGCCCCGCCGCCGAGGGGCGGCCGTGGAAATAGGCATCACCCGTGAAGGACTGGCCGATCAGTTTCGAACCGACAACCCTGCCGCGTTCGACGATCAGGCTGCCATTGGCCTGATGCGGGAAAATCGCCTGCCCCAGCCCGAGCAGTGCCAGCGGATAGGCAAGGCCGAGCAGCAGCGCGCACAGCAGCCCCATGACGATGGCGGGACGAAGGGCGGAGAAGATATCCTGTTTCATTGCCTGTTCCTCTTTCCCGTTCATGCCAGCCCTAGGCCGCCGACCGCCAGATCGATCAGCTTGATGCCGATGAAGGGTGCCACCAGTCCGCCCAGCCCATAAATGGCGAGATTGCGGGCCAGCAGCGGGCCGGCTCCGATCGGGCGATAGCGGACCCCCTTGAGCGCGAGCGGCACCAGGCAGGGTATGATCAGCGCATTGAAGATGATCGCCGACAGGATCGCCGATTGCGGCGTGGTCAGCCCCATCAGGTTGAGCACCGACAACCCCGGATACAGCGCCGCGAAGATCGCGGGGATGATCGCGAAATATTTGGCGACGTCATTGGCGACCGAAAAGGTGGTGAGGCTGCCGCGCGTCATCAGCAGCTGCTTGCCGAGACCGACGATCTCGATGAGCTTGGTGGGATCGCTGTCGAGATCGACCATGTTGCCCGCCTCGCGCGCGGCCTGGGTACCGGTATTCATTGCGACGCCGACATCGGCCTGGGCCAGCGCGGGCGCGTCATTGGTACCGTCGCCGCACATCGCCACCAGCTTGCCGCCCTGCTGCTCGCGCCGGATCAGCGCCAGCTTGTCCTCTGGCGTCGCCTGGGCCAGGAAATCGTCGACCCCGGCTTCCGCCGCGATGGACGCGGCCGTCAGCGGATTGTCGCCGGTGATCATCACCGTGCGGATCCCCATATGACGCAGCTCCGCAAAGCGTTCGCGCACACCAGCCTTCACCACATCCTTGAGATGGATCGCTCCGAGCAGCCGTCCATCGCGGACCACCGCCAGCGGCGTACCGCCCGCGCGGCCGATCTCATCGGTCACGCGGCGCAGTTCACCGGCGGCGGCCGTTTCGTCCAGGCCCGGATGCGCGCGCAGGATCGAATCCACCGCGCCCTTCTGAATCAGGCTGTCGCCGATTTGGACACCCGAGAGTCGGGTCTGTGCCGAGAAGGCGATCACTTCGGCGCCTTCGGGCAGCCTCGTCGGCTCGACCCGGTAATTCTCGCGCGCGAACGCCACGACCGAGCGCCCCTCGGGCGTCTCGTCTGCAAGGCTGGCGAGCAGCGCGGCTTCGGCAAGGCTTTCAGGCGATGCTCCGCCGACCGCGCGGAACTCGCTCGCCTGACGGTCGCCGATCGTGATCGTGCCGGTCTTGTCGAGCAACAAGGTGTCGATATCCCCGGCCGCTTCCACCGCGCGTCCCGATTTGGCGAGCACGTTGAAGCGTACCAGCCGGTCCATGCCGGCAATGCCGATCGCGGACAGCAGCGCGGCAATCGTGGTGGGGATCAGGGTGATCAGCAGCGCCGCGAGCATCGCTACCGGCACCGATCCGCCCGCATAGGCGGCGAAACCGGGGATCGTCGCGACCGCGATCAGGAAGATGATCGTCAGGCCGACGAGCAGGATGGTCAGAGCCACCTCGTTCGGCGTCTTCTGCCGCTGCGCGCCTTCGACCAGCGCGATCATCCGATCGAGGAAACCCTGCCCCGGCTGCGCGGTGATGCGCACCTTGATGCGATCCGAAATGACCCGCGTACCGGCGGTCACGGCCGATCGATCGCCACCCGCCTCGCGGATCACCGGCGCACTTTCGCCGGTGATGGCCGCCTCGTTGACCGAGGCGACACCCTCGATCACCTCGCCGTCGCCGGGAATCAGATCGCCGGTTTCGACCAGCACGATTTCGTCCGGAACCAGCCAGCCGGCGGGCACGAGTTCCCAGGTTTCGCCCACGCCGATCAGCCGCTTGGCCTTCAGATCGGCCTTGGTCGCGCGCAGGGACTCGGCCTGGGCGCGGCCCCTGCCTTCGGCCAGCGCCTCGGCGAAGGTCCCGAACAGCACCGTCAGCCATAGCCAGATGACGAGCTGCAGCTCGAAGCCGAAGCCGAGCCCGCTGTCGCCGACGACGAGCAGCACCGACAGCAGCGTCGCCACCACAGCCGTGGTGAACATCACCGGATTGCGGATGAGTTCGCGTGGATCGAGCTTGCGGAAGGCATTGCCGACCGCCGGGATCATGAGATCGGCAGCGAAGATGGAAGAGGTGCGCGCCATGGTAGCGACTCCGAGGATCAGAAAAGCTGGCCGCGGATCATCGCGAGATGATCGGCGATGGGGCCGAGCGCGAGGCTGGGCAGGAACGTCAGGCCGCCGACGATCAGGATGATACCGACGAGCAAGCCGACCCAGAGCGGCCCGGTGGTTGGGAAGGAGCCCGCGCCGGACGGCACATATTTCTTCGCGGCGAGCGAGCCGGCGATGGCGAGCATCGGGATGATCACGAAGAAGCGACCGATCCACATCGCCACGCCCAGCAGCCCGTCATAATAGGGCGTCGCCGCAGTGAGACCGGCAAAGGCCGATCCATTGTTCCCGACGCCGCTGGTGAAGGCATAGAGGATCTCCGAAAAGCCGTGCGGTCCCTTGTTGAGCGGCCCGGCGAGGCCCGCGGGCAGCACCGCACTCAACGCCGTGAAGCCGAGGATCACGAGCGGCAGTACCGCGATCGCGAGCACCGCGAGCTTCACCTCGCGCGCCTCGATCTTCTTGCCGACATATTCGGGGCTCCGCCCCACCATCAGCCCGGCGACGAACACGGCGAGGATCGCGAACAGCAGGAAGCCATAGATTCCGGCACCGACGCCACCGACCACGACCTCGCCGAGCTGGATGTTGATCAGCGGGATCATCCCGCCCAGCGCGGTGAAGCTGTCATGCATCGCGTTGACAGCCCCGCACGATGCCGCCGTGGTCACGACCGAGAACAGCGCCGAGGCGGCGATGCCGAAGCGGACCTCCTTGCCCTCCATATTGCCACCGGGCACGCCCAGGCCGTGGAGCACCGGATTGCCGGCGGCTTCCTGCCAGTAGGCGACGGTCGTGCCGGCAAGGAACAGGATCATCATCGCGGCAAGGATCGCCCTGCCCTGGCGCACATTGCCCACCGCCTTGCCGAAGGTCCAGGTCAGCCCCACGCCGATCAGGAAGATCGACAGCATCTGGATGAAGTTGGTCAGCGCATTCGGATTTTCGAACGGGTGCGCCGAATTGGCGTTGAAGAAGCCGCCGCCATTGGTGCCGAGCATCTTGATCGC
>CAZJXG010000045.1:0-22492 GCA_964549965.1 uncultured Sphingomonas sp. | reverse complement strand
AGCATCACCGCGCCGTTCGCCTGCGCCCCCGAATGCGGCTGGACGTTGGCGAAGCCGCAGTTGAACAGCTGCTTGGCGCGATCGATCGCCAGCTGCTCGACCACGTCGGACGGGTGGCAGCCCTGATAATAGCGCTTGCCCGGATAGCCCTCGGCATATTTGTTGGTGAAGACCGAGCCCTGAGCCTCGAGCACGGCCTTGGAGACGATATTCTCCGACGCGATCAGCTCGATCTGCTTCTTCTCGCGCGAGATTTCCTGCTGCAGGCCGCCGAACACCGCCGGATCGGCGGCGGCGAGGCCGCGGGTGAAGAATCCGTCGGGCTGGACGTCGGACAGGGTGGCGGCCGGGTTGCTGCTCATGCATGCTCCTTGTGGAAGCGGGGGTGGGTCAGTTTGTCGACGCGCCGCTGGTGGCGATCACCGGCGAACGGGGTCGACAGGAAGGCGGAGATACAGGCCTTGGCCTGCTCGATGCCGATCAGGCGGGCGCCCATCGCGATAACATTGGCATCGTTATGCTCGCGGGCGAGCCGGGCCGACAGCATTTCGGACACCAGCGCGCAGCGGGCGGCCGGATGGCGGTTTACCGCGATCGAAATGCCGATCCCCGATCCGCACAGCGCGATGCCCTTTGCCGCCTCGCCCTGGGCGACGGCATCGGCCAGCTTGTAACCATAGTCGGGATAATCGACCGAGCTTGCGCTCTCGGGGCCGAGATCAAGGACCTCATGGCCTTCCTCGCGGAGCCACTGGACGAGGTTCGCCTTCATATCGAATGCGGCATGATCGGATGCGATGGCGATGATCTCGGCCATATCCAGTCCAGTGCTGACGAGTCGGGTGCTGCGGGGTCTCTAGTTTCCAAAGCCGGCCACCGCAATGGCGGCTTTCCTTTTGACCTGCGAAGCGACCTTATACAGAAGGGGCGTGGCGCCGCGCAGCTTCGTGGCGCGATGTGAAGGATGATCCCGGTTGAGCATGAGCGGCAGCGCGATGGCACGGATCGTCGGCGTGCAGACGATCCTCCAGTTCGCGATCGATTTCACCGCCAGCCTGATCGTGGCGCGGCTGCTGTCGCCGCACGAGATCGGCGCCTTCTCGATCGCGCTCGCCGCGGTGGTGATCGCCCAGACCCTGCGCAGCGCCGGCGTCAACATGTTCCTGATCGCGGCACCGTCGCTCGATGAACCCAAGGTCCGTACCGCGCTGGGCCTGGCGATGGTCGCCAGCTTCACCTTTGCGGTCGTGATCTTCGCGGCGGCGCCCCTGATCGCCGCCTTCTACCGGGAGCCGGTGATCGCCCATGTCCTGCGCATCGTCTGTATCAGCTATGTGCTGGCGCCATGGCAGGTGCTCGCCCATGGCCTGCTCACCCGGGCGCTGCGCTTCAAGCCGCTGATGGTGGCCACGGTCGGTGCCAGCGCGGTGAGCGCCTCGATCGCTGTCGCGCTCGCGCTGAACGGATGGGGCAGTCTGGCGATGGCCTATGGCTCGCTCGGCGGCGGGATCACGCTGCTCGCGGTGATGCTGGCGGTGCGGCCGCCGCATTTCGTCTTCCGCCCGTCGCTGGCCCAGTGGCGGACGGTGTCGGGGTTCACCGGCTGGGTGCTCGGCGCCTCGCTGCTCCAGCAGTTCGGCCCGCGTCTCAACGAGCTGTTCGTCGGCCGCACGCTCGGCATCGCGTCGGCGGCCTTTCTCGACCGGGCCGAGATGCTGCCGCGCATGTTGTGGAATTATGCGTCGCCCCCGGTGCTCAGCATATTGGGACCGCTGGTCGCGCATGAACTGCGCAGCGGCATCGATGCGCACTCGACCATATTGGTGCGGATGCGGCTGTTCGGCTGCATCTTCTCGCCGATCCTGATCGGTATCGCCACCCAGTCGGCGCCGATGCTGATCGGCCTGTACGGCTGGCAGTGGCAGGCGTCGATCGCGCCGGCGCCATGGCTGTGCGTCGCGGCGGCGATCACCGGCCAGTTCGTCGTCCTCAACGCCTCGCTCAACGGGCTGGGGCAGGCGCGGGCGCTGTTCCTGCTCGGCCTGACCGAGCAGGGCGCGCGCATCATCGTGCTGGCGATGCTGAGCTGGACGCATATCGAGCTGGTTGCGATGGGCGCCGTCGCCGTGGCGCTGATCTATGCGGCGGCGGCGATTCGCCTCGGCGCCCGGCTCAGACTGTTCACGGTGCGCGAGGCGCTGGCGAGCCTGGTGCCGGCGATCGCGATCTGCTCGGTCGTCGGCGCGGCGGGCGTGGCGATCGATATGGCGCGCGGGGGCGGCATTCCGTCGCATCCGATCCCCGCCGTGCTGCAGGCGGCGGCGATATTGGCGGTGGTATGGATCGCCGCCGTGGCGGTCTTCCAGCGCGCGGTCATCGTCGCGCTGTGGAAACTGGTGCGGCATTGACGGGCCGGGCGCTTTCCGGTTGAGCTTGCCCCCAATGATCCATTTCGGGCTATGACGCGTTGACGCGCCAAGGGAGTATATCGATGACCATCCGTACCTCGACCGCGCTTGCCGCTTTTCTTCTGCTGGCGGCCTGCGCCCGTGGTGAAGACGCCCATCCGATCGAGAACAGCGCGGTTGCCGCCGATGGCGCCGATACGCTGGCGGAGGATGAGCCGGCGGCCAACGGCACCGCGGCGGTGCTGCCGACCGACGCCTGGCTCGGCAAGTGGATCGGCGTCGAGGGGCTGGTGCTCGATATCCAGCCGGCGGGCGAGCCCGGCCGGTATGTGCTGAGCGTGACCCTGCTCGACGGCACGAAGAGCTATGAAGGCACGGCCGAGGGCGAGCTGATCCGCTTCGCCCGCGATGGCCGTCCGGAGAGCATCCGCGCCGCAACCGGCGAACAGACTGGCCTTAAATGGCTGGCGGGCAAGAAAAATTGCCTCATGATCCAGCAGGGCGAAGGCTTCTGCCGGGATGTGGCCGGAGAGAAACCGGCGGCGGCTCCTGCCCCACAGCCTTGAAAAGGCCGGTTTTCGCGGTTAGTGGCGCGATCATGACCAAGCCTGCTCCGCTGATGTCCGCCCAGGAATTCGCCGATCGCGCGCGCGCGATCGTCGAGACGATGCAGGGTCATGCCGCGCATCGCGCGATCGACCTGCTGACCAATGATGTGCTGCGCGGCCTGGGCTATGGTGAGGGCATCGAGATATTCGAAGCGATGGTCAGCCATTGGCATGAGGCCGATGCCCCTTATCCGCATGGCGGTCCGTGCCCGGACTGCGAACGTGAAGCCGTCAGCCGCGTCGCGGCGTAGAGCCCCCTCCGCCCAGGATGGGCGAGCCGTTCTTCAATTGCAGAGCAAGCGCCGGGAAGCATCGCCGGGCTTCCATCGTCATTGTCCGCCCATCATATTGATGGAAGGGCTATGAGATGCTGATGGATTCGATCGTCAACGATCCGCGCTGGGCCAGGCTCGTCACCCGGGATGCCGGTGCCGACGGCAGTTTCGTCTATTCGGTGAAGACCACCGGCGTCTATTGTCGGCCAAGCTGCGCCGCGCGCACGCCGCTTCCCCGCAACGTCGCCTTTCATGCCGATCCGGCGGCGGCCGAGGCGGCGGGCTTTCGCCCGTGCAGGCGCTGCCGCCCGAACGAGGCGCCGCGCGCCGAACGCCATGCCGCGCTGGTGGAGGCCGCCTGCCGCCGCATCGAGGCGGCAGAGGAACGGCTCTCGCTCGGCGAGCTGGCCGATGGCGCGGGGCTCAGCCCCTTTCATTTTCACCGGCTGTTCAAGGCGGTGACCGGCCTCACGCCGAAGGGCTATGCCGATGCCGATCGCGCCCGGCGCGTCCGCGAGGCGCTGGGCAGGGGGGCTCAGGTCACAGAGGCGCTCTATGACGCCGGCTTCGGATCGAGCGGCCGTTTCTACGCCGCGGCCGATGCGGCGCTCGGCATGCTGCCGGCGGCCTATCGCAAGGGCGGCCAGGCGGCCGCCATCCGCTATGGCATCGGTCAGTCGTCGCTCGGCCGGGTGCTGGCGGCGGCCAGCGAGCGCGGCATCTGTGCGATCATGCTGGGCGATGAGGATGGCGATCTGGTCGCCGATCTCGAACGGCGCTTTCCCAATGCGCAGGCAATCGCGGCCGATCCCGGCTTTCAGGCCACCGTCGATGCGGTGGTTGCGCTGGTCGAGGAGCCCGCGTGCGGCATCGCACTGCCGCTCGACATTCGCGGCACCGCCTTCCAGCGGCGCGTATGGCAGGCGCTGCAGGCCATCCCGGCGGGCGAGACCCGCAGCTATGCCGAGCTCGCCCGCGCGATCGGCGAACCGCGTGCCGCCCGCGCCGTCGCCGGCGCCTGTGCGGCGAACCGGCTGGCCGTGGCAGTGCCCTGCCACCGCGTCATTCACGGCGACGGCGGCATATCGGGCTATCGCTGGGGCGTGGAGCGCAAACGTGCGCTGCTCGATCGGGAGGGGCGGGGGTGACAACGGGCCCGGCCTGAGCCTCGCGCGCCGCTCGCTATGTGGGGCTCCGTTTCCTTGGCGGCGCGGATGGCTAGCGGGCGTCGCCCTTCGCCTCCTCGGCGAGCTTTCTGTCGAGTACCTGGCCGAAACTATCGGCATAGGCACGGCAGGCGCCGGGGTCGATGAACGGGTTCGGCGCCGGCTGCTTCAGGAACTTGGCGAATTTCACATCGCCGCCCGACTGGTCGGGATGCGCGCTGAACAATATGTCGCAGCGGAGCTTCGTGACCTTGGCGATGGTGCGGCGGAAGGCCGCGATGCCGGCGGCGTGCGCCGGGTCCGAAAAGCGGTAGCCGGGCGCCGCCACCGGGTTCAGGCTCGATGCGAACAGGATGGTCCGGCACGCCGCGCCCTCGCAGCTCTTCCAGCTCCAGCTCATCGATCCGGCGGTATGCCCGGGGGTCGCGATCGCGGTGACGATGGTGTCGCCCAGCCGGATCTTCTCCCCATCCTTCACCGCGCGCAGCCGCGCGGGGGAGGGCAGCGGCGGCAGCCACGCCATCTGCGGATCGTCCGCGCCGCTGCGCCCGGCGCGCAGCACGGCGACGGCGGGCGCGCTGGCCAGCACCGTGGCGCCGCTGTCGCGCGCCAGCGCGGCCAGGCCGCCGGCATGGTCATAATGGGGTTCGGTGCTCAGGATCAGCTTGATGTCGCTGACCTCGAAGCCCGCGCTGCGGATGTTCGCCTCCAGCGCGGGAACACTCTGCGGCACCGCGCCGTCGATCAGGATCAGTCCGGCGCTGGTACGGATCAGGCCGACAGTCAGCCCGCCGAAGCCGACCAGCCAGGTCTGGCCATGGATGCGCGTCGCGGGCTGCGGGGTCAGCCAGCGTTTGGCGAATTCGGGCTCGATCGGCTTCAGCAGCGGATCGTCTGCCGTCACCTGCGCCACCAGTGCGGTCGAAGCCAGAACCAGGCTCATACCCAGCAACGCTATCCTGCCCATCGTGATCATGCTCCGTCGCTCTGATACCACCTCGGCCGCCGATCCTGAGCAGGGGCTGAGCGATGGCGAAACCCGTGTGGAAGTCCTTCGATACGATAATTCGGCTTCGTCCAATGCCTCCTCAGGGCGACGGTCGAGAGAAAATGTGCTGGTGCTCACCGCAGGACAAAGCATCATATGAGAACGGCCGGTCGGCAAGCGACCTAGTAGCCGACATTGCGTTTTCACCCCCAGCCCTGACATTCTTCACCAAATCGGATCGAATGGCAGAAGCCTGCCAGTGGCTTGACGCCTATGCGCGTTTCCGGCCGCGTTTCGGCTTCGACTTCCCGGCAAGCGTATATTCCCGGCACAGCGCGTCGAGCGGCAGGTGCCAGCGGTGGTGAATGGTTCTGATCATCCCAAGGGTCAGCGGCCGCACGCGGGACAGCACTTCGGACGCGCGAGACTGTCCGATCAGCGTGGCCAATTCGGCCCGCGTATGCTCTCCACTCGCGATGGCGGTCTTGATCGCCTCTACGGGGTCAGTCTTGGCGACAGGCCAGCGCTTCGCCTCATAAGCCTCCACTAGGGTGGTGAGAATATCGAGATGGTCATAAGCCTCGGTGCCTTCCTCGGCAGCCCAAAGGCTTTCGATGGTGGCCAGGGCGGCCTTATGATCTTCATCCGTTCGAATAGGTCGGATATCAATGGCGGTGTTCATTATGAACTCCAATATCTGTTACTGTAATATGGGCTCTAATATTTGCTTACAGTCAGCGCATCGATCTTGTCATACTCCGCGTGGGTGCCGACAAATTTGACGAATGCGATCTTCGCATTCCCGAACTTGAAGGCCACGACCAGCCTGTAATCGCCGCCCGCTATCTCGAACCGAACCCTCTCGCCGTTCAACGCCTTGGCTTTCGAAAAAGCGGCTTGAACCTCGTTGATGTTCGACCACTCAGCCGCCCGCGTGACCGTTTCCCAATGGTCGAGCGATGCCTTGGCCTCGGGGTGCCTGGCCGAGAATTCCGCTATGGTGGAGCGGGCGATGATTCTCATGCCGAGCATATAGCGTTTCCCAAAATGGGAAACAAGCGAGTTTTCCCATTTTGGGAAATGCCGGATTGGTAGTGCGCTCTGCCGGTGCGAAGCGCGCAGCCATTTGCTTGACTCCAATAGCATCTGGAGAATAAGAACAAATAGAGAACAATTATGAACGAGTCGCCAGACATCATGGCCGTCCTGCGGGCGCGCGTCAGCGCGATCGAAGGACCGAAGCCGACTGGCGCGACTTTGTTCGCGCTGGGCAATGCCATGCTTGATGCGCAACTCGGCGGGGGGCTGCCCAAGGGACGTCTGCATGAGCTGTTCGCGGGCGAAGAGGATGATCGCGCCGCCATGGCGGGTGCCGCGCTGATGCTGGCGCTTCAGGCGGCAGGGGGCCGGGCCGGGCAGGGGCCGTTGCTGTGGCTGCGCCAGGATGGCGGCGTGCGGTCGGCGGGGGCGCTCTACGGGCCCGGCCTCGCCGAGCTGGGCTTCGATCCGGCGCGGCTGATCGAGGTGGTGGCGCCCGATGAGGCGGGGCTGCTGCGCGCGGCCGGCGATGCGGTGCGCTGTCCGCAGCTCGGCGCCCTGCTGGTCGAGCCATGGAAGGCGGCACGCGGGCTCGATCTGACGGCGAGCCGGCGGCTCGCGGTCGCGGCGGAGAAGTCGGGGGTGACGGTGCTGATCCTGCGCGCCGGGGCCGAACCGGGGCCGAGCGCGGCCTATAGCCGCTGGCGGGTGCGTGCCTTGGCATCGGCCCCGCTGGAGGCGGGGGCGCCGGGGCATCCGGCGATCGAGATGGAATTGCTGCGCCATCGCGGCGGGCTGGAAGGCCTGCACGCCTGGCTGGAGTGGAATCGTGACGAGCATCTCTTCCGGCATATCTTCCGGGAAACGCCGCTATCTGGCGCTGGCCTTCCCCTTCCTGCCGGCCGACCGGCTGGCGCGGGCGATCCGGGCGGGAGCGCAACAGACCGGCTTTCCGCCTGACGCCCCCTTCGCGCTGGTCGAGAAGCGCAAAGGCGCGATGCGGCTCGTCGCGCTCAACCGGGCTGCGCTGGCGCTTGGCCTTGCGACCGGGCTCAGCCTTGCCGATGCCCGGGCCCGTGAACCGATGCTCGGCATCGCCGATCACGATGCCGGGGCCGATGCCCGCCTGCTCGAACGGATCGCCGATGGCTGTGATCGCTATACGCCGATGGTCGCGCTCGATCCGCCCGACGGCCTGATCCTCGATATCAGCGGCTGCGCGCATCTGTTCGGCGGGGAGGCGGCCCTGCAGGACGATCTCGTCGCACGGCTCGAACGGCTGGGCATGACGGTGCGCAGCGCGTTTGCCGATACGCCGGATGCCGCCCACGCGCTGGCGCGCTATACCCGAAATTCACATCCCTCCCCTGAAGGGGAGGCGCTTATGCATCTCCCCGTCGAGGCCCTCGAACTCGACGGCGAGGAAACCACCGCGCTGCGCCGCGCCGGCCTCAAGCGTCTGGCCGATCTCGACGCTCGTCCCTCCCAGATCATGGCCGCGCGCTTTGGCGAAGCGGCGGGCGACAAGCTGCGGCGGATCGCAAGCGGGCGCGATATCCGCATCACCGCGCGGCGGCCCGAGCCGGCGCTGATGCTCGAACGCCGCTTTGCCGAGCCGATCGGCCGCACCGAGGCCGCGCTCGCCGCGATCCGCGAACTGGCCGCGCAGGCGGCGCGCCGGATGGAGAAGGCGCATCAGGGCGGCCGCCGGTTCGAGGCGCAGCTGTTCCGCACCGACGGGCTGGTGCGGGCCTTGCGGATCGAGACCGGCCTGCCGGTGCGCGATGTCGCGGTGGTCATGCGGCTGTTCGACGAGCGGCTGGCGGCGCTTTCCGATCCGGTCGATCCCGGCTTCGGCTTCGATCTGGTCCGCCTCTCGGTCCCCGCTTTCGAGCCGCTCGCCCCGCTCCAGCTTCCGCTCGAGGGCGGGGCGGTGGCGGAGGGCGAACTGGCCCAGCTGCTTGATCGCCTCTCGACCCGGCTGGGCCGCAACCGGGTCCGCCGGCTGGCGCCGCAGGACAGCCATATCCCCGAGCAGGCGGCCTTCGCCTTCCCGGCGATCGAGCCCGCCCCGCCGGGCCAATGGCCCGAAACCGAGGCCGGCGAACCGCCGCTGCGGCCCACCCATATCTTCGATCCGCCCCAGCTTATCGACGTGGTGGCCGGTGTCCCCGATGGCCCGCCCCAGCGTTTCCGCTGGCGGCGCGAACTGCATGAAGTGACCCTGGCCGAGGGGCCGGAGCGGATCGGGGCGCTGTGGTGGCGCCGCGCCGACAATGCCGGGCTCAGCCGCGACTATTACCGGGTCGAGGACCGCAAGGGGCGCCGCTTCTGGCTGTTCCGGCTGGGCCTGTACGGGCGCGAGGCGAAGGCCCCCGCCTGGTATATCCAAGGCCTGTTCGCATGACCGGCGCCGTCCCCTTCGTCGAGATGGTCGCCGCGAGCAACTACAGCTTCCTGCGCGGTGCATCGCCGGCGGAGGATATGGTCGCGGCGGCGATCGCGGCGGGCCATGCCGGGATCGGCATCGCCGATCGCAACACCGTCGCCGGGGTGGTGCGGGCGTGGAAGGCGCTGCGCGAGGCGCGGCAGGATGCCCGCGCGGAGGGCCTGCCCGATATCGCTTTCAAGCTGGTGACGGGTGCGCGGCTGGTCTTCGCTGACGGCACCCCGGACATCGTCGCCTATCCGGTCAACCGCCATGGCTGGGGGCGGCTAACCCGCCTGCTGACAGTCGGCAACCGACGCGCGGTGAAGGGCGATTGCGTTCTCCAACTCGACGATCTGCTTGGTCATCTTGAGGATCTGCTGCTGATCGTGATGCCGGGCGGAGGGATGAAGCTGGGGGAGGAAGGCGCGCGGCTTCACCCCAAATGGCATGGCCCGCTGGCGCGATCATGTTTCCATCCGCAGCCGTCGCTCCAGCCTTTCGACTGCCCTGCAGGCGCTCAGGATACACTTCGGCAGAGCCGCAGGCTGGGGTCCATGTCTCTGGCGGCCGTCGATGGCGTCAGAGTTGAAGAACTGGCCCTTCCAAAAACGTCATCCTCGTGGATGCGGGGATCCATAGGCACCGAACCGCTAGAGGCTCGAGCCTTTGAGAATATGGATTCCCGCCTGCGCGGGAATGACGACGAGGGAGAGGGTCGGCCAACATCCCAGCTTCCTTGGGACGACGCTGTTCGAAAAGCCCTCCACATCCTCACCGCCGCCGCGCCAGGCCGCGTGTGGCTGGGTCTAACCATGCCCTATTCCGGCCGTGACAGGCGCCGCCTCGCGAAGCTCGCCGCCCTCGCGGAATATCCGAAAAACATAAAAACGAACGAACAACCCCTAGCACCCGGAAATCCGGTCCCGCTGCTGGCCACCAATGACGCGCTCTACGCCAGCCCGCAGCAGCGCCCGCTCCACGATATCGTCACCTGCATCCGCCTGGGCCTCAAGCTCGAGGAGGCAGGCACCAGCATCGCCGCCAATGCCGAACGCCATCTTAAGCCCGGCCAGGAGATGGCCCGCCTGTTCGCCGACTATCCGCAGGCGGTCGCCGAAAGCAGGGGCCTGCTCGACCGGATCGACTTCGACCTCGAGCAGCTCAAATATGAATATCCGCATGAGCCGGTGCCGGGGGGCTGGACCCCGCAGGCCTGGCTGGAACATCTCGTCGCCGAAGGGGTGCGGGATCGCTATGGCGACAACCCGTCGCAGGCGGTGCTCGATCAGGTCGAAACCGAACTCGTGCTCGTCCGGCAGGCGCGCTACGCCTATTATTTCCTGACCGTCCACGACGTCGTGAAATTCGCGCGCGGCCGGGGGATATTATGCCAGGGGCGCGGCTCCGCCGCTAATTCGGTCATCTGCTATGTGCTGGGGGTGACATCGGTCGATCCGATCGCGAACCGGCTGCTCTTCTCGCGCTTCATTTCGGAGGACCGCAACGAGCCGCCCGATATCGATGTCGATTTCGAGCATGAGCGGCGCGAGGAGGTGATGCAATATGTGTTCAACCGCTATGGCCGCCACCGCGCCGGCATCGCCGCCACCGTCATCCATTACCGGCCGAGGAGCGCGGTGCGCGAGATCGCCAAGGTGCTGGGCTATAGCGAGGATGTCGCGGCCAAGCTGACCTCCACCATCTGGGGCAGCTTCGCCGCGAAGATGGAGGAGAAGCGCTTCCACGAGACCGGCTTCGACATCGGCAATGTCGGGATCGCCCGGCTCAACATGCTGGTCGAACAGCTGCTGACCTTTCCGCGCCATCTGTCGCAGCATGTCGGCGGCTTCGTGCTGACCGAGGATCGGCTCGACGAAACGGTGCCGATCCACAATGCCGCGATGGACGATCGCACCTTCATCGAATGGGACAAGGACGATATCGACGCGCTCGGTCTGATGAAGGTCGATGTGCTGGCGCTGGGCATGCTCACCTGCATCCGCAAGGCCTTCACGCTGATCGAAACGCATATCGGCAAGCAATATGCGCTGGCGAGCATCCCGCCCGATCAGCCCGATGTCTATGACATGCTGTGCGCGGGCGACAGCATCGGCGTGTTCCAGGTCGAGAGCCGCGCCCAGATCAACATGCTGCCCCGGCTGCGACCGCGCGAGCTATATGATCTCGTCATCCAGGTCGCGATCGTGCGGCCGGGGCCGATCCAGGGCGGCATGGTCCATCCCTATCTGCGGCGGCGATCGGGCAGGGAGCCGGTGATCTATCCCTCACCCGGCCCAAACCATGATCCCGATGAGTTGCGGGGGGTGCTGGGCAAGACCTTGGGGGTGCCGTTGTTCCAGGAACAGGCGATGAAGCTGGCGATCGTCGCGGCGGGCTTCACCGATGCGGAGGCGAACCAGCTGCGCCGTGCGATGGCCACCTTCCGCAATGTCGGCACCATGCCGATGTTCGAACGCAAGATGATCGACGGCATGGTCGGGCGCGGCTACCCGCCTGATTTCGCCGCGCGCTGCTTCGAGCAGATCAAGGGCTTCGGCAGCTATGGCTTTCCCGAAAGCCATGCCCAGTCCTTCGCTTTGCTCGTCTATGCCTCATCCTACATCAAGTGCCGCTATCCGGCGGTGTTCGCCTGCGCCCTGCTCAATGCGCAGCCGATGGGCTTCTATGCCCCGGCCCAGATCGTTCGCGACGCGCGTGAACATGGCGTCGAGGTGCGGGCCGTCGACATCAACCATAGCGGCTGGGACAACAGCCTGGAATCGGTTGCCTCACCTCCTCTCCCGTCATCCCCGCGGAGGCGGGGATCCATACGGACTGAACCGCAAGAGGTTCGAGCGTCAGAGAATATGGATTCCCGCCTGCGCGGGAATGACGAGGATGAGAGGGCGCTGACTTATCCCGCTCTCGCCCTGCGCATCGGCCTGCGCCAGGTCGACGGCTTCCGCGAGGCCTGGGCCGAGGCGCTGGTCGCGGCGCGCGGGGCGGGGCGCTTCACCGGTATCGAGGAACTGGCGCGCCGGGCGAAGCTGCCGCGCCGCGCGCTGCGTCTGCTCGCCGACAGCGATGCCTTCCGTTCGATCGGGCTCGATCGGCGGATGGCCCTGTGGGAGGCGCGGCGGACCCCCGATGGCGAACTGCCCCTGTTCGCCGCGGCCAGCGCCCGCGAGCTGGGCGAGGAGCCTGATGCGCGGCTTCCGGTCATGCCGCTGTCCGAACATGTCGCGGCCGACTATCAGCTCACCCGCCTGTCGCTCAAAGGCCATCCGATGCAGTTCCTGCGCGATAGCTTCCGCAGCGAAGGGGTGCTCAGCTGCGCGGAGATAGCGAAGGGCCGCAACGGACGCCGGGCGAAGGTGGCCGGGGTCGTCCTCGTCCGCCAGCGGCCGGGGGAGGGCAAGGCGATCTTCATCACCCTGGAGGACGAGACCGGCATCTGCAACGTGCTGCTCTGGGCGCGCACCTTCGAGGTGCAGCGGCGGCAGGTGATGGCGGCGCGGCTGATGGTCGTCGAGGGCGAGATCCAGAAGAGCGCGGAGGGCGTCGTCCACCTGATGGGCGCGATCGTTACCGATCGCACCGCCGAGTTTGACCGCCTGTCGGAGGATCACCGCGCCGAGATCGAATTGTCACGCGCCGATGTGTTCGAGCATCCCCAGCCGCCGCGCCACCATGTCCCGCGCGGCAGCCACCCGCGCGATGTCCGCATCCTGCCGAAATCGCGGGACTTCCATTGAGGTGGCTGCCACGTCCCCGGTCAGCGGCTCTCGAAGACGTCGCCTTCGTTCAGGAAGGCTCGCAGCCCGGTCGGGCTCTGCAGCCACATGAGCGCCGCGGCATTCTTGTCCAGCGTGGCGCGCCAGAAGGCCAGCGTCGCCTCGATCACCGCATCGCGGATATGCGGTGGCGGCTCGCCATTCAGGGTGGTGCGGAATGCCTGGCCCGCGAACATCTCATGGGTGCCGCCGTTCAGCACCAGCAGATATTTCTCGCCCGGCGGCATCAGTCGGAACGGCTCCTGGCGCTGGAGCGCGGTGATCGGGATGACGAAGGGTACGGCGTCCGCCGTGCCGGTGATCGACAGGAAAGGAATGCGGATCGTCGAGAAGGCGGCCTCCGGCGACCAGCCGAGCGGCGGCGAGGGGCTGAGGCCCACCGCGGCACGGACCCTGGGGTCGCTCAGCGGCGGATCGATCTCCATCGGAAAGCTCTGTCCGGCGATCGCCTGGACCGTCTGTGCGCCGAAGCTGTGGCCCGCGACGCCGATCCTTGTGTGGTCGATCCGACCGAGATCGCACGCGCCTTCGATCACCCGGCGGCCCAGTTCGCCGATCACGAACTGTATGTCGCGCGCGCGATCGGTCAGCTGGTCGCCATTGAGCAGAGACCTGAATCCGGGCTTGCCGAAGATCGAGCTGTCGGTGCCGGGGTGCTGGACATTGACCACCGCGAAGCCCGCGCCCGCCCAGGCATGCGCCCAGATCGCGCCGGCATCGAGCGAGCCGCCCAGGCCGTGGCTGAACAGGATCACCGCCACCTTGCCGCTACCGGCGGGCATGCGGATGCGCACCGGCACCGCCCGATTGCGCATGCCGTCGAGCCAGACCCCTTCGCACAGCGTGATCTGCCCGGCGGGCCGGGCCGGGGCGGGGCTGGCTGTGGGCCGGGCCGGAGCGGAGGGGATCGGCGCGGCGGCTGGGTTGGTGACGTTGCCCGCGACCGAGGCTGCAGGGCGTGTCGGCGACGGGGCGGGCGGAGCCGCCGGTCGTATGACGATGGCGCCGCGCGCCGCAGGTGGCGCGGCATGGAGGAGGGCCGGCACGCTGGGAACCAACGCGGCGAACAGCGCAAGGATGAAGGCCGGCGAACGCATTGCGGCGCCTTCTGGCTGAAAATGACGGCACTGGCCAGTGCCCCAAAACCCAGTGCACCAAAAACAAAGAGGCCCCGCTTTCGCGAGGCCCCGATGTTTCAAAGATCGCTTCGATCAGAAGGAAAAGCGAACGCCGACGCGGATCGTGTAGAGCGACTGGAGCGCGTAGATTTGATCGGTTGGCGCGGTGAACACCCCACCCGTGCTCGTGGTCGGGGTGTAACGATACTGGACGCAGGGCGCGCCAGCATTTGCCCCCGTCGCGGTACCCGGCGCCGTGCCGGTGGCAACCGGCGCGGTAAGGCAGGTCACCGTGACCGGCGATATCGTGTACGGGAACTGATACTCGCGAATCTGGCCCCACTTCTTGTTGATGAAGTTGGTGAAGTTTTCGATGTCCGCGAACAACGTGATCTTCGAGTCACCCAGGCCGGTCGGGATCTCCTGCGCAAGGTGAAGGTCGACCTTGGTGAACCACTTCGAGTTGAAGCCGTTACGTGGTGCGACCTTGCCACGATATTTGTCCAGCCCGGTCGCATTGACATAGGCGTCGAACGCGGCGGCATTGGCAGCGGTGTCGAACGATACCTTGGGATCGTTCACGCCCGTCGGCACGTAAAGCAGGTAACGGGTGCCGGTACCGATCGTGCCGAAGATCTGGCTGCGCGCGGCGGTGTCGCGTAGCGTGTAGCTATAGGGACGGCCGATGCGGGTTTCGCCGAACAGCGAAATCGTGCTCTTGTTGTCGCCGAAGAACTCCTTCTCGAACGAGAGGTTGTACTTGAACGCGTACTTCACCTCGTCGTTCGAGGTGCCATAGGCAGGACCGTTCGGGTCGAACGACACACCAGCGGCATAGTTGGAGCCCGCCGTCGACGAGGTTGCGGGGTTCTGGTCTTTGATGTCCTGATAGGTGAAGCTCACCCCGGCATCGACGCCGATGTCGAATGCCTTCTGGAGGCGGGCGACATAGACATAGCTGCGGCCCTTCTTCGAGTTGGTGAGGAAGATGTCCGAATTGGTGTCGGTGAAGCTGGTGATCGGCGTGTAGCGCACACGGCCGTCCGGGGTGGTAAGGCCATTGGCACGAACACGCAGATCCTGGAAGAAGACCTGGTTACGAACCGCCGAATAGAAGACGTCGGCGCCGAACTCCCAGCCATCGCCCAGCGGACCCAGATCGGCGTTGTAGGTGGCCGACAGGGTGGCGCGCCATTGCGACGGGATCTTAAAGTTGGGATCGACCGCATTGGTGGTCGAGTTGGCCGAGGTCGCGGCGTTGAGCAGCAGTGCATTGGCAGCGGCCGGGATGGTCGTGCCGTTGACATTGCTAAGGATAGCCGCGCCATTGGTCGCGTTGACGCCGGTGCCGGTATAGGCGCCGCTGTTCCCCTGCTGTACCTCGACCGAGTTGGTTAGAACGCCGGTGTTCGAGAAGCTGTTCGCGAAATAGACGTCCGGCGTACCGCCCGAGAAGATGCCTACGCCGCCGCGGATGTTGAGGCGGCTGGTCGGCTTGTAGTCGAAGCCGAAGCGCGGCTGCAGGATGCCACGGCCCGAAAGAAAAGCGTTGTTGGCGAAGCCGTAGCGGCTCACGAAATTCGGGTTCAGCACCGCACGGCTATGGCCGCCATACAGATCATAGCGAAGGCCGTAGGACATGTTGAACTCGGGCGTGATCTTCCACGTGTCCATGATGCCGAAGGCATAGGCCTGATATTTGAAATTGGCGGCGCCGTCCTCGGGAACCAGAGTCGGGATGGCGTTGGCGTACCGGAAACGCTGGGCATTGCCGGCCTGGAAATCGGCGATCGAGTCGAAATAATAGTCGCCCGCCGACCGCTGCAGGAAGGAGTTGAACACCTTGGTCGACTGGACGTCTGCAAAGGCACGGATGTTATGGTCACCCCTGGTCAGCCGCGCCTGGACGAAGCCGCCCCAGGTGCTGCTGGTCAGCGCATTGGTCTGACGCGAGATGTCCGGGCCGAACGAGACGGACGCGAAGTTGGTCGGGCAGTTGATGTTCGCGGTCGCCGCAGCGCCTGCGGTGGTGCGGTCCGAGGTTGGCGCGGTGCAGACCTGGAATTGCGCGAAGCCGCGGCCCAGCACCGGATTTTGGCCGCGGACATAGTCCTTGTAGAAGCCACGAACTTCGGTCGAGAAATCGTCGGTCCATTGCGAGTTCAACTGACCGACATAGGTGTTCAGCTTATTGCTGGACACATAGGCGTTCGAGGTCAGGCCCAGACCCTGCGGAGCGGTCGAGAAGGCATTCTGGACGAAATTGATCGCGTCCTTGGCATAGGTATAGGTTAGCGACAGGCGCTGCGTTTCGGACAGGTTGGCGTCGATCTTGGCGACCAGGCGATCATCCTTGTCGCCATTGGTCTTCAGCACGCCGCCGGTGTCATAACCATAGCGGCTCTGGGCGATGGCCGAAACCGCATCGACCTGCGCCTGAGTCAGGGTCGAGATCGCGGTGCCTGCATTGTTGTCCGAGGGGCCTTCGGGGATCGGCCTCGGCGCGCGGATGCGTTCACCGGCGATCATGAAGAACAGCTTGTCCTTGATGATCGGGCCCGACAGCTCGGCGCCATAATTCTTATACTTGTAGTCAGGCAGCCTGACCCGACCGGTGGGAACACCGGGTCCAGGCTTGGTCTTCTTGCCGTTCAGGCTCTGGTCCGAATAGGCGTAAAAGCCGGTGCCCTGGAAATCATTGGTGCCCGAACGCAGCACGATATTGATCGCGCCGCCCTGGAAATTGCCGTCGCGCACGTCATAGGGCGCGACCTTCGCCTGGAACTGGCCGACCGCATCGAGCGGGATCGGTGAACGGCGGCTGGGAAGACCGTCCGTATTCAGGCCAAAATTGTCGGTGATAGGCACGCCGTCGACGGTGAAGCGGTTGTAGCGTGCGTTTTGGCCTGCGAAGCTGATCGCGCGGCCGCCGCCGGGGGAGTCGTCGAGGCGGGCGAACGGGTCGCGGCGGCTGAGATCGCGGATGTCGCGGTTGACGGTGGCGACCTTGGCGATGTCGGCGCTGGTCAGCAACGTGACGGGGCCCTGCGAGACGGTGCGGGCCGATTTGATGCTGGTCGCGCTGACGACGATTTCCTGGCCGCCCTGTTCCGCCAGTTCGATCGGCAGTGTGAAGGCCTGGCCGGCGACCGTCTCGATGTCGTTCACCTCGGCGGAAGGATAGCCGGCGGCATTGACGATGATCGAGAAAGGCCCACCAATGCGCAGGCCGGACGCGCTGAAACCGCCCGACGCATTCGTCGTGGCGGTCGAGCGGGTGCCCGAGGGAATGTGGGTGATGGTGACGGCGGCGCCGGCGACCGGCGCGCCATTGGCGGTGACGGTGCCCTGGATCGACGAGGTCGTTTCCTGTGCCTGGGCAGGAGCGCTTGCGACGATGGCAACAGCAATGGCGCCCACGGCGCAGCCGAGATTGAAATTTCGCATTATGTTAGGTCCCCTTTTTCGCACCACTTGCGACGGACATTCGGTTTTGCGGTGCACAAGCGAAAACGACGGATGATGGATCGTCCGTCTCCGTTTTAGTGCCCCTCGCCCGTGGTGTTATGCGTCGATCATTACCGTTCTATGGCGTTGCAGATCAATCCCTCCCCGTGCTTTCACTTATGTCAGTGCGGCCGGAAAATCCTTGCTGCAGTGCACTTGTCGTTTCACCAGCGGAATCATGACGGAATATTGCCGATTATCGTGCGTCCGCCGGACGCGGTGGTCCGCACGGCGGGCCCTTCCTGCTTTGCCCCATGCATTCTGGCGACACGGAGAATTGCTACACCGCCAGCCGCGTCGTCAGCTTGACCTCTTCCAGCACCGCATAGGTCCGCGTCTCGCGGACGCCGGGCATTGGGTGGGAATAACGACCGGAAAGCTTCGATATGGCGCTATCTTGGAGAAGCGACCTCCTAAGCAGATGCCGGCTTGGTCCTCCGCTAAACTCCGCCCGAATAGCCAAAAGATATTCAATACATAGCGGTGGTGCAGTCGAGCAACACTTTGGAAAAATCGACACGCCACGATGCTTGGAAATTGCGGGTAGGCGGAGCCGCGCGACTGGCGGTGGGGTCGTCTAGATGAAGTCGCCGGCATTGATGATGTCTGCACTGACGCCGGACAGGAGAATTGCCGAGTCGACGGTTTCACCTCCTGTGCTTCCATAGAGAACATAAGTGTCGCTACCCACGGCGAGGACCGCCACTTCCCGATTGCCCGCGCGTCCGTCGAACAATTGTTGAGCCAGATTGATGGCGTTCGACAGGCTCGATTGGGCCGGGCCTGTGAGCAGAGCGGCCGGCACGAAGATCAGCGACAAGCGATCCGCGCCTGGCGCATAATCGGTAATAGTGTCAGGGCTTGCCACCAGTGAAGATTGCCCGGTGAAGAAGAAGGTGTCGATGCCCGCACCGCCCGTCAGGATGTCGGTGCCGAGATCGCCAAAGATCAGGTCGTTCCCACTGTCTCCTGCGATGCTGTCATTGCCTTGGCCGCCGCGCAGGGAATCATTGTCAGCACCCCCATCGATATCGTCGTTGCCCAGATTGCCATTGATGCTGTCGTTGCCGTAGCTGCCCAAAATCTGATCGTCATCGGCGCCGCCGTTGATACGATCGGATCCGGAACCACCGTTTAGCGTGTCACTGCCGGCATTGCCCTGGATATAGTCCGAACCAACGTCTCCACTGATCGAATCTGCCCCATCGGCACCGCCATTCGTGGACTGGCCGTAGAGGTGATCGTTGCCGTTGCCGCCTAGCAGGATATCGGAACCATCGCCGCCCGTGAGCACATCGTGTCCGTCGAAGCCCTCCATGACGTCGTTGCTGCCATTGCCGGCTAGTTGGTCGTGGCCCGAGCCGCCCGTTATCCGGTCGTCGCCAGAGCCCCCATCCAGCGTGTCGTTGCCGTCCCCACCGTCGAGTTGGTCGATACCTGAGCCGCCCACTATCCGGTCGTCGCCAGCATCGCCTTGCAGCGTGTCATTACCGTTGCCGCCGTCGAGCTGGTCGGCGCCGGTGCCACCTGCCAGCCGATCATCGCCGGCATCGCCTTGCAGCGTGTCATTGCCGTCACCGCCGATCAGCGCATCGATCCCATCTCCGCCGATCAACTGGTCATTACCGGCATTGCCGAGCAGGCCCTGCACCTCGCTATGCACCGCCGCAGTCCTCAGCACATAGTCCACCGCCTGTGTGCCGGTGAGGAATATGACGTCACCCTGCGTGTAGGGAAAGGTGATGTTGAAACTCTGGAGAGGAGGAAGCTGGGCAGTCCAGCCGCTCAGCGAGAGATTGGGGAGTTGATAGGTTCCCGCGGCGTCGGCCGTGACATTCAAACTGTCATTGCCCGCGCCGCCGACAAAAGCCACGTTGCCGGCCAGGCCCGTCAACCTTTCGAAGCTGATGGTGACCCGCACATCGCTGAATCGTTCCGATGCCAGCTCGATGCGCTCTACGGATATGAAATCGCTGCCGAAGAAATTGACCCCCGACCCCGTAACACGCACGGTATCGACGCCATTGCCCCCATTGTAGATGGTGGGCACGCTGAACGGAAGAAAGACGTCGTCTCCTTCATTGCCGTTCAGAACGCTGCCCTGGCCGCCGCCGGTCAGGGTATCGTTCCCGTCCCCGCCATTGATGGTATCGGCGCCGCCACCTCCCTGAAGCTCGTCGTTTCCGCTGCCGCCGTTGATAACGTCGTTGCCGCGGGTGCTGCCGCGAATGAAGTTCGCTTCGGCGTTCCCGGTCAGCGTCACGCCAACATTGGCCGAGCTTATCAACCGCTCGACATTGGCAGGGAGGGTGAAGGATATGCTGGTGCCGACCGTGTCCACGCCTTCGCCAGCATTCTCGACGACGACATCGCCGGAGTCGTCCACGCCGTAGCTGTCGTCGCCAGCCCCGCCGGCCATATAGTCGGCGCCGCGAAAACCGCCGAGTCCATCGTTACCGTCACCACCTATTAGGGTGTCATTGCCGGTACCGCCGCTCAGATGGTCGTTGCCCGCGCCCCCGTCGAGGAAATCTCCGGCGCCATCGTCGCCGGCGCTCGCCAAGCTTCCGTCGCCGGTGCCGGTACCATTGAGGGTGTCGTCGCCGCCATTGCCGTAGATGGTGTCGTGACCCTCGCGACCTGAGATGAGGTCATTGCCGTTACCGCCTTCGATCAGATCGTTGCCGGCCAGTCCCGTGGCAACATTATAATCGAAGTCGTTGGTTATACGGATCGCATCATCGCCGAACGATCCCAGAAAAAGCGCGGAATCGCCCCATGATGCCGGATTGCGGCCGAAAGTGATGGGGGCGCCGGCAAAGGCGGTATTGCTGAAGGTCAGGGTCTTGTTGAAACTGGAAAGCGATATGGTGCCGAGCGAAACATTGTAGGTGATGTCGGGAACGAATGGTTGGATGAAGCGCGTCGAGATGACCAGTCGGTCGGCCGACGTGAAATTGGCGGCATCGCTCGCTGACATGGTCTCGAAGCTGTAGATCGTCATGGGTCGTTCCGGTGAGACCTGATGTCTGGTTAAGAGCTCTACATGAACGCACCAACTTACGTAACGGAACTTGTCCGAAATGGAGCTATCGCTACACCGCCAGCCGCGTCGTCAGCTTGACCTCTTCCAGCACCGCATAGGTCCGCGTCTCGCGCACACCCGGCATCGCGGTGAGGATATCGCCCAGAAAACTGCGATATGCGGCCATGTCCGACACGCGCACCTTCAGCAGATAGTCGAAGCCGCCGGCCACCATATGGCATTCCATGACCTGCGGAATCCGGCGGACATGATCGGAGAAAGCGGTGAACACATCGTCGGTGGTGCGATCGAGCAACACTTCGATGAAAATCATCAAGGCCTGGTCGAGCTGTCCGGGATCGAGCAGCGCCGTATAGCCTAGAATCACGCCGCGCTCGCGCAGCCGCTTCACCCGGTCGAAGCAGGCGGCGGGGGACAGGCCGCAGCGTTGCGCCAGCGCCTGGTTTGTGATTCGCCCGTCCTCCTGCAGTGCGCGCAGCAGGCGGCGGTCGGTTTCGTCGATCGGAACATGCTTCGGCTCGGGCGGCATATAATCGGCGTTCTTTCGGATATGACGCCGATAATATGAAGCACCTTCGGCATGAATGGCAATATCATGATGATATGTCGGCGATCATGCCCGGCGACCGGAGACTCCAATGGCGACCACGCTTTCCAACTGGGACCTGATCGACGCCGGCAAATATGCTGATGAGGGCGCGGTCGTCCGCAGCCTGATCGAGCGTCAGCCGTTCAGCGACGAGGATCGCCGCGACATCGTCGCCGAGGCGAGCGCCCTGGTCGAAGCTGCGCGGGGGGCGACCAGAAAGCAGGGTGTCGTCGAAAGCTTCCTTCAGCAATTCTCGCTCGGTACCCGCGAGGGGCTGGCGCTGATGTGCCTGGCCGAGGCGCTGCTGCGCACCCCGGATGCCGATACGCGCGATCGGCTGATCGCCGAGAAGATCGGCTCCGCCGACTGGGCGAGCCATCTTGGCCAGTCCGACAGCCTGTTCGTCAACGCCTCGACCTGGGGGCTGATGCTGACGGGCCGGCTGGTCGATGTCGATGACGAGGCGAAGCGCGATCTCGGCGGTTTCCTCAAGCGCATCACCGCGCGGGTTGGCGAACCGGTGATCCGCCAGGCGGTCGGCGCCGCGGTGAAGATGATGGGCGAGCAGTTCGTGCTCGGCCGGACGATCGGAGCCGCGCTCGCCCGCTCGAAGAAGGAAGGGTATCTCTGCTCGTTCGATATGCTGGGCGAAGGCGCCCGCACGGCAGCCGATGCGGCCCGCTATGAGCGCATCTATGCCGATGCGATCGAGGCGGTCGGCAAGGCATCGGGCGGAGCGGGACCCGAATTGGGGCACGGCGTGTCGGTCAAGCTGTCGGCGCTCTGCCCGCGTTATGAGGCGGTGCAGGAGGCGAGGGTCTGGGACGAGCTTTATCCCCGGGTGAAGCGTCTCGCGCTGATCGCCGCGACCTATGATCTCAATTTCGCGATCGATGCCGAGGAAGCCGACCGGCTCGTCCTTTCGCTCAAGATGATCGAGCGGCTGGTCGGTGAGCCCGAGCTTGGCGACTGGACGGGTCTTGGCGTCGTCGTCCAGGCCTATCAGAAGCGTGGCTTGGCGGTGATCGGCGCGCTGCGTGCGCTTGCCGAGACGAGCGGGCGTCGGATCATGGTGCGCCTCGTCAAAGGCGCCTATTGGGACAGCGAGATCAAGAAGGCACAGGTCGCCGGCCGCCCCGATTATCCGGTGTTCACCACCAAGGCGGCGACCGATCTGTCCTACCTCGTCTGCGCCAAGGCGCTGATCGACGCAGCACCGGCGCTCTATCCGCAATTTGCCAGCCATAATGCGCATACGCTGGCCGCGGTGCGCGGCATGGCCGACGGCGCGGGCGTGACGATCGAACACCAGCGTCTCCACGGCATGGGCGAGGCGCTCTATTCGGCGGCCGAGAAGCGCTACGGTTCACTGCGGCTGCGTGCCTATGCGCCGGTCGGCGGGCATGAGGAACTGCTACCCTATCTGGTGCGCCGCCTGCTGGAGAATGGCGCGAATACGAGCTTCGTCCATGCGCTGCTCGACGAGCGGGTGCCGGCGGATCTGGTCGTCGCGGATCCGATCGC
>CAZJXG010000044.1:0-22534 GCA_964549965.1 uncultured Sphingomonas sp. | reverse complement strand
GGCATGAGAAGACGCTGGGCCAGCTGTTCTGCGACGGATCGGCGAAGCAGATCGTGGCGATGCTCGACGATGAATGCGCGAAAGGCGGGGTGGAGACGAAGCTGCTCACCCGCATCACCGCCATCACGAAGCCCGACCAGTTCCATGTCGAGACCCCCGGCGCCACCTTTGCCGCGCCCTCGCTGGTGATCGCGACCGGCGGCCCGTCCATCCCGAAAATGGGCGCGACCGGCTTCGCCTATGATGTCGCGCGCCAGTTCGGCCTGAAGGTCGTCGAACCGCGCCCGGCGCTCGTCCCGCTGACCCTGGGGCAGGACGACCGGCTGTTCGAAAGCCTGTCGGGCGTCTCGCTCGACGTCGTCGCGAGCCTCGGCAAGGCGCGCTTCCGCGAGGCGGCGCTGTTCACCCATCGCGGGCTTTCAGGCCCGGCGATCCTGCAGATCAGCAGCTATTGGCGGCATGGCGACAGTATCGCACTCGACCTGATGCCCGGAACCGATGCCGCCGCGCTGCTGATCGAGGCCAAGCGCGCCCGCCCCAGGGCCGAACCGCGCACGATCCTGCGCGAACGCTTCCCCGACCGGCTGGCCGATGTGCTGGCGGACCGGCTGGGTTTCGCGGGGCAGCTCCACGGCCTGAAGGATCAGGTGCTGGCCGAGGCCGGGCGCCGGCTGAATGGATGGTCGTTCACGCCCAATGGCTCGGAGGGGTTTGCCAAGGCCGAGGTGACGATCGGCGGGGTCGCGACCGACGGGCTGGACCAGCGCGGCCTGATGGCGCGGAAGGTGCCGGGGCTGCATTTCATCGGCGAAGCGGTCGACGTGACCGGCTGGCTGGGCGGCTATAATTTCCAATGGGCGTGGGCGAGCGGGCGGGCGGCGGGCGAGGCCGCCTGACGTCCGAGCCGGCCGCCGCTGAGCAGGTCGGCCGCCGCCGGCGAAACCGCCTCGATCAGCCGGGCGAGGAGGATGGCGAAGCCCAGCGCCAGAGCCGGCTGCACCAGAAAGAACAGCGGCCAGCCGGCGCTGCCCATCGGCCCGGTGATGGCGCCGATCGCGGGCGCCAGCAGCCACATGAAGAGCAGATGGCTGCAGAACAGGAAGAAGGCATAGCGCTCCAGGCCGAGCAGCCATGGTCCGATGCCGCGCCGGGCCAGCGCCATCGCGCTGCGCCAGACGAGCAGGGCCGCCGCCGCCCGCGCGAGCAGATCGACGGTGGCGACCAGATCGACATGATAGCCGGCAATCCCCTCGCCATGCACCGACAGCCAGATCTTGACCGGAACGATCAGCGCGAAGGGCAGCGCCGCGCGCCAGAAGGTGAGCGCGCCCATGCGTTCGGCCAGCCCGTGGCGACGGGCCAGTATGCCGGTTACGAAGAACAGCAATATGCCCGGCCGCAGCAAGACCAGCAGCTGCCAGCCTGCGACCGCCCACAGCGCCGCCCCGGCGGCGATCAGCAGCAGCCACCCCGACCGCAGCCGCACCAGCCAGGGCGCCACGAGCAGGCAGAGGAACAGGTCGCGCAGGAAACTGGTCTGGACATTGATGTCGCCGGCGCGGGAGAGGTTGAGCAGATTATCGGCAAGCCAGCGCGTGTCGCCGGGCAGCGGCGCCTGGATCAGGCCGAGCCCGCCCGCACCGACGACGAGCAGCAGCGCGATCACGTTCCACAGCAGCATGGGCAGCAGCACCGTCCGCGCCTTGCCGAGGAGGAACGGGCGCTGGCCGCGTTGCGCCAGCGACTGCGCGACCAGCCAGCCGGAAACGATGCTGAGCAGCGGCACCGCGCTGCGCCCGAACAGCTCGACCACCGTCCAGCGCATCACATGCTGCGGCGATCCGGCAAGGGCTGCCATCTGCTCGCCGCCCAGCCCCGTCCAGCCATGGACCCAGACGATACCGAGGATGCAGATCAGCCGCGCGATGCCGATCGCCTGCGATATCGGCAGGAGCGGCGGCTGCGCCATGCGGCGCGCCTGGGTGTCGGGCGGGAGCATCCGGCTCATGGCAGCCGTGTCTGGCGGGGGCGGGCTGAACGCCGCCTAAACAGCGGCGGCATCTACCGCGGCCGCGCCACGGCCCACGCCGAAGCGGTCGATCTGCAAGCCGGCACGCCATCCTCCCGAAATGCCCGTGGGGGCGGATTTACAGCGTCTACGAAACAGCGACGAATTTCTTCCATCGGTGCTGTGCGGGGGGTGGCTGGCCTTTTGCGCCGATCTTCCCTATAGGCCGGCTTAACATCGCCGCGCGCAGAGAGGCGCCGGCCCCTGCAACATCGGAAATTAAATGCCCTTTTCTTCCCTGCCGCGGCTTGTCGCCGAGGCAATCACCGAGCGCGGCTATACCGAGCCCACCCCCGTCCAGGCGCAGGTGATCGCCGCCGAGGCGCATGACCGCGACCTGCTGGTCTCCGCCCAGACCGGATCGGGCAAGACCGTCGCCTATGGCCTCGCCATCGCCCAGACGCTGCTGCAGGGCGCCGAGAATCTGCCACGTCCGGGCGAACCGCTCGCCCTGATCATCGCCCCGACCCGTGAGCTCGCGCTTCAGGTCGAGCGCGAGCTGCAATGGCTCTACGCCAAGCTCGGCGCGCGGGTGACGAGCTGCGTCGGCGGGATGAACGTCCGCGTCGAGCAGCGCGCCCTGTCCTATGGCTGCCATATCGTCGTCGGCACGCCGGGACGGCTGAAGGACCATCTCGAACGCGGCACGCTCCAGCCGGGATCGCTGCGCGCGGTGATCCTCGACGAGGCCGACGAAATGCTCGACCTCGGCTTCCGTGAGGACCTCGAGGAGATTCTCGACATGACGCCGCCCGAGCGGCGCACATTGCTGTTCTCCGCGACGATGCCGAAGCCGATCGCGCTGCTCGCCAAGCGCTACCAGCGCGACGCGCTGCGCATCGAGACGACCAATGCCCGTGAGGCGCATGCCGATATCGACTATCGCGCGATGGCCGTCGCCCCGGCCGACATCCAGAACGCCGTGGTCAATGTGCTGCGCTTCCACGAGGCCAAGGGCGCGATGGTGTTCTGCGCGACCCGCGAGAATGTCCGCCGCCTCTCGGCAACGCTCACCGAGCGCGGCTTTTCGGCGGTGACGCTGTCCGGCGAGCTCAGCCAGAATGAGCGCAACCATGCGCTGCAGGCGTTGCGCGATCGCCGCGCCCGCGTCTGCATCGCGACCGACGTCGCCGCGCGCGGCATCGACCTGCCCGGCCTCGAATTGGTCATCCACGCTGAGCTGCCAATCAATCCGGAGACGCTCCAGCACCGTTCGGGCCGCACCGGCCGCGCGGGCAAGAAGGGCACCTGCGTCCTCATCACCCCCTATCAGCGCCGGCGCCATGCCGAACGGCTGCTGCGCGCCGCCAATGTCAACGCGACGTGGGAATCGGTGCCGAGCCCCGACACCATCTATGCGCGCGATCAGGAGCGGCTGCTGGAGAGCCTGTCGGTCGGCGAGGTATCGGAAGAGGATCTGGAGGTCGCCCGCAAGCTGCTGGAGACCAAGAGCGCCGAGGAGATCGCCGCCGCCTTCGTCCGCACCCAGCGCCAGAGCCTGCCCGCCCCGGAGGAGCTGATCGACGCATCCCCGGTGGCGCGTGGCGAGCGCGAGCAGGCGACCCGCGAGCAGGGGCCACGCCCCGGCTTCGAGGAGACCATGTGGTTCCGCATGAATGTCGGGCGCGGCGCCAATGCCGATCCCCGCTGGCTGCTGCCGCTGGTCTGCCGGCGCGGGCACATCACCAAGCGCGACGTCGGCGCGATCCGCATCTTCCAGACCGAGACCCGGTTCGAAATCCCCCGCGCGATCGCGAGCAAATTCATCGATGCGCTGAAGCGCACGGCGGGTGAGGAGGACGGCGTCGTCATCGAACCGGCCGGCGACGATCCCACCCCGCCCGTCGGCCAACTGCGCGACCGCCGCGGGCCGCCGGCGCGCGCCCAGCTTCGCCCCAACTACACGCCGCGCGGCACCGGCGGGCCAGGCGGCCCACCGCGCGGCGCGGGCGGCCCCGGCGGCCCGAAGCGCTACGGCGCCAAGCCTTTCAACAAGGGCGGGCGCAAGCCGGGAGCCTGAACCCGCAGCAGGGTTGCTGTCAGGGGGGCGGTTCATCGGTCCTGTCGTTGAAAAGGGGCGGCTTGCCTGCCGACTCGGTATGCCGGGTGCAAGGCGCGTTCGCCAAGCTTCCCCACGGCCGCAGCTTCCGGCTAATCTGCGGCGATGATCAGAATCCGACTCGCGCTTGCCGCTCTCGCCGCCCTATCCGCCGCCCCGCTCCTCGCCCAGGCGGCGGTGCCTCCCACGGTCGATGCGGCCCCCGTCGCACCCGCACCGAAGCCGGCGACCGTGCTGGTCCGCATCACCACCAGTGAGGGGCCGATCCTGCTCGAGCTGGAGAAGGAACGGGCGCCGATCACCACCACCAACTTCCTGCGCTATGTCGATCTCAAGCGCTATGACGGGATCAGCTTCTATCGGTCCGTCGCGGTTCCCAACGAGCCGAGCCAGGGCTTCGTCCAGGCCGGCATCCGCGAGGACGCGCGCAAGATCCTGCCCCCTATCGCGCATGAATCGACGACGAAGACCGGCCTGCACCACAGCGACGGAGCCATCTCGATGGCGCGCAACGCGCCCGGCACCGCGACCTGCGACTTCTTCATCATCGTCGGCGATATGACCTATATGGACGCCAACCCCACCGCCCCCGGCGACAATCTGGGCTATGCGGTGTTCGGACGTGTCGTCGAGGGGATGGACGTGGTGAAGAAGATTCTGGCCGCGCCCCGCTCCCCGACCGCCGGGGTGGGCGTGATGAAGGGCCAGATGCTGGCCGCGCCGGTGAAGATATTGACCGCGCGCAGGGCAGTGGCACCCGTAGCGCCGAAAGCGCCCTAGAGCCGGTCCGCATGCCTGGAAGGCGCGGCAGGGTCAGCTAGGCCAGTACGCCTTTATACTCTTCGCGCAGCAGCGCCTTCTGCACTTTGCCCATCGCATTCTTCGGCAGGGTATCGACGAACAGGATCGCGCGCGGCTGCTTGTAGCGGGCGAGCTGATCGGCGAGACTCGCCTTGATCGCGTCGGCATCGGCGAAGCCTTTTTCCCGCGCCACGATCACCGCGACGGGCGCCTCGCCCAGTTCACGATGCGGCACCGCGATCACCGCCGATTCATGGACCTGCGCCAGTTCGTCGAGCGCGGCTTCGACCTCGGCGGGATAGACATTATAGCCGCCCGAGATGATCAGATCCTTGGCGCGCCCGACAAGGCTGACATAGCCGCGCGCATCGACGAAGCCGAGATCGCCCGAAATGAAATATCCGTCGCGAAACTCGGCCGCCGTCTTCTCGGGCATGCGCCAATAGCCCTGGAAGACATTGGGACCGGCTATCTCGATCACGCCGACCTCGCCCTGCGGCAGCGCCACACCCGTGTCCGGATCGGCGATACGGATCGAGACGCCGGGCAGCGGCAGGCCCACCGTGCCCGCGATCCGATCACCCGCATAGGGGTTGGAGATCGTCATGTTCGTCTCGGTCATGCCATAGCGTTCGAGGATGGCGTGACCGGTGCGTTCGCTGAACTCGCGGTGGATGTCGGCCGACAGCGGCGCCGATCCCGAAACGAACAGCCGGATATGCCGCACCAGATCGCCGGTGAAGCCGGGATCGTCGAGCAGGCGGATATAGAAGGTCGGCACCCCCATCATGCAGGTTGCGCGCGGCAGCGCCGCCAGCATCGCCTGCGCGTCGAACTTCGGCAGGAAGATCATCGCCGCACCCGCCGCCAGGATGGTATTGGTGCCGACGAACAGGCCATGGGTGTGAAAGATCGGCAGCGCATGCAGCAGCACGTCGTCGCCGGTGAATGCCCAGGCATCCTTCAGCATGAAGGCGTTGGAGCCGAGATTGTCGTGGCTGAGCATCGCCCCCTTGGAGCGGCCGGTGGTGCCCGATGTGTAGAGGATCGCGGCGAGATCGCCATCCTCCCGCACGACATCGTCGAAGCGGCCGGGCTGGCCGGCGGCCAGGGTCGCCAGGCCTTCCAGCGTCTCCACCCGCGGCACGCCCACCGCCTTCGCCAGAGGCTCGATCGACGCGAGCGCCGCCGGATCGCATACGAACAGGGCCGGCCCGGCATCGCGCATGAAATATTCGAGCTCGCCTGCGGTATAGGCAGTGTTGAGCGGCAGGAAGACCGCCCCAGCCCTGAGCGCCCCCAGATAGAGCATCAGCATGTCGATGCTCTTGTCCGCCTGAACCGCAACCCGATCCCCCACGCCGACGCCCAAGGCACGCAGCATATGGGCGAATCCCGCCGAGCGGCGCGCGACATCGCCATAGGTGACGATGCTGCCGTCGGGCAGATGCGCGAAAGGCTTCGCGGGATCGGGGAAGCCGGCGGCGAGGCGGGAATAAAGGTTGCTCATGCCGGACCTCTTAGGACCTCTGCTCCCCTTTCGGCAACGCCATCACGCAGCGCCCCATCCATATCCGCCCCAACAGCGCCGCCATCACCGTCGCGATCGCGGCAGCGGCGGCATCGAGCGTCGGCAGCAGTGCGAACAGCAGGAGCGTGAACAGGGCCGCCCCCACGAGACGGATGCGTAATATCGTGGCGGCGCGGCCATGCGCGACGAGCAGCGGTTCGAGCGCGAAACCCGACAGGTCGATCGCCACCCCGACAGCGAGGATAGCGAGCGTCCCATAAGCGAAATCATAGGCGCTGCCCGCCAGCAGCCGGATCAGCCACGGGCCACCGGCTACCCCGATCAGGATCACGGCGGCGGCCAGCGCGAGCGCATAGCGGCTGACGCGCGCCATGACATGGTCGAGCGTGGCCAGATCGGCACGGGCATGGAGCCGTGCCATTTCCGGATAGATGATACGCGCCGCGATCTGGATCGGCCGGGCGAGCGCGCGGGCGATCCTGGCGGCGATGCGATAGCCGCCGGCCGCCGTCGCGCCGACCGCGCCGCCGACCGCGAGGGTCGCAAGCTGCTCGGTCAGCAGGCTCACCGTACCGGCGGCATTGGTGGTGATCATGAAGCTCCATATGCCCTGATTCTCGCCACGGGCGGCCCGCCATGCGGCAGGGCCAAAGGCGATCGGCAGCCGGGAGCAGGCGAGCGCCGTCCCCCAGGTGGCGGCATGCTGGGCCAAAGCCGCCGCCGCCCAGGCGATGAGAAACGCATCGACCCCCGCCCCCGTCGCCCAGGCGATCAGCGATCCTGCCAGCCGCACCGACGGCCCGACAGCCTGCACATAGGTGATCAGGTCGAACCGGTCGACGAGGCGCAGCATGCCGGTCGGCGTCGCGCCGATCGACAGCAGCAGCGCGACGCCGAACCAGGCAGCCCGGCCCTGCTCGGCCGGATTCCAGTGCAGCCAGCCCGCGACCAGCGGCACGGCCAGCAAAGCAATCGCAGCCCCCAGCGCCGCCCCGGCGAAATCAAGCAGGGTCGTGAAGCCCAGCAGCCGGGCGAGCCGCTGGCTGGCGCCGCCGGTGAGGTGGATCATCCCGTAGCGGATCACCGTCTGCCACGATTGAAGCTGTGCGACATTGGCTATCGCCTGCCCATAAGCGAGGATCAGCGAGAATTCACCAAAACCGCGCGGCCCCAATGTGCGGGCGGCGACGCCGAGATAGACGAGACTCGCCACCGCCTGAAAACCGCGGCCGCCGAGCAGCCAGACCAGGTTGCGCCCCATCCGCCGGAAAACGGCGCCGCCATCGGAGGCGCCCATGGTCGCGCTCATGCCGCCGCGCGGGCTCCACCGGCCATGTCGGCCAGCACATCCTCGATCAGGCCGCGATAGATATCGGCCGGCAGGGCATAATCCTGCGCGCGATTGCCGGGATGAACGACCGCGGAAGACAGCTGGGCATGGATCGCCCCGGCCAGTTCATCGGCATCGTCGCCATCGACGAGCAGCCCATAGCGGCCCTCGCCAAGCACCAGCGGCGCATCGCCCGCCAACCGCGATGCGATCACCGGTGTGCCGACCGCCATCGCCTCGAGCAGCGCCAGCGATGACCCCTCCCACCGCGACGGCAGCACGAACACATCCGATCGGGCCGCCCAGGCGAAGACATTAGCGGTCTCGCCCGCGAGCAGGAAATCCTCGCCCAGCCCCGCCGCCTGCGCACGCCGGAGCAAGGCGCCGCGCTCCTCCTCGCTGCCGCCGCCCACGATCGCGAGACGCAGCCGGCGCTCGCTCCGCGCCCGGGCCACCGCGTCGATCAACAGCTCGAAATTCTTCTGCGGTCGCAGCCGGCCGATGCCGAGAATGACGGGAACCGCTTCGCCCAGCCAGCGATGCGGCGCTGGCGCCCGTGCCGCCGCCAGCGCGTGATCGACATCGACCCCGCTGGGTATCGCGATGGCGTGACCGCGCTCCAGCGCGCGCGCGAGCACCGGGGCGTGGCCCACTGCGGCACCGACGATCGCGATCCGCGCCGCATCGGCGACCAGCCTTTCCATCCAGCGCATCCGCAGCGCGCCGCGCAGCCCATCGCCGCGCGTCACCGCGTTGCTGATCCGATAGATCGCCCGGAAGCCGCTCAGGCCCCTTAACGCAATATAGGGTGTCGCATGACCCAGATTGCCCATCGAGATGACGACGCCGGGCGGGCGGCCCCGCAGCCAGCGGCGCAGCGGCAGGGCGGCGGTGATGCGCGACGCCGCCGGGCTCGCCGCCCGCTTCAGGATGACGCTGGCATAGCGGCCCTGCCCCACCGCATCGCGGAAGAAGCCCTCGCCATGGCCGGCGACCAGGGTAGTGTCGTGAAAGAGACTGCAATGCTCCGCGAGCATCATCGCGTCGCGCGTAACGCCGCTCGACCGCAGATCGTGGATATAGATGATGATATGGCCCATGCGCACGGTCCGACCCGAAAGCGTCACGCTAGCCGCGATATATGACGATCCCGCGAGGACGGTGGGATCGGACGATGGCAGGCTATAACCGGCTCTATTATCTCAAAAAGGCCTGGCCGCTCTTCCCGGGGATACTGCGCCCGGTCGCGGCGCCCTTCCTGCGCGACCATTATGCGCGGCGGCGCGCCGGACGAGGTTTCCTGCGCGCCGGGATCGACGCGCTGATCGGGATCGGCTTCCACCTCTGGATTCCGCGCCGTGCCGCACGGGTGCAGCGACGCTTCGGCTATGATGCAGGCTGGCGCCGCCGCGCCATCGCCATCGCCCGGGCGCGCTTCGCCGATCCGAACGACATCGCCCTGTTCCGGATCGAACATCCCGACCAGCTCGACCAGTATCTGCGCCGCTTCGAGGATGCCGCCATCAACAAGCGGATCAACCCGCTGGGCTGGACCGCCGGCTGCGCACTGGCCGACAAGCGCCTCTTCGCCGAGCGCTGCGCCGCCGCCGGGCTGCCGCATGCCGAAACGATCGCGACGGCTGCCGGCGGGCGGGTCCGCATCCTCGCCGACCCGGCCGATCGGCCGATGATCGCCAAGCCGGTGCATGGCGAGGGTGGCGATGGCGTTCGCATGCTGGGGCCTATCGCCGATGCGCAGGCGCTGATGGCGCGGCTGCGCGGGATACAGCATCCGACCATGGTCCAGCCGCTGATCGTCGTCCATCCCGAACTGGCCGACATTGCGCTGGGGGCGCTGCCGACCGTGCGAATCGTCACGATCCTGGACGAAGCTGGCCTGCCAGAAGTGGTGAGTGCCACGTTCCGCTGCGCGTCAGATCCCCGGGCGCGCGTCGACAATATGAAGGCGGGCGGGCTGATCGTGCCGGTCGACCTCGGCGATGGCCGGCTCGGCACCGCCTGCTTCGGCTATGGCGGCCATGACCATGACATCCATCCCGCAACCGGGGCGCCGATCGCCGGCCGCACCCTGCCCGGCTGGGCGATGGCGATAGGCCTGGTGAACGAGGCGCACGCCGGTGCCTTCGCAGATTATGTGCTGATCGGCTGGGATGTGGCGCTGACGGCGGACGGCCCCATGCTGATCGAGGGCAATGGCAAGCCGGGGGTGCTGATGCCCCAGCGCGCGGCGCGGCGCGGCCTGGGCGAAAGCCGCTACGGCGTGCTGCTCGCCCATCATCTCGCAACCAGATCGTAGCGCCTTCGTCATATCGCGTTCCCACCCGCGTCACACAGCGCCCCTAAAATCTGATCCGGCCTGAGGCGGAACTCCCGACGGGACATCCCCGCGGTCCGCCGGGTCCGGAGACGTGACATGACATGCATCGCGGCGCCTCGCGCGCTTTCCGCGGCGACGAAGCGCGCCCTCAGGATCCTGTTCATCGCCAAGCATGTTCATTGGGAAGGCGGGCTCCACCCGAGCGACGGCACCCACGCCACCTATCATCGCGAGATGCGCAGCGTGCTGGAGCAGATCGGCGTCGACCTCCAGCTGGCCGACAGTTATGAGGCGCTGTTCGGCGTGCCCGATGTCGACTTCGTCTTCCCGCTGCTCAATCGCGGCGGCTTCCTCAATTCGGAGATGCTGCTGCCGTTGCTGTGCGAGCGGAGCGGTATCCCCTATCTCGGCGCCAGCCCGATCCTGCGCGGCCTGTCCGACGACAAGCATCTTTCCAAGTGCGTCGCCGCCGGGCGCGGCTTGGCAACCGCGCCCTGGGCCATATTTCGCCGCGGCGCTCCGATCGACCTGTCGCGCTGCCCGGCGGCGCGGAAATGGGTGGTCAAGCCCAATGCATCCTCGGCCAGCTGGGGTATCAGCGCGGCTTATGATCATGCCGATATCGCCGCGTCGGTAGGCCGTATCCATCAGGAAGGTCATGACGCGATCGTCGAAACCTTCATCCCCGGCCATGATATCGAGGTCTGCGTCGTCACGCTCGACGGCGAGCCGTACATCCTGCCGATTCAGATCGTCGAACAGCATGACCCGCAATATCTTCGCACCTATCTGGAAAAGCGGAACCTGGTCGATGACCAGGCCTATGCGATCCGCCCGCTCGCCGACGACCGCATCCGGCGCGAGGCCGAGCGCCAGTCGATCGAGATGATGAAGGAATTCCGGCCCTTCGACTATGGCCGCTTCGAGTTCCGCCTCGATCACCAGAGCGGTGCGCTGAGCTTCATGGAGGTCAACCTCAACTGCAATCTCTGGTCGAAGAAGACCATCGCGATGGCTGCTGGCCAGATCGGCTGGAGCCATGCCGAGCTGATCGAGACGATCCTTGCCGAAAGCCTCTCCCGCCACGGCCTCATCACGCGGACGCTCGACCGTGTCGCGGCCTGACGCCCGCTTCACCGCAATCATCCTGGCGGCCCAGCGTGCGGGGCAGATTGATCCGCTGGCCGGCGCGCGGGGGCTTTCGCACAAATGCCTGGTGCCCATCGCGGGTGCTCCGCTGATCGTCCATGCCGCCGCGGCGCTGGCTGCCACGCCGGGATGCCGCCGGATCATCGTCGTCATCGAGCCCGATATGTTCGCATCGGTCCGCGCGGTGCTGCGCGATGGTCCGCCGCCGGTCGACTTCGTCGCCGCGGCCGACAATCTGGCGGACAGCGTCCTCGCCGCCGCGGACGGGATCGATGGCGCGATGATCGTCACCACCGCGGACAATGTGCTGCTCAGCCCGGCGGCGGTGGAGGCGATGCTCGCCGCGCTCGCCGACGGCAGCGGCGTGGCGCTGGCCATGGCGAACAGGGCGGCGGTGCTGGCCGCGCATCCCGAAGGACAGCGCCGATTCTACAGGTTCCGCGACGACGAATATTCGAACTGCAACCTCTACGCCTTCGGTGGCGCGGCGGCAGTGCGGGCGGCCGAAAGCTTTCGCAGCGGCGGCCAGTTCGCCAAGAAGCCGATGCGGCTGATCGCTGCGGTGGGGCTGATCAATGTCGCATTGATGGCGATGGGCCGGCTATCGCTGCGCGGCGCGCTGGATCGGCTGTCGCGGCGCCTGCGCCTGCGGATCGAGCCGGTCGTCCTGGCCGATGGATCGCATGCCATCGATGTCGACAATGAGCGCACCTATCGCTGTGCGGCGCTGCTGCTCGAACGGCGCGCGGCGATGACGGCCGAATCCATCGCGGCCTGAAATAGGAAGGCATTCCATGCGGTCCGCTCATCCTCGCGAGCGGAACCGGCCGCTGCTCAGACCGGCTTCTTCTTGAGCATCGCCATGCGCAGGCACTGGCAGACGATCTGATCGCGCTGGTTGGTCAGCTCATGGCGGAAGGTGACGACGCCCGCCGTCGGCCGCGACCTCGATTCCCGAAGGTCGACCACCTCGGACGTCGCCCGCATCGTATCGCCGATGAAGACCGGATGGGGCATGACCAGCTTGTCATAGCCCAGATTGGCGACGAGCGTGCCGAGCGTGGTATCGCCGACCGACAGGCCGACCATGAGCGCGAAGGTGAAGGTGCCGTTGACGAGAATCTGTCCGAACTCGCTCGCCTTCGCCGCTTCCAGATCGAGATGGAGCGGCTGAGGATTGTGCGTCATCGTCGAGAACAGCAGATTGTCGGTTTCGGTGACGGTGCGCCTGATCTCATGCGCGATGCTGTCGCCGATCTGCCATTCATCGAACCATCGACCCGCCATGATATGCTCCTCCCGCTATCGCCCCTCCCGCTAGCCGAAGCGCGGACGACGCGACAATCGAAAGATATGGCGGAATGCCATAGACGATATCTATCCCGCCTGTGAACGGCACTCGACGGCGGGGCGAGACCTATCTCGCCTGAGCACCAAAGCGATAGCGGCCCGCCGGGGCCAGAAGGTGCGAGGACGATCCCAAAAGAGCGGGGCGCGAAGCTTTCGCCTCGCGCCCCGATCCCGCGTCCGATCGCTGATCAGAAGTTGGCGGTCAGCCCGAGCGAAAGGCTGCGGCCGACATCATAGCGATTGAGGTAGATGATGTTCGCGCCCGCCTTCTGGAACTCCCGATAGCCGGTACCGGTGAGGTTACGGGCCTCGATCTTCAGCTCCATGTCGGTGTTGAGCAGCTTGAAGCCCTGACGGCCGACGATATCGAGCCGGATACCGGGCTTCTCCTGGATGTCAGGCTGGCTCAGTGCACCCTGGATCGGGCCGCGATTGGTGACGCGCTCGCTGGCATAGTTGAACAGGAAGGTCAGCTGCGAGAGCTTGTCGGTATCCTCGAAGCTCAGCTGGATATTGCCGATATGGTCCGACTGGCCGGTCAGCGGCGCGCCGTCGCGGAACAGCGCACTCGCGGCGACCGGGGACAGGTCCGGGCCGATCACGATCGAATTGTCGACCTTCAGCTTCGACTTGGTGAAGGTGTAGTTGGCGATCAGCACAAGCCGCTTGGTTTCGAAGAAGGAACCGCCGAGCGTGTCGAGCGGGAAGTGCTTCTCCAGCTCCAGTTCGGCGCCGTAGAGCTGCGCCTCGGGCGCGTTGGCGAAGCCGGTGCGCAGCACGCCGCCGCCGGCGAAGAAGGCCGCCGCCTCGATCGGATTCTTCAGCTTCTTGTAGAAGCCGGCGAGCGATACGCGCTGGTTCCGGTCAAAATACCATTCGAAACGCGCCTCGCCGTTGTACAGCGTCGAATCGCGCAGGAACGGGTTGCCGGTGAACTGCCGGTCGCTGTCGAAATCCTGGTAGATCTGACGCGCCAGCTCGCGGAACTGCGGGCGGGCGACGGTCTTCGATCCGGCAAGCCGGACCTGCATGTCGTCTTCGATATTATAGGTCAGCGTGGCCGCCGGGAGCAGGTAGCTCTTCGACAGCTGCGTGCCGGCGCCCGCATCCGGGGTCACGAACTGCTCGGCATCCTCATAGCGGACACCCGCCTGGAGGCGCAGTCCGGTGGCCAGCTCGAACTCGGCCTGGCCATAGCCCGCCTTGATCTCGAGGCCGGCATTATAGGCGCGCGAGCCTTCGGCGCCCGAAATATCGCGCAGCTGGATGTTGTAGGTGTAGATATTGTAGTCCGACAGCAGATAGTCGGGCCGCTCCTGCGCGACGGCCAGGCCCAGCGCACCCGCCGGGCGGAAGAACTGGAACTGGTAGCGCTCCGACTGGCGCTTGGTGTTGCTGTAGGACAGGCCGGCGCTGATCGTGCCGGTGATCGCGCCGTCGAGCTTATAGGCGATATCGCCGCTGGCCGCGTAGATATCCTCGTTCAGGTCGCTGAACGCGATATCCGCCGACTGGCCACCCGAGGCCAGGTTGTTGATATAGTCGTTCGCCTGCGCGCTGTAGAAATAGCTGAAGCTCCGCTCATAGGGGCTTTCGCGCTGCGAATTGGCATAGGTTGCGCGCAGATCGACGCTGAGCGGACCGAAGCGCAGTTCGGCGACTCCCTGCGTGTCGATCAGCTGACGCTCGAACCAATAGGTGTTCTGCTTGATCAGCGAAGCCGGCTGGCCGGCGACCGGATCGGACACGCTGCGGTTATAGCCCGCCGAGAGGCGGCCCTGCTTGACGGTGTCGCGGATGAACAAATTGGTCCAGCGGAACTTGTGGTCGTTCACCTCCGCGCCGAAGCCGAGCAGGCCGTTTACGGTCACGCGGTTATCGGTGATGACGGTCTGGAACTGGCTCTGCGGAATGCCGGCGAGACCGGGATCGATCGACGCCTGCTGCAGCACGTCGCGGGTCTTCCAGTTGTTGCTGAAGCCAAGCGCGGCGAGCACGCCCACCCGGCCGCTGTCCGTCTCGAACGAGGTGCCGCCGGTCAGGTCGGCCGAGAAATTGGCCGGGATGTTGCGGTTGCGCTGGAGCAGCGACGTATCGGCATTGTTGAGGCTCGCCGCGAAGCCCTGCAGATCGGCGGCGGAGTAGTTCGCGCCCTGGACGATCGGGGTGGCGCCCGATGTCTTGATCGCGCTCTTCAGCCCGCGCGGGATATCCCGGGTGCCGTCGTCGAAGCCGAACCAGTCATAGTCCGAGCCATAATAAGTATAGCCGAGCTTGCCGGTCGTCTCGCTGTCGCCGCTGATCGAACCGCCGATCGACAGGAAGGGCTCGGTCGGGATCGCCTTGGTGGTGAGATTGATCACGCCACCACCGAATTCACCCGGATAGTTGACCGAATAGCTCTTCTGGACGAGCGACGAGGCGAGGATGCTGGTCGGGAACAGGTCGAGCGGAACGACCCGCTTCAGCGGCTCCGGGCTTGGCAGCGGCGAACCGTTGAGCAGCGCCAGCGAATAGCGGTCGCCAAGGCCGCGGACATAGACGAAGCCGTTGCCCACCACCGACAGGCCGGTGACGCGCTGCAGCGCGCCGGCGATGTCGCCGTCTCCGGTACGGGCGATGTCGGCCGAGGAGAGGACCGAGATGACCTGCGGCGTCGCGCGAATCGTGTTCTGCTGCCGGCGACCGGTGACGACGATCTCCTTGGACGAGGGCGCCGAGGCACCGAGAGTCGAGATTTCGACCTGTTCTTCCTCGGGCTCTGCGGCGGCCGGCGGCGTGCTGGTGGAAGCGGCTGGCGCATCGGGTGCGGCCGCCTGGGCGAAAACGGCCGCGGGCGTCATCAGCGCCGACGACAGGAGGAGAAGGCGCCCGAAGGCAAGAGAGGTCTTCATCATGGGTCCCCGTTCAGAATGAGCGAACGGGCGGCGCTCGCTTTCGCGACCGCCGCCCGTCTGGTCGTCAAGCGTCGGTCAGTTCGGGATCGCCGTGCACGATCCGCTGGTGCTGCCGAAAGACGCGGTCGAGGAGTTGCAGGCCCAGCCGGCATACCAGGTGTCGCTCGAGTCGCGGACAGCGCCGATATAGCTGGTCGTGGCCATGAAGCTGCCCAGGGTCGCGGCATTGAACGCGGTCCGCGCGGCTTCGTTGGCACCGTTGACGAAGGTGCCGGTCAGCGACGAGGTGAAGGCCGGGTTGTTGTTGCTGCCCGCGGTGAAGATCGTCTGGACCGCCGCTTCGTTGCCATCGGCGCGGTAAGGCGCGGTGGCGCAGGCGAGCACGACCGAGTTGAACACCGGCGGGCCGACATCGTCGAGCGCGCTGTTGGCGGCGCGGGTCGTGGTGCCTGCGGTTTCGTCGATGTCGAGGCACGAGCCGGTGCCGGTGACGACGCCGTTGACCATCGTATAGTCGGTGCCGCCGCGCAGCAGCATGACGTTGCCACCCTGGACGGTCGAGCGCTGGACGAAGGTGAAGTTGGCGAGGCGGGTGTTCTGGCGGGGCAGAGCATCCTCGTTACCGTTCGAGTCGGCCTCGATCATCGAGTCGCCATTGTTCGCGTCGCGCTGGACGGCGATGACGAACTGGATGAAGCCCTTATAGCCCAGATCGGTATCGAGGGCGTCATCGTCGGCGCCGGTGATGACCAGATATTTCAGATTGGCGCGGCCACCGAAGATCTCGATGCCGTCATCCGAGCTGTTGTGGATCTGGATGTGATCGAGGGTCGTGCCGCTGCCGACACCGCCGAGGGTGAGGCCCTGCAGCTCGTTGCCCGGTGCGATCGCGAAGCCCGAATAGCGGATCTGGACATATTGCAGCGTGCCGCTGTTGTCCGCCGCCTGGTCGCCGCCGTAGATCGAGCTGGTGGTGCCTTCGATGACCTGCTGGCAGCTGGCCGAACCACCGGCGACCGAGGTGTTGCAATCCGAGATCGGTGCACGGCCGAGCATGATGATGCCGCCCCACAGGCCCTGGCTGCTGTCGGTGGTGGTGCCCAGCACATTGTCACGTGCGGTGAAGACGATCGGCGAGGCTGCCGTGCCGATGGCGTTGAGGCGCGAGCCGCGGTTCACGACCAGATAGTCGTTGCCCGAGGAGGCGAAGATGGTGACGCCGGGCTGAACGGTGAGCGTGACGCGCTGGCCGCCCGTAGCGGCACCGTCGCCGCCGATGTCGGTGCCGACATTGACCGGGCCGGAGAGCGAATAGACCACGCCCGGCAGCTTCTGCAGAGTGTAATCAGCGGTCAGGCGACCCGACAGTTCGCAGTTGCGGAAGGCGGTGGTGACAGTGCCACGGTCGATCGTGCCGGTCGGGCAGGATGCCGCGGCCTGGCCCGGAGTCGGGGTCGGCGTGGGGGTCGGCGTCGGCGTCGGGGTGGGCGTCGGGGTGGGCGTGACGATCACGCCTTCACCGGGCGAGGCCACGTCGTCGGCGCCGCCGCAGGCGGTGAGAGCCAGGGCGCACCCCAGCATCAACATGGATCGAAAGTTCTTCATGGTTGCCCCTTTGCTGGACCTAAAGGTCGCGCCGACTCCGGCCGAACCCGTCGGGAGTCGCCTCTAGAGAGGCTGGATGGCGGCTCGATTACGTCTGCATGACAGTTTCGAGACAGTCGGCCGCCGTCAGCCCAGGGCGGGCCAGGGACGTTCACGATACCATTTGGTAATCACATATTTGGCACCCTGACGCACCTTCATCCCGCAATGCAGCGTCCACGGGTTGGGGCGGCCATCGCGATCGATATCTGCCCATATGACGAGCTTGCCGGGCTCCGGCTGGACGATCTTGTCGAGCTTGCGGAACCGGGTGGCCCCTCCGGCCGGGGGCTGATTGAGGTAGATCATCGCGGTCCAGCTGCGCTGGCCGGTTTCGCCGCAATGGGTCAGATAGTCGAGGCCGCCGGGCTCGAAATAATCGGTGTGATCGCGAAACTCGTCCCCGACATCATATTTCTGGCCCTGGATCGGCTCGCCCAGCGCGGGATCGATTCCCAGCATGGACGCGATTCGCGAATCGAGGTCGATCGCGAGCGCGCTGGCGGGATCGAGGTCGCAGGTCTTGCTGGTCCTGAAATAGGCCTCGCCCTGATCGTCGGCGATCGTCGAGGGCCGGTTGTCGCGATCGATCAGTGCAATGAGATCAGCGCAGATATCGGCCGGCAGAAAACCGCGGATGATGAACAGCTCAGCCCGGGGACTGGGGATTTTTTGTGCGCCGCGGGCTTTGAGATTCGCGACGATCGGGGTGATAAGGTCGGTCATGCGGGAAGGGGTGCTAGCCGATTTTCCGTCCATTGCGCCATGGCACGCGTCATGGCGCTGTCATAATCGGCGGTGGTGAGCCGGCCATCACCGTAGGAGATGTTCGATGATCCCGATCCTCTATTCCCACCCTTTCTCCTCCTACTGCCAGAAGGCGAAGACAGCGCTCTATGAGAAGGGCATCGCCTTCGAGGAAAAGATACTCGACGGCGACGGACCGGTGTCGACGGCGTTCGCGGCGCTCTGGCCAATCGGAAAATTCCCGATCCTGACCGACGACGGCCGGCTGGTGTTCGAAGCGACCGGGATCATCGAATATATCGAGGCGCGCTTTCCCGATGCGCCGAGGCTGATGCCCATCGATCCGCTGGCCGCGGCCGAGGTGCGGATGTGGGACCGCTTCTTCGACAATTATATCGCCACGCCGCAGCAGCGCATCGTCAACATCGCGCTGGGCCGCGAGCATGAAGACAGCGGTGCCGGCGCGCGCGCGGCGCTCGACACGGCCTATGCGCTGCTCGACGAGCGGATGAAGGACAGGGAATGGGCGGCTGGTGATTTCAGCCTGGCGGACTGCTCGGCTGCACCGCAGCTGCTCTATACCGACTGGACCCACGCGATCCCGAAAACGCTGGAAGCGCTCTGGGCCTATCGTGACCGGCTGCTCGCCCGCCCCAGCTATGCCCGCGCGCTCGATGAGGCCCGGCCCTTCAGGAGCCTCTTCCCACTGGGAGCACCCGCGGGGCGCGACTGATCAGCGCGCCTCGCGTCGCCGGCTGAGCGCGGCGATGCAGGAGGCGCGGTCGATGTCCTCTCCGGTCGGCAGCCGCGCATCGACATGGGTGACGACCGGTTCGCGCCCCGGCGCCGACGGATATAGATAGGCGTCGAGCACGCAGACCCCGCTGGCATATTGCAGCTTGCGCGCCGCGTCCTCGCGCACATCCTGATTCGGGGTGCCGAACAGGCTGATCAGCGCCCGCGCGTCGCGGCCCAGCACCCGATCGAGGCCGGCCTCGCTGCGGACAGGCGGCGGCGGCGCGGAAACGACCGGTATCCGTCCGGCCGGCCCGCAAGCAGCCAGCACCGCGAGAGGGCCGAGGGTGAACAGGCGAAGCCGCATCATGCGGCACGGCACAGCATCATATCCTACAAAGCGCAAGCGCATCTCGCCGAGTGGCTTTGCGGGCGCGACGGGGTTGCGCTAGGGAGCGGCGATGACGCCCCCCCGCTATGATATCGTGGCGATCGGCAATGCGCTGGTCGATGTGCTCTGCCACAAGGATGATGATTTCGTCGCCGCCCAGGGTCTGAAGCGGGGGCTGATGCAGCCGATCGCGCCCGACGCTGCGGTGCTGCTCCACCAGGCGATGGGATCCTGCGAAGAGGTGTGCGGCGGGTCCGCCGCGAACAGTATGGCGGCGCTCGCGCGGCTGGGCCTTCGCCTCGCCTTTGTCGGCCAGGTCGGCGACGACAGGCTCGGCCGGTTGTTCGCGGCCGATATGGCGACCAGCGGGATCGACTTCCCGCTCCCGCCCATCGCCACACCGACAGGCCGCTGCCTGATCATCATCAGTCCCGATGGCCACCGCACCATGAACACCGCGATCGGCGCATCCGAATATCTGCCCGCCGCCGCCTTCGACCCCGGCATCGCCGCCGACGCGGCGATCCTCTATGTCGAGGGCTATATGTTCCGCACGCCGGAGCCCCGCGCCGCCAGCCAGGCCGCGCTTGAGGCAGCACGGGCAGCGGGGCGCCGTGCCGCCTTCACCCTGTCATCCGAATTCTGCGTGCGCGAGCATCATGACGCGTTCGTCGCGCTGATCGAGGCAGGGTTGATCGACATCCTCTTCGCCAATGAAGGCGAGCTGGCCGAACTCAGCGGGCGCGCCGATTTCGAGGCGGGCGTCGCCTGGGCGGCGCCCCGGGTGCCCTTGCTCATCGCCACGCGCGGCGCAGAGGGCGCGATCGCCGTCGAACATGGCCGGCGCTACGAAACAGCTGCCGAGGCATCGGGCGCCATCGTCGACACCACGGGGGCGGGCGACCTGTTCGCGGCCGGAGTGCTGGCCGGCCTAGCGCGCGGGCGCGATCTGCCGACCGCGCTGCGGATGGGATCGATCGCGGCGGGCCGGATCATCACCGAAACCGGGCCGCGTCTGCCGGAAGGCGAGGATCTCGCCGGCCTGATCGAGACGCGGCTCGCCTCCTGACAGGCCTGACCGCTCAGCCTGCGAACAGGCCGAGCGGGAGGATCCGTTATTCGATCGGGGGGACGGGCTGCGGCGGCGCGTCCGGATCGGTCTCATGGACCTCGACGACGCCCCGGCCGAGATGGCTCTTCCGGTAGCCATAGAGATAATAGACCACCAGGCCGACTGCGGCCCAGGTGAAGAACAGCGTCACGGTGTAGGTGGACAGGCTGAAGAACAGGTAGAGACAGCCGAGCGTGGCGAGCGGCGCCACGACCGCCACCGCCGGGGTACGGAACGGGCGCTTGCGGCCCGGATCGGTCCGACGCAGCACCAGCACCGCGATCGACACCGCCGCGAAGGCGAACAGCGTCCCCGAATTGGAAATATCGGCCAGCGCCCCGACCGGGAAGAGCGCCGCGAAGATCGCGACGAAGATTCCGGTCATGACCGTCACCACATGCGGCGTCTTATACCGCGGATGGACCTTCGAGAAGACCGCGGGCAGCAGGCCGTCGCGGCTCATGACGAAGAAGATGCGGGTCTGACCGAACATCATCATCAGGATGACCGACGGCAGTGCGAGTCCGGCGGCGAGCCCAAGCAGGTTGCCGATCTGCGGCCAGCCGATCTCGCGCAGCGTCCAGGCCAGCGCCTCCTTCGAGCAGACAACCTTAGCATCGCCGATCGCCGAGCAGGCGGCCGCCAGTTCCTTCGATCCGGTCGGAATGGCATTGCCCGCGGCGTCGAGCATCGGCTGGGCACCGACCCCGCCGATCACGCCGGCGGCGACGAGCATGTAGAAGATGGTGCAGATGCCGAGCGAGCCGATCAGGCCGATCGGCATGTTGCGCTGGGGATTCTTGGTCTCCTCGGCCGCGGTCGAAACCGCGTCGAAGCCGACATAGGCAAAAAAGATCGATGCCGCCGCCGCCGAGATGCCGGCGAAGCCGAGCGGGGCGAAGGGATCGAAATTGTTCATGTTCATCACCGGCAGGGCCAGCACCACGAACAGCGTCAGCGCGGCGACCTTGATCCCGACGAGGACGGCATTGACAGTGGCGCTCTCCTTGGTGCCCAGCACCAGCAGCCATGTGACGAGCAGCGCGATGATCATCGCCGGCACGTTGATCAGCCCACCGTCGATCGGCCCCAGGATCAGCGCCTTGGGCACGGTGATGCCGGTCAGGGACTGGAACAGGCCGACGACATAGCCCGACCATCCGACCGAGACGGCGCCCGCCGCGATCGCATATTCGAGGACCAGCGCCCAGCCGACCATCCAGGCGACCAGCTCGCCCATCACGGCATAGCTGTAGGTGTAGGCAGATCCCGACACGGGCACCATCGCCGCCATCTCCGCATAGCAGAGCGCCGCCACCGCGCAGACGAAACCCGCGATGATGAAGGCGAGGATCATGCCGGGGCCGGCTTTCTGGGCGGCTTCGGCGGTGAGGACGAAGATGCCGGTGCCGATGATGCCGCCGATACCCAGCATCGTCAGCTGGAAGGGGCCCAGGGACCGGTGCAGCGATTTCTTGGCTGCGGTGGCGAGGATGGCGTCGAGTGGTTTTACGCGCCCAAAGATCATGCGAAGTTCCCCTGTTCGGCCGGGCTTGCGCGCACGGACGGTCATGGGAAGCGGAGCCTAATCGCTAATTCGTGCCGCGCAACAGAATTGCTCCTGCCGGATCGCCGCGCTTTTTATCCCGTCAGCAGCTTCCGAGGCCGGTCATCTGGCGTTCGACGTGCGAAGCGATCATGCGCCACGTATCGATATGCTTCACCTCGCCCCGGAGCGCCATCTGGCCGAGGCGCTCATGGAGCATGCGCATCGCGTCGGCGCCGTACTGCGTCACCAGGCGTTGCGCGATCGTCTCAGGCGCCTGAGCGTCGCAAGGCGCGTGCTTGCCGGCTTCTTGTTCCGGTGCGGCTGCCACCGGCGCGGGATCACGACCGGACGCAAGGGCGAGCGCAGCGCTGTCCCCGACCGAAAGCCGCACCTTCTTATGTGCCGCATCTTTGATCTGCCGGATCAGGATCTTGGCATCGCGGACCGCGTTCGCCTTGTTGAAGCAGGCGGCGGCGCCCTGGTGCAGCGCCGCGCCGTTTTCCTCAGATCCTTCGACCATACGGCCCGACAGCATGATCGTGGGAATGTGGCGGCGCGCGAGCGAAGGAAGATAGTCGAGCCCACTCACGCCCGGCATTTCAATGTCGAGAGTGATGACGTCCACGATCTTGGTGCGCAGAATGGCGTCCGCATCGGCGGCGCTGGCGGCGACGCCGACCACGGTGATTTCAGGGTCCTTCTCCAGGATGCTGATGATCATGCCGCGAATGACGAGGGAGTCGTCAACGACAAGAACATTGATCGGCTCCATCGTCTCCACTCCCTCGCCATACACGCTACGCCACACATCAACCAAATCAGATAGCATTGATT
>CAZJXG010000043.1:0-22592 GCA_964549965.1 uncultured Sphingomonas sp. | reverse complement strand
ATTTTAGACGCCGATCACCCCGCTAAAGGGGTCAATTTTGCACGCCGCTCCACACGCAGAGGATCGCTGCGTGCCTGCGCCGTCATCATATCGCCCCACAGGCGATGTTGATGAATCAGTTCGCGACGATCCTGCGCCGTCTGGGCGCGCGGCATATGGCCGAGAAGGGCGGTATGCAGGCCATTCTTGGCCCACGAGCGCCCAAGGTCTTCGAACGTTCCAATATGCTCTGCGGCTTCATAGTCGCCGGAACGGACAAGAATCTCGATGATCACCTTGCGATGCGCGGGAGAGAGATCTTCCGGGAGCGGCGCTTCCTTCAGAAGGCGGTAGGCTTCCTCTATGTGGGCGCTCTCATTGCCTAGACGGGTGCGATCGAGGCTTTCGATCAGAGCGAGGCGGTTGTCGATGTCGCCAGGCTCGAGCTCGACCGCTCGACGAAAATGAGCGTTGGCCCGGGCTCGATCGCTATCGCTCAGCAGGCGTCCCCATTCGTGGTGATACCAGGCTGCGCCGTCCATGGCTTCGCGAAGGGAGTCCAGGAACAGTTCCGCTTGGCTCGCCCTGCCAAGCCGCCGAAGAGTCCTGGCTTTCGCCTGTAGCAGCCGGACATTGTCAGGGATCGCCGCCATCGCTTTGTCGATCAGTTTCAGACTGGCGTCCGGCTTGCCGCTTTCGGAGAGAATGGCGATCTGATCGAGCCAGGCATCTATATTGTCCCTCTGTACCGCGATCGCCTGGCGCATACGCAATGCCGCTGCATCATATTTCCGTTGTGCCCAGAGTGCGCGGCCAAGCGCCCGCTGAAATTCCGAATTGCGCGGACTCGTCCGCACCAGTTTGGTGAAGATCGCCTCTGCCGCTGGGCCGTCGCGGATGTCATTGTAGACATTGCCCATGTTCACCAGGGCGGGCTGGTCGTCAGGGCGGAGTTTTATGGCGCGGCCAAGCGTTTCGATCGCTTCGTCATAGCGCGACGTGCGGCGGAGAAAGACACCCCTGTACAGGAGGAAGTCATAATTGCCTGGCGCCAGATCGAGCGCTTTTGCAGCCCAGGCCGCGCCGTCGGCATAGCGGCGCAAGGCCAGCAGGTTCTGAAGGAGGATGGCGTAGATCTGGACAGTCGGCGGAATACCATCGTTCAGGGCCGCGATGATCAGATCGGCCGCATCGCTGCGCCTGCCCTGCGAAAGAGCGGTGTTGGCAGCGATCAGCCTCGAATCCATAGCTATTTTTTCCATCGATGTGTGGCTGATTAGGGCGGTGTGATCGTTGACGAAAGGGGGGGCGCATCTGCTTCGCCTTCCACGATGCGGGCGACGAGATCGTAGAAATCCTTGGCGAACTGTCGTGTCTGGCCCAGCGGGCTGGCGCGCAATGTGTCACGCAGTCCGGTACGGAGAGACTGGAGGCGATCCGTGTCGGCGGCCAGCGCGCTGGCCACCTCGACGAAACTGTCCGCCGTTGCGGCGCACAGGTCGCCCAGACCAGCGTTGTTGAGGATCGAATAGCTCAGCCGCTCGAACAGGGCTTCGCCGACGAGCGTGACAGTAGGCACCCCCATCCAGAGCGCTTCGCAGGTCGTCGTGCCGCCGGTCTGGGGGAAAGTGTCCAGTGCGATATCGATATCGTTATAGTGCCGCATATGGTCGCCCCGTACCGCACGAAATTCGATGCGGTCGCCAGCGACCCCCTCCGCTTCGAAACAGGCACGGATATTACGCGCAAAGGTCAGTGAACTGCCTTCGGGGCGGACGAAGATGAAGCGTGAATCCGGTATCCGCGCCATCACCCTCCCCCAGATGCGCAGCATCGCCTTGTTATATTTGTAGGGGTCGTTGGCGGTACCAAAGCTGATGCGGCCGGTACGCCGAACGGGCGCGAGGGGGGCGATTGCATGATGATCGGGAAAGGCCTGTTCGCTCATCGCTATCCAGCTTCGCGGCATGACGAGGGGCTTTTCGATCAATAGCTGGGGGTCGGGAGGATTGAGGAAGGGGTCGACGAGCAGATAGTCGATCGTCGGCAACCCGGCGGAATGGGGATAACCCAGCCAGCTTGCGCAGAGCCGCGCAGGTTTCCAGGCCATGACCTCGATCTTGTTCATATGGGTGGAGCCGCCCAGTTCGAACAGGATGTCCAACTGGTCATTGGCGATCAGCTGCGCCGCATCATGATCGCTGATGAAGGGATGCCAGCGGAACATATCGACCAATGCCGCGATTTCAGTCTGGACAGGACCGGGCTTCGGCGTCTGATACCATGAGTAACAGTAGATCTCGAAGCGTTCACGATCCGCGAAGTCGAACAACGGCCGGACGAACTGGGTTACGACATGCTCGCGCAGATCCGATGACATGAAGCCGAGCCGTATCTTGCTCCTTGGGGCGGGAGCAGGCGGTCGCGAGATGGGATGCCGATGCGCGCGGTCCATCGCCTTTCTGCCCCAGAGGCGGTGCTGATCGAGCAATTCGATCCGGTCATCGCCGGATTCGATACGGGACATCTGCCGTAGCAGAGCGGAATGATGATCGCTGCCAGCCCATTCACGGCCAAGCTGGTCGAACCCGCCAAGCGCCCGAACCGAGTCATAGTCCGCAACCTGCGTGAAAATCTGGGCCGCCGTCCTCGACCATCTGTGCCGCGCCTGCGGTGCAAGCCGTTGCAGCCTCTGATAAGCTTCATCGATATAGGCGCCTTCGTCGACGCCGCGGGTACGCGCGAGATTATCGATCAGGGCGATCTGGAACTGGACATTGGCCGGATCGCGTTCGACCGCACTGCGGAAGTGGGCGTTGGCGGCCTGTCGATCATAAGCGCTTTTAAGCTGACCCACTTCATGCTGAAACCATCCAAGGCTGCTGAACTTCGCAGCCACGGATTGAAGGTAGGGCCAGGCCCTGTCGGCGATTCCGGCGCGACGGAACATGATCGCCTTCGCTTCGGCGAGCCTGGCATCTTCAGGCAGGGCGCTGGTTGCCCTGTCCAACAGTTCGAGGCTTTCTAACGGATCGCCACGATCGACGATCATCGCTGACAGATCGAGCCACCCGTCGACATAGCTGGGGTCGCAGGATACCGCCTGTCTCAGGCTCGCCTCGGCGGATTCCAGCCGCTCCTGCACCCAGAACGCCTTGCCAAGCGAGCGGTGGAGAAGCGCGGATCGTGGCTCACTTTGCAGCAGAGACGTGAAGATCGCTTCGGCCCCGCGGCCATCTTTCAGGGTGATCAGGGTCTGGCCCTTGTTGATGAGCGCACCCCGATGCTTCGGATCGAACATCAGGGCGCGATCAAAGGCGGCGACCGCGTTGGTCAGGCGTCCTTGTTCACGCAGCACTACACCCGTGAAATTATGGATCTCGGGATCGTTCGGAGCACGGTCGGTCGCGAGTGAAGCCCAATGGGCGGCATCATCGATCCGACGCAGGCTCAACAGGTTCGCTATCAAGACCTTGTACACCTTGGCCGGACTTTCGGGGGCCTCGCCCAGCTCGGCCATGATGAGGTCGAGCGCGTCGCCCTTTCGACCTTCCGCGAAAGCCTTATTGGCGGCGACAAGCCTGGGCGGAATGGATGTGCCCTGCATTGTAGACGCCTCTATTGTACCGCGTCGCTGGCGACATGCTGTTGCCGGCAGCTTTCGACGGTACGCGCGATCAGAGCATAAAAGTCGCATGCGAACTGTTCATTCCGGCCTAGCGGGCTGGACCGGATCTGGTCTCTCAAACCTGTCCGAAGTGCCTCGACACGATCCGGATCATTGGCAAGCGCAACCGCTATTCGCACGAAATCTTCGCTGGTTTCCGCGCAGAGATCACCAAGGCCGGCATTGTTCAGAATGGAATAGCTGAGCCTTTCGAAGATCGCCTCCCCGACCATCGTCACAGTTGGAACCCCCATCCAGAGTGCTTCGCAGGTCGTCGTGCCGCCGGTCTGCGGGAAGGTGTCCAGCGCGATATCGAGATCGTTGTAATGGGGCATATGCTTACCCCGGACCGCGCGAAACTCGATGCGGTCGGCAGAAATCCCCTGCTCGGCAAAGGCTGCCAGGATGTTGTCCCGGACGATGCGGGCGCCCACTTCCGGGCGAAGGAAGATGAAGCGGGAGTTGGGGATTTGCGTCATTACCTCCGCCCAGGTTCGGAGCATGGCGGCGTTATATTTGTAGGTGTTGTTCGCGGTGCCGAAGGTGATCAAGCCATTGCGGCGGCACGGGGGGGAGGGCTCGATCGCATAGTGATCCGGAAAGGCCTGGCGGCTCATCGTGATCCACGACTGTGGCAGGACGAGCGGCTTTTCGATCAGCAGAGCGGGATCGGGCGGATTGATGAAGGGGTCGACGAGCAGATAGTCGATCGTCGTCAGTCCTGCCGAATGCGGGTAGCCGAGCCAGCTTGCGCAGATGGGGGCGGGCTTCCATGCCATCACCTCCAGCTTGTTCATGAACGTGGATGCGCCGAGCTCGATCAATATGTCGAGGTCGTCGTTCGCGATCATCTGGGCCGCGTCATGATCGGTCATGTCCGGCTCCCAGCGGAACATATCGACCATAGACGTCAACTTGCGCTGCAGCGCATCTGCCTCTTTGCCCCGATAGAAGGAATAGCAGTAAATCTCGAACCGATCGCGGTTAACATATTCGAACAGAGGCCAGCTGAAATAAGCTACCGGGTGGTCGCGCAGATCCGACGACATGAAACCCAGGCGGATCTTGGATGACGGCTGCCTGTTCGCGGGCCGTGTGATCGGATTGCGCTGTGCCCGGGCAATCGCCTTATCACCCCAGAGGCGATGCTGGCGGATCAGTTCACGCCGGTCGGCCGGCTCTTCGACGCGTGCCAGATGGTCCAGCAGGGCTGTGTGAAATCCCGCGTCCGCCCATAGTCTGCCAACTTCCTCAAAACTGCCGATGGCCTTTGTCGCAGCCAGATCGACGGTCCGCGCGGATATCTGGGCGCGAATTCTGAGTTCCGCGGGCTTCGGGTCTCGACCTGGCGGTAAGGATTTCAGAACCATATGGGCGTTGTCGATATGGGATCCCTCCGGGCCGCTGGCATTCCGCAGCAGATGTTCGGCAAAGGAGAGCCGGAATTCCCGGTTCTGCGGCGCTGCCTCGATCGCTCGGCGATGCAGGATGGTCGCCTCATCGGGCGCGCTGTTCATCAGGCTGCGCGCCAGATCATGGCAGAACCAGGCGGCATGACCGTGGATCGAAGCCAGAGGACGGAGATATCTGGCTGCCTGTTCACGCTGGCCCGCGTTGAAGAACAGGGCGACTTTGGCTCGGACAAGGCGCGGATGCGCCGTATTCTTCGCAATCGCCTCGTCGAGCGTCGCTAATGCAGCCGAAAGATCCTGGCGTTGCATGGCCGCTGCCGAGAGATCCAGCCATGCATCGAGATTGGCAGGATCCAGTGTCAGGGCCTGCCTGAACCGACGTTCGGCGGCTTCGATCTTCCGCTGGTTGATCAGCGCCACGCCGAGCGCGCGTTGCAACTCGGCGATACGGGGATGCTGCCGAACCAGTGCCGAGAAAATGGCTTCGGCCGCCTTGCCATCCTTGGCATCATTGCAGAGGTGGCCCTTGTTGACGCGGGCCGCTATTTCCGCAGGACGAAGCCTGATCGCACGATCGAAAATCTCGCTCGCTTCCGCCCGGTGGCCGGTCAAGCGAAGGAACGCCCCTCGAAGATTGAGGAGGGCATAGTCTTTCGGCGATTGTCCCGATGCTCTTTCGGACCAGAACAAGCCATCGCCATGCCGCCCCAGTTCGAGGAGCAGATTAAGCAGCGTAGCATAGATTGACGCCGGGGCCGCGGGTTCCGCGGTCAGCGTTGCGATCATCAGGTCGGCGGCTTCCGCCTTACGCCCTTCGCGGAGAAGGGTGCTTGCCGCATCCAGCTTCGGATTCATCCTGTCATTTCCAGCGCATCTTTATCTCCCGCATAAGCAGCGGATCTTCCGCCTTCCAGCCATTCCATCGCCACGGCTTCAGAAAAGATGAGCGTCGGGCATAGAAAAAGGGCCGGTCTTTCGACCGGCCCCTTCCTGCATTCCTGCAACCGTCTTCGATTAACCGAAGTCGGCCTGCGTGAACAGCGAGGTGTCGGTGACACCCTGCAGCTTGATGATGCTGTCGACGGCAGCACCCTGCGTACCGGTCGAGTCGTAGAAGATGTAGCTGTCGCCCCCCACCTTCACGATCGCGATGTCGGTTGCGTTGGTGTTCGCATCCAGCAGCTGCTGGGCGTAGACCGTGGCAGCCGAAACGGTGGTGAAGGTCGCACCGGCGGCGCCGATGCTGATCTCGCCGCTCGAAGCCGCGTCGCCGAAGGTCGAAGTGCCAGCGTTGTTCGAGATGCGGAACTCGTCTTCGCCGTCGGTATAGTCGAGGATGGTGTCGTAATAAGCAACGCTCGACACGGTCACCGGATTGGCATCCGTGCTGGTGAAGGCGAAGATATCCGTACCAGCGCCACCGGTGAAGCTGTCGACGCCAGCGCCGCCCGAAAGCGTGTCGGTGCCCAGATCGCCGAGCAGGTTGTCATTGCCGTCGCCGCCGGAAATGATGTCGTTGCCCTGGCCACCGCGCAGGAAGTCGTTGCCGGCTTCGCCGCTGACCGAGTCATCGCCGGTGTTGCCGTTGACGGTGTCATTGTCGGTGCCGCCGAGGACGGTGTCGTTACCCGCGCCGCCCAGGATGCGATCCGAGCCAGCGCCGCCGGTCAGCTGATCGGTGCCCGAGTTGCCCTGGATGTAGTCGCCAGCGCCGCCGCCGACGATCGAGTCGGCGCCGTCAGTGCCGCCAGAAGCGTTGAAACCGTAAAGGTGGCTCGCAGTCGAACCGCCGATGATGGTGTCTGCGCCACCCATGCCGTAGATGAAATCTTCGGTGTTGGTGCCGGTGGTCTGGTTGATCGAGTCATTGCCCGAGAACAGGTAGAACGTGTTCGGGTTGGTCGCGCCGGTCAGCGCGGCGTCGGCGCCGTTGGTGCCGAGAACCAGGCTCGAATTGTCGTTGAAGACAACGTTGCCAGCGTCCGACACTGCCGAGAGGGTCGCCGCATTGAAGACGAGCGACTTGGCGCCGACCGTCAGGGTGACGACATCGGTACCGACCTGAGTTGCGATCGCCACGCCAACGTTGCGTGCCGTAACCGTGGTGTTCGAGACCGCGATGATATCGGCCGCGGTGATCGCATCGGCTTGCGCCTGCGTCATATTCTCAAAAACGAAAGTAGCCATTAGAGTCCTCCAGTAGAACCTTACCCGGGCAAGCAGCGCGCCACCTCCCGTTTAGAACGTGAGGCACCCCTTGCCGCCCGCGAACCGATCCCCCACGGCATGGTTCGACGAGCAAGCCCAGAACGCTGCTTAGCCAAGCTTTCTCAACCGTGCAACAGACAAAAGCGCACCGCAACATGCCCGATTAAACTATCTTCTCCGCATCTTAGACCTGCCCAGTCCCGCGGCGCCATCGGCAAAGTCCCCGACGTTGGCGGAAAATGACCCGAAAACTCCGCGATTTTCGGGATTTTTCTGCGGCACTGGAGGATAATGCCAGGAATCTGACCAGAGCGGCTTGTCCGTTTCGCGGCAAACACCACCCCGGAAACCTGAAACGGTCAGGGCCAGTTTCTCGTCCAGAATGACGCATCCATCCCGCTGAGCTGCTCGAATCGCGCCAGATCGGGGCGGTACAGGTTCGCCAGCAACGCGCGGTCCTCATCCTCCAGGCGCGACGGATAGGCGGTAGCGCGGGCGGGATGGACGGTGCGCGCTTGTATCTCGCCAGCAGCCGGTAGCCCGAGAAAACTGCAGATTCGATCGATCGTGCCGGTAGGATCGGCAGCGAGAGATGCCGATCGCAGCAACAGGCATTGCTCGCGCGGGAACAGCCCGAGAAGTTGTTCCAGCTGCCGACCATAGAAGCCACGCTCGACATAGCTGAACACCCGATGATGGCCCGGTGCAAAGGGGTCCCCGTCCGTCAGCCGCGCGCGGCCTTCGCGGATGCACCATGCGAAGGGGTGCGTCTCCTTGCGCTTGGCATATTCCATCTTCCAGTGCGACCAGGCCCGTTCGATCGGGTCGCGGAACAGCAGGATGATCTTCATCCCGGGATTATAGCGGGCAATCCGTTCCAGGCTGTTGGGCCAGTAGATATAGATCGGTGTCGCCTCGCCGCGCAGGCGTTCATCATCAGCGAAGAGAGCATGATAGGCGTCATAGTCCGGCGCCGCCCAGTCGATCGTCTCGTTATCGAAAAAATGCGCTTCCTTGACCGCAGGCAGCTGTAGGCCGGGCAACTCGCGCAGATATTCGAACAGCGCGCTCGTGCCGCCCTTCTGGACGCCAGCAACGAGGAAGCCGAGCCGACGATCCTCGCTCACCGCCGGCCGCTGCTCATTTTTCCTTCAGGGCCGACTTCATGGAGTCGGTGAAGGGCTGCAGCAGATAATCGAGGATAGTCCGCTCCCCGGTGACGATCGCCACGCTTGCCTGCATGCCGGGGGCGAGGTGGACCCCGGAGCCTGCCTTGGCCAGCTCCGCGGCCGGGACAGTGACCTCGACGAAGAAAAAGCTGGTCCCAGACTTCTCGGCGGTCCGCGCATCGGCGGAAACCAGCGTCACCTTGCCTTCCACCGGCGAAACCGTGCGTGGGTTGAACCCCATCAGCGTGACCCGGGCCGGCATGCCCAGCCGGACATCCGCAATATCGCGCGGTGAAACTTCCGCGGCGATCACGAGCTGTGTGTTGGTGGGGACGATCTGCATCAGCGTCTGGCCGCTGCCGGCGACACCGCCTTCGGTAAACTGGGTCAGATTGAAGACATAGCCGGCAACGGGCGCCCGAATCTCGGTTTGCTGCTGCTGCTCCAGGACGGCCCGGAGTTTCGGCGCGGCATCGGCGAGGCGCTCCTGCGCGGCCCGGATACCGTCTGATATCTCGGTCTGGCGGCGATCCTCGAGCTGGGCGACCTGCAGTCGGATTTCCCCGATCGCCTGCCGAGCGCGCGCCATTTCGGCCAGCATGGAACCCTTTTGTCCCCGCACCTGAACGGCGCCACGTTCCAGCGCAAGCAGCCGACTGTTCGGTGCATAGCCCTGGCGGCTCAGTTCCCGCACGCCATCCAGCTCTTCCTTGAGAAGCTTGGACTGGTCTTCGATCGATTGCGCCTGAATCTGCAGTCCGGACAGCTGGCTGCCAAGTTGCTGCGCCTGCGAGTTCAGCACCATCGCCTGGCTGCGGTAGAGCATCATCCGGTTCTGGAACAGAGCGCGCTGGCCCGCCAGCAGGGCCGCAACCTGCGGATTAGCCGATCGGCTGGTCAGCTCAACCGGAAAGCTGACGTCGGCGGCGTTCGCGGCTTCCGCATTGAAACGGGCGATCTGGGCGGTCGAGCTGTCGACGACGCCTTGAAATATATCGACTGTCGCCTTTGTCTGCGTGTCGTCAAAGCGGATCAGCAGCTGGCCCTTCGCGACCTTCTGCCCCTCTCGAACGAAAATCTGGCGGACGATGCCGCTTTCAAGGCGGCTCAGATTCTTGCTGTTGTTCTCGACCTTGACCACGCCGGGTGCGAGCACGGCGCCGGAGATATTGAAGATGGCTGCCCAGAGCAGCAGCCCCACCGCCAGCACCAGCACCAGCAGGCCGCCGATCATCATCGGTCGGCGCAGATTCTGCTCGAGCGCCTCATCGTCGACGGATGCTCCATGGGCGATCGTTTCGGCGGTTTCGCCTGCGTCGAGCGGCTCCGCGCGAACCAGCATCTTGCGAAGATCGGGAAGGAGACTCACGGCTTGGCCTCCGCGACGGCGGTTGGTCGTGCGACGGGCTGCGGTGTCATCAGGCGCATGATTTCCTCGCGTGGGCCGAACCGCTCGACGCGGCCGCCCCGTATCACCATCAGCTTGTCGGCCTGCGACAGCACCGTCGGTTTGTGCGATACCATCACGATCGTGGTACCGCGTTCACGCAGCGCCTTGATCGCTTCGGCCAGCGCGGCTTCGCCATCAATGTCGAGATTGGCATTCGGTTCGTCGAGGACGACCAGCTTGGGATCGCCATAGAGCGTGCGCGCCAGTCCAACCCTCTGCCGCTGCCCAGAGGAAAGGACCGAGCCGCCTTCGCCAAGCTCGCTGTCATAGCCTTTGGGAAGGCGCAAAATCAGATCATGTGCCCCCGCCGCCTGAGCGGCCCGTACGATGTCGGCATCGTCGGCATCGGGCAGAAAGCGGCAGATATTATTGCGCACCGTGCCGGCGAAAAGCTCGGTATCCTGCGGCTGATAGGCCACGTGCCGTCCGAAATCACCCCGGTCCCAACTGTAGACATCCGCGCCATCGAGCCGCACCGTCCCCGAGCTGGGCTTCCAGATGCCCACCATCAGGCGCAGCAGGGTGGATTTGCCAGCGCCGGAAGGACCGATAACGCCGACCATCTCGCCGGGTTGGATGATGAAGCTCGCACCCGCCAGGATCATCGACGAGGCGCCCGCCGTGGTGAAGCCCACACCCTCGAACGTGATCCGCCCCTGTGGTGTGGGTAGTTGCGTCGTCGGCACCGGAGGCTCGAATTCGTCGAGCACCTTGGCGAGCCGGTTGTAGGCCTGCGAGGCTTCGAACAGGCTCTTCCAGGAACCGACGATGCGCTCAAACGGAGCCAGTGCCCGCGAGGCGAGGATCATGTTGGCAAACAGGATTGCCGAGGAGATGCTCCCCTCGATGACGAGCAGGGCACCCAATCCGATTGTCGCAATCTGAATGAACATGCGGACAAAACGGATCGCATTGCCGTAAAAGCTGCCGCGATGATTGGCGACGATCGTCATCTGCATCGACAACTGGCGGAACTGCGCCCAGGCCGCGCCCAAGGTCGGCAGCATGCCGAGTGCGCGGACCACTTCCGAGTTGCGCAAAGCCGCATCGGTGAAGCTGTAGCTCTTGATCGCAGCGCCATTGGCTTGTTTGAGTGCGCTGTGCGTAGCCCGGTCCTGGAGAATGGCCAGGATGAGCAGGACGACGCCGCCCACCAGGGTGAGCGCACCAATCCACGGGTCGATGATGAAGAGCAGCCCGAGAAACAGCGGAATCCAAGGCAGATCGAAGAGGACCGCGAATGCGGGGCCGGCGATCGCCTGCCGGATCGTATCGAGATCGCGCAGCGCCTGCGCATGCGATCCGCCCATCCGGCGGACGACCAGATCGAAAAGGGCAGCAAAGGTCGGGCTCGCCAGCTGTCGATCGAACGAGATCGAGAAGTTGGTGAGCACCTCGCCGCGATAATGATCGAGCAGGCCGGAGATCAGGAAGACGAACAGCGCGCCGACCGTCAGCACGATCAGTGTCGATGCGCTGTGGCTGTACAGGACGCGCGAATAGACCTGATTGGTATAGATCGGCAGCGCCAGATAGAGCAGGTTGCTCGCCAGACTGAACAGCGCCGCGAAGATGAACGAACTCTTGCCCTTCGCCAGGGCATCGGTGATCGGGTTCTTCTGGGAAAAGATCGACAACATCGGCGCTGCTAAAATCCTGAATGCGGCATCGGCCGGCGGAGCGGCGAAGCCATGCCCCTTAGCACCACCGAATAAAGGCGGGTAAGGCTTTTCATCGTGGTTCGTTGCCGCGGGGCGGTGGCGTGCCATAGTCGCCGACGATCGCGGGGAGCTTGTCGGACGGTACCAGCTCGCTCTTGGCGATTGGAACGAGAGGCTGATGGGTATAGCTCTTGTCCGGTTGGGCCGGCATCGCCGGTTGGCCGGTGGGCTTGGGCTGGGTCTGGCCGCGAAGATCAGGCTTGGGCTTGGTATAGGGGCTTGCCGAGCCAACCCTGTCGAGCAGCATCGCAACGGGCTCGGTCGGCGAAATGCCTAGCCAGCGAACCTTCTTGAACTCGGCTTCGGGGTCCTTGGCGGGGATCGCCGAGTTGACGGTGCGGGCGTCGAGCCGGCCCATCGCCAACAGCAAGGCCGCGCGCGCCACATATTCCTGATAGCGGTTGCCCAGCAGGGTGAGCTGCGCTCCCGCCAGTTCCTGCTCGGCGTTGAGCACCTCGATGGTGCTGCGCAGGCCAAAGCGTTCCTCGCGCTGCATGCCCGCGAAAGCGATCTGCGCAGCCTCAACCTGTCGGGCTCCGGAAACCACCGCGATCCGGGAGGAACCAAGCTGGTTCCAGGCAACCACGACATCCTGAAGAGCCTGACGCCGCTCGCCGTCGACGATCGCCTGGGCGGTCTTGTTCTGATCCTGCGCCTGGCGGATTCGTGAACGTATCGTCCCGCCCTGAAACAGCGGCTGCGTGATGGTGATCTGCGCCGTTGCATCGGTGCGGTAGTTTCTCCGGTCGAACGGCGACAGCTGCCCGACTTTTCCGGCCTGGGCCGATATGGTGGCGGTCGGCCGCTGGCCGCCGCGCTGTTCGGCGATGTTGGCGCGGGTCGCTTCCTCGGAATAGCGCGCGGAGGTCAGATTCGCGTTTTCGTCGTCCGCGACCGTGAAGGCCTCGTCTATCGATACGGGCAGACCGGGCAGCTCCGGCAGTGGGGCCAGGTCGCCCGGCTCGAAGCCGATGACGCGCAGATATTCGCCATGGCTGATGGCGAGCTGCGCTTCCGAAGAGGCCAGCTGGGCTTCACCCGCTGCAAGACGGGCATCCGCCTGGGCAACGTCCGTGATCGTGACGTCACGCACCCGGCGCTTGGCGCGACGCTCGTCCAGCTGGGCGCGCAGCGCTGCAACATTTTCGCGGGCAACTTCCAGCCGCTGACGATCGCGCAGCACGGCGGCATAGACGATGATGACGTCGCGAATGACCTCTCCTTCGACGCGGCGAAGCACCTCTTCGCTGCTACGGACGGTGGCGCGCGCCTCGGCGAGCGCGCCGCGCAGGCGGCCGCCGCTGTAAACGGGCTGGCGCACGCTCAGTGCCAGCTGGCCCTCATTATTATCGAACTCCTGCGACCGCAATTTGCTATAGCTGTAGCTGGCGGTTCCATTGACCGATATGGTCGGGCCATATTGGGCGCGCGTCTGCACATAGGTTTCGTTGGTGGACTTCTGCCGGTAGCGCTGGGCGACCAGCGTTGGATTGCGGGCATAGGCGGCTTCCACCGCATCCATCAGCGTCTCGGCCGCACTCGGCGCGGCTGTTGAAAACAGCGCAACCCCCGCCAGCAGCAGCGGCATGAGCCGCGGCTTTGAACGTCCTGATCCTTTGCCGGTCCGGTCGATGTCGAAGATCATCCAATTTTCCGCCCATTGTGCAGGCGGTTCCAGCCACGGCATGTCGTTCATGCCGGGGCGCCCCATAACTGCCTTTGCGCGGCTGTCAATTGCGATCCTAGCCTTGCTCCAGCCTTAACGGCTTGCCTTGAAAGCGCGCTTCTTCCAAGAGGCCGCTTCATTCAGGGCGGACCTTGCAGCCCGTCGTCGAGAGATATGCGGATGCCTGCTGACTATTCCGCCGTCGCTTCCCGCGTGATAGCGAGCATCGCATGACGGGGGGATTTTGGCGCCGGCGCGCGGTGAGACGCGCCTTTGTGAAGGCCAGTGCCGCGCGGGATCGCCAGCGCTGGGCGATGGCGGCCGCGCAATATCGTGTCTATCTGCGGCACCGGCCCGATGATTTCGCGATCTGGGTGCAGCTTGGCCATATGCTGGGCGAAAGCGGTGATCCGGCGGGCGCCGACCAGGCCTACCGCACCGCGCATGCGCTGTCGCCCGACGATGCCGATCTGGCCCTGTGCCGGGGGCACCTTGCGCGGCGAACCGGCGACGTCGAGGGGGCGATCGATTTCTATCGGCACAGTTTCGAACTGGATGGAAATCCACGTGCCGAAATGGCGCTGGCAGAATTGCTTCCCCCTGCAGTTGAGGCCGATCCTGACGCCGATCTGGAGCCTGAACCCGAAGCTGAACCGGAACCGGAACCCGAAGCTGAACCGGAACCGGAACCGGAACCCGAACCGGAACCCGAACCCGAACCGCAGGCGGAAGAAGCGCCCAAGGGTGGCCATCTCGAAGGCTGGTTCGAGCGTTCGGTCTCAGGGGTGTTGTTTCCGATCGGCGGCGACATGCCGACGGTCGAGTTCCGCGCCGGCGAACGGATGGTCGGCCAGGCCCGACCGCATCCGCGCGAGGAGGACGGTGCGCTCTTCTTCCGGGCGCTGCTCGATGTCGATCTTGGCGACGATGGGGAGGGCGTCGAGGTCGCAGCGTTCCGCATGCCCGATGGCGCGCCGCTCGATCCGGGGCCTATCACGCTCTTTCCGCCATCGCGCCATCCTGCCGATCATCCGCTCGCCTGGTCGGTGCAGGCCGAGACGGTCAAGCCGCTCGATCTGCCGATAGGCGCGGAGGTCGCGCTGTTCGTCACTCATTCGCGCAGCGGCAAGATCAAGCCGCATGTCCTGCCTTATGTCCACGCGCTCAAGCGTGCGGGGATCGGCGTCTTCCTGATCGCGACGGTCGATCGTCCGGTCGATCTGCCGGCCGATCTGATATCCCTGGCCGATGCCGTGATGGTTCGCCGCAATGCCGGTTATGACTTCGGTGCCTGGGCGCATGCGCTGCGGCTCAATCCGAAGCTCTATGGCGCATCGACGCTCTATCTGCTCAACGACAGCGTATTGCCGGCCAGCGACGATGGTCGGATCGCCGCGCTCGTCGATCGTGTCCGGGCGAGTCAGGCCGACCTGATCGGCCTGACCGAAAGTCATGAATGGCGCTGGCACGTCCAGAGCTATTTCCTCGCCGTCAAGCCGAGGCTGCTGACCTCGCGCGCCTTCCACGGTTTCATGAACGATATCCGGCTGCTGACCCGCAAGGATCATGTCATCCGCGCCTATGAGGTACGGCTCGCCGAGATGACCGAGCAGGTCGGGTGCGATGTCGAACTGCTCTACCCGAGCGCAACCGCGATCAACCCCACCCTGTTCGGCTGGCGGCAGCTCGTTGCGGCCGGCATGCCGTTCGTCAAGCTGCTGCTGCTGCGCGGCCAGTTCGAGCAGGTCGATATCACGGGCTGGCAGGACGTTCTGGCTGATGCCGGTTTCGACGTGGCGCTCGCCGAAGCGGTCGTCCTCGCCGCGCAGGAGGAGGGGCCGATCGACGATGGCGGCCGCCTGCTCGCCCGGCGTCTGCCCGCCGGACATCGTGCGGAGGTGCCGCTCAGGATCTCGTTCTTCGGTCCGTGGAATTACGACAATGGCCTTGGTGCCGCGAGCCGGGGGATCATCGCCGCGATCCGGCGGACGGGCGCGCTGCTCAGCCTCCACCCGATCAAGCGGCCCTTCCATATCCACAAGCCGCTGGTGCCACCGGTCGATATCGTCGACTTCGAAGGGCCGGCCGACATCGCCGTGATCCACCTCAATCCCGACAGCTGGCATTTGCTAACCGATGATCAGCACGCCGCGATCGCCGCCGCCGGCCGTCGCATCGGCTATTGGGTGTGGGAAATGGGACATATCCCGCCGGCATGGCGCCGGAACTTCGGCGCGGTCGACCGGATCTGGGCGCCCAGTCGCTATTGTGCGGATGTCTTCACAGCCAATGGCGATGTGCCGGTCGATGTGGTGCCGCATGTCGTGCCGGTACCCGAACCGCTCGTCATCGACCGCGCGGAAGCGCTGGCACGATGGGGCCTGCTCGAGGATCGCCGCACCATTCTCTATGTCTTTGATGGCGCGAGCTATCTGGTCCGCAAGAATCCGGGGGCGCTCGTGCGCGCCTTTTCCGCCTCGGGGCTGGCGGCACGCGGCTGGTCGCTGATCCTCAAGACCAAGCATCTCCACGACAGGCCGGAGGAGGGCGAGGCCTTTCGCGCGCTCGCCGAAGCCAGTGAGGGCGTGGTGCTGATCGACCGGGCGATGGCCGCGGACGAGCTGGCCGATTTGACCGCGCTGGCCGATCTCTATGCTTCGCCGCACTGTTCGGAGGGGTTCGGGCTGACGATCGCGGAGGCGATGGCGGCGGGCAAGCCGGTGGTCGCGACCGATTTCGGCGGCAGCCGCGATTTCGTCGATTTGTCGGTCGGCTGGCCGGTGAAGGCACATGCCTGGCGGCTCGAACAGGATTTCGGACATTATACCGAGGGCGGCGAATGGGCGCGGATCGACGAGCCCGCGCTTGTCGCCGCCCTGCTCGACGCGGCCGACGCCATCGAAAAGGGTGACGGCAAGGGCGAGGCGGCTCGCAGGAGAGTTGCCGAACAGCTCTCCTATGAGGCGGTTGCGGAGAAGATCGTCGCGAGTTTCGCGGCCACCGCCTCCGGCGCGGTCGATGCCGGCGGGGCGCATATCGCATCCAACCTGTCGATGGGCATGCCCGTCGAGATGGCGGCCTTTGGGACGGCGCTGCGGGTGATCGCGCTGGCGCCGGACGGCGCGCTCGACCGGGCATTGCCCGATGATCTGCCCGTGGATCGCGAAAGCTGGGTGGTGCTCGCGCCGCGGGACGCGGTGCTGTCGCCGCTGTTCGAGCGCGAATGGCGCGAAGCCGCGGCTGCGCGGCCCGATGCGGGGATCTTCTTTGCCGACGATTTCGCGGCGGGCGAGGAGCGTGGCCTCGATCAACTCCGGCTGAAGCCGGCCTTCGATCTCACCCTGCTCGCGGCGCAGGACTATATCGGCGCGCCGCTGATCGTCCGCGCCTCGGTGCTGGCCGAACTCGGACTGCGCGGGGAGGCCGGGGCGGCGCTGCTCGACGACCTCGTGTTGCGCGCCCATCATGCCGGCGTGTCGATCGTGCGCATCCCCAAGGTGCTTCTGGCGCATCCCGGCGCGCGTCCGCAGGCCGATCCGGCGGTGCGGGCAAGGATGCTGGCGACACAGCCGCTCTTCGCCCATAGCCGCTTCACAGCCGGTCGTGCGCCGGGCAGCCTGGCGCAGCATCGCGATTTCGGGCGTGATCATCCGGCCGTGACCCTCCTCATCCCGACCCGGCGCACCAGATTGCCGGGCAGTCGCACCGCCTATGTCGAGCGGCTGCTGAAGGCGATCGCAACGGCCGACTGGCCGATGGACCGGCTGACCGTGATCGTGGGCGACGATGTCGCGGGCAAGCCCGCCTGGGCGGCGCGGGCCTGGCCATTTGCGCTGCGCCGGATCGAGACGCTGCGCGGCCCTGAAGAGCCGTTCAACTATGCCGCCAAGATGAACCTGCTCTGGCGTGCCGCCGAGACCGAGCAGATCGTGATGATGAATGACGATCTGCTGCCGACCGAGCCGGGCTGGCTTGCGGCGCTGGTGGGGTTCGCGGTCGACGAGACGGTCGGCGGCGTCGGCGCGCGGCTGCTCTATGCCGATGGCCGGTTGCAGCATGCCGGGATCGCCCCCGTGCTCGGCGCGGTCGCCCATGCCTGGGCGATGCGTGGCGGTGTCGGCGGCACCTATCAGCACTGGGCGCTGGTGCAGCGCGAATGGTCGGCCGTGACCGGCGCGCTGTTCGCCACCCGTCGCTCGCTGATGGAAGAGATTGGCGGCTTCGACGAGACGTTCACCCTCGAATATAATGACATCGACCTGTGCCTGCGGCTGCGCGCGCTCGGCTATCGTATCATCTGCACGCCTGAGGCCGAGATGATCCACGCCGAAAAGGCGTCGCGCGGCGATATGCCGGTGGCGGGCGAGCAATATGCGGCCTTCCACCTGCGCTGGAGCGGCTGGCTCGCCGACGATCCGTCCTGGCATCCCGGGCTACGGCGCGACATGTTCGATCTCGTCCCGGCCGACGATCCCGGTGCCTGGTATCGATAGGCCGGAGCGAAAAGGCCTAGGCTCGGCCTGCCCAAGCGGCTAACCGGACGCGATGGCGACGCCGATGCCCATGGAGAGCGATGCGGTGGGGCAGGGGAGCGACCTGCCCCCGGCTTTCGATGCGGCCTATTATCTCGGCGCCAATCCCGATCTCGATCTGTCGCCGGAAGCCGCGGCGGAGCATTATGCCCGGGTCGGCCGGGCGGAGGGCCGGGTCGCCTCGCCGCTGGCGCTGCGTGAGAATCTGATCGCGCTGATCGCCGATGGCCGTTCCGTGCTCGAGATCGGCCCGTTCTGCGATCCTTTGCTGCGCGGGCCGCACATCGCCTATCTCGACGTGCTCGATGCCGATCAGCTGCGCGCGCGGGCGATGGAGATCGGGCTCGATCCGGCGAATTGCCCCGAACGGATCGATTATGTCGGCGGGCTCGATCGGGTGCGCCGCCGCTTCGACGCGATGATCAGCAGCCACGCGATCGAACATCAGCCCGATCTGGTTGAGCATCTCCGCCAGGCCGAACGGATCATCGCCCCGGATGGGATGTTCTGCCTGATCATCCCCGACAAGCGCTATTGCTTCGACCATTATATCCCCGCGAGTTCGATCGCGCAGGTCATCCAGGCGCATCGCGAGCAACGGCGGGTCCACAGCCTCGCCAGCGTGATCGAGCATGTCGCGCTCACCACCCACAATGATTCGCGTCGCCACTGGGCGGGCGACCACGGGCCGGCGATTCCGCCCGACCGCGCCGCGCGGGTGGAGCGCGCCATTCGCGATCACGATCTGGGCGGCGGGCGCTATATCGATGTCCATGCGTGGTATTTCACACCCGACAGCTTCCGGACGATCATCGAGACGCTCGGTGCGCTCGGCCTGATCGGGTTCGAGCTGGCTGGCGTATATGATGCCGTGCGCGACCGGAACGAGTTCTGCGCCGTGCTCCGCCTGAGCGCCGCCGCGCGTGAGCGGGCGCTCGCCAGATGCGACGAGCAGGGCGTGATCCTGCTGCAGACATCGGACGCCGATCGCTACGCACCGATGCTCGCCATCACCGCGACCAATGTTCGCGAATATGCGCGGCGCCAGGGCTTCGGCTATGACAGCTTCGTGGGGATCAAGCGCGGTTTCCACCCGTGGCAGGCGACCTTCAACCGCATCCCGATGCTGGCGGATCTGCCCGCTCGAGGCTTTACCGGCTGGGCGGTCTACCTCGACGCCGATGCCTATGTGCAGGATCTCGATTTCGATCTGGCCGCCTATCTTGCCGACAAGCAGGATCGCGCTGCGATCTTCGCGACCTCGGGGGTGACGGGCGAGGCGTGGGACGTCAACGCCGGTGTCGCGCTGATCAATTTCGGCCATCCGCAGGGTCGGGCGCTGGTCGAATGCTGGGCTGCGCGGTTCGCGGCGCACAGTGACGCTTTCCTGCGGGACGCGATCGAATGGATCGATGTCGGCAATGATCAGGATATCCTGCACCATATATTGCGCGAAGAGCCGGAGATCGCCGCCGCCGTGCTGGTCGAGCAGATGGCCTTCATCAACGGCCCGCATGCCAGCTTCATCCGGCAGCACCTCCGCACCATGGCCCCGACGCTGCAGGACCGGCTCGATGCCTTGAGCGCGGCAGTGGGCGAGACCATGCGGAGTGCCGGCCAGCCCGTTCCTGTCCCGGCCGGCGATGGAAACCGGCGCTCCGCCGCCCGGTTCGCCCATGCCGCCGGGCGTTTGCCGGCGCTGGTCGAGGCGCCGCTCGCTGCGCCGAACCGCGACCAGGCCGAAGCGATCTGCGCAGCGTGGGCGGCGAGCCCGAAGGGGGCAGTGATTCCTGGCTATCAGGCCGATTTCGCGGCCGCACTCGATCGCAGCGATATCGATACGGTCGCCGCTGAGCTGGCAGCGCTCGGCAGGTCGAAGGCCGCACAAGGGTTTCTCGGCGGCGCCCGCCAGCATGAACGCGCCCGCGACCGGTCCTTTGCCGATGGCCTTGCGCGCTGGACCTATGACAAGCTCGTCTCGCTGGCCGAAGCGGTCGGCGTGCTGCCGCTCGAAAATCCCGAGGGCGGGCGCTGGGGCGTGAACATGCTTGTCGACCCGGCCGAGCTGTTCACGGGCATCGAGGATGCACTGGGCATCGATCTCGCCCCGCCCGACAGGATCGGCGGCTATCTGGGCGTTGCAGTGGGGCGCGGCATCATCCTGCACATGCGCATGATCGATGCGATCCACGCTGCCTGGCGGCTTCGCCAGATCGCAGCCGTCTCTGGCGGTACACGGATTGCCGAACTGGGCGGCGGCGCGGGTTTCACCGCCTTCTATGCGCGGCGGCTGGGTCTCGATGTCCGGTTGCTCGATGAACCGATCATGCGCGCGATCCAGTGCCACCTATTGGGCGATCGGCCCGATGCCGAGGCCATGAAACCCCCTCTCGAAGCGCTGGCGGCATTGCAGCCGGATTCGATCGATATCCTGTTCAACGCGGATTCGCTGCCGGCGATCGAGCGAAGCACGGCGGTTGCCTTGCTGCGCGAGGCAGGCCGAATCGGCATTCCTCATGTCCTCAGCATCAACCAGGAGGCCGGCCTGCCCGGCGAGACGGCGGTGGCCGGGCTGGTCGCGGAGGCCGGAGGCTGGCGGCTCTCGGCACGGCATCGGCACTGGCTGCGGGCGGGGTATGCCGAGGAACTTTATATAGCTGGATGAAAATCAAGGGCTTAACAATCGGACGGAGATTGTGCACCCTTCCGGCGATAACTACAGAGGAGCGTTCATGGCCGTCACGCGCGAAGAGGTGATCTGCGCCTATCGTCTGCTTTTGAATCGCGATCCCGAAAGCGAAGCTGCGATCGATGGCCATCTGGGAGCGGAGGATCTCCGGCATCTCCGGCATAATTTCATGTCGTGCGACGAATATCGCTATGCAAATGGTTATCTAGACCGTTGGATAGTCGCACCCGTATTCAACGATACGCGTCTGCTATGGGTCAACATGCAGGATAAATTCGTATCCATTCATTGTGTCATGGATGCGTATGAGCCGGAGAACAGCGCCCTGATCCGTGCATTGCTGAACCCAGGCGATGTCTTCCTCGACCTCGGCGCCAATGTCGGTTGGTTCACGCTTTTAGCGAGTACGGTCGTTGGGCCTGCCGGACATATTTATTGTTTTGAGCCGCAGCGGCCCATCGCTGAGCATCTGGCTCGCACGATTGCATTGAACGGCCTGCAGGAAATGGTGACGTTGCGTCAGGCCGGTGTCTGGAATCAGGCAGGGTCAATGGCATTGGCCGGTGATGGCGGTTCGGAAAACCAAGGTGCCGCTCATCTGCTCCCCGGCGGCAGCGGTAGCGCGCGTAGCTCTATGGTGGACCTGATCGCTCTCGACAGCCTCGCGCTCGATCGTTGCGATGTTATCAAAATGGATATCGAAGGCGCGGAGCCTAAGGCGATGGAAGGGGCCGAGCAGTTGCTGCGGGCAACTCGGCCGATCATTCTTTCCGAGCTCCATTCCAGACAGTTGGGGGTCGTTTCCGAAATGGACTGCGCTGGCTTCATCTCTGAGATGCAGGCCAGGGGCTATGTCTGTATTGGATCCCGTGGAGAAGCCGCGGGACAAGCGATCCTGCCCGATCAGAATTTCGATCAGGTCTTTACTGATGTTCTTTTCGTGCCGCAGGAAAAGGTCGATCGCGTCACCGCCCTTTTGTTCGGCAAGGATGGTTGATCGGCGGATAAGCTAACTGCCTCCGCTGTCCGTCAGAACGTCCAACATCCACAGGAAATTTCATGCCCGTAACCCGAGATGAAGTCATCTACGCCTATCGCCTGCTGCTGGGACGCGAGCCCGAAAGCGAGACCGTCATCGAGAACACGATGGCTGCGCGCGACTGGCTCCAGTTGCGCGAAGCTTTTCTGGCGAGTCAGGAGTTCATCGGCAAATATGAGTCTCAGGCTGCTCACGTTCTGCCTGTTGGCCGCTTCTTCGATGTCCCGAAAATCCCGGTGGATCCGAGTTGCACGGACGAGCAGTTGCAACTTATGTTCGACCGCATAGCGGCGGCGTGGAAAATCTTTGGCGAAACGGAGCCGCATTGGTCCGTCATCGTCAGCGACGATTTCAGGCAGGCCAATCTCGCAGATAATATCGATCGTTTCTACCTGAGCGGCCGAGGGGATATCGATGTCCACCTCAACTTCCTGACTCGAGCTGGTCTACCTACCCGGTTCGGCCGGGCTCTGGATTTTGGATGTGGCGTTGGCCGATTGACCTTGGCGCTTGCCGCACATGCTGATCAGGTCGTCGGTGTCGACATTTCGCCTCCGCATCTCGCTCTTGCCGCCGAACGCGCTGACGCGCAGGGCATCGGCAATGCCGCTTTCGAATCCATCGATTCTGTGGCGGACCTCGATCGTTATAGAGATCTGGACTTCATCATCAGCCGGATTGTGTTGCAACATAATCCACCACCAGTGATGGCCGCACTCTACCGTCGGCTACTGGCCGCATTGAAGCCCGGCGGAGTGGCGATCGTACAGATTCCCACATATATTCAGGGCCAGAATTTCACGACAGCGAACTATCTGGCCAATGAGCAGCCATCGATGGAGATGAATGCGCTGCCGCAAAAGCTGATCTTTGAAATCATTGCCGAAACGGGCTGTGTCCCGTTGGAAATACGAGAGGATAGCGCGGCCGGCCATATCGGTCTCAGCCATACCTTCGCCGTACAAAAAGCGTGAGCTAATAAACCCATGCCGCGCTAAGCGCCGTTTTTGCTGTTAGGGTTCTACAATGGACGAAATCGAAGAAGCTATTAGCGCCGCCT
>CAZJXG010000042.1:0-23765 GCA_964549965.1 uncultured Sphingomonas sp. | reverse complement strand
AAGCTTGTCGCCTCGAGCGCGGCGGCACGGTGGAGTGAAGCGGCCGCCGCCATCACGATGCGCTGTCCCGGCAGCAGCCGCCCATGGCGATGGATCGCGGTCACGCCGAGCAGCGGCCAGCGCCGCGCTGCCTCGCCGGCGATCTTCCGCATCATCGCCTCGGTCAGCCCGGGATGATGTTCGAGTTCGAGTGCCGTGAGCCCGTCGCCGCCGCGCACGACCCCGGTGAAACTCGCCACCGCGCCGCCGCCCAGTGCCTCCAGCCGCGCCAGCTCGGCGCCGACATCGATATCGGCGGTCTGGACGAGGACGCGAAGATCTGCGCTCATCCGCCGGTCACGGGCGGAAAGAGAGCGATCTCGCGAGCGCCCGCGATCGGCGTGTCGGGATCGGCAAAGGCGTCGCCGATCGCGGCGCGGACCTTCGTCCGTTCCGCGAAGGCTTCGGCATAGCCTTCGCCGCGTGCCGCCAGCCATCCGACGAGGCCGGCGATCGTGGTCACGTCGGGCGGGGGCGATACCGTTTCGGCGCTGCGACCGATCGCTTCGCGAATCCGGGCGAAATAGAGGAGCTCGATCGTCATCGCCGCTATGGTCAGTCCATATGCCTGATGCCGACGCGCAGATAATCCCAGCCGGTGATGAGGGTCAGCACGGCTGCCGCCCACAGGCTGAACAGGCCTACCTGCTCGATCCACCACAGGTCGGGCAGTGCACGGCCGAGGATGATCGCGCCCAGCGAGACGAGCTGAAACGTCGTCTTCCATTTGGCGAGCTGGCTGACCGGCACCGAAACCTGCGCACCCGCCAGAAACTCGCGGAGGCCGGATACGGCGATCTCACGCAGCAGGATGATCAGCGCGGCGATCGTCGCATAGCCCGATACGTCACGGGTCAGCACCAGCATCAGGATGACCGCCGCCACCATGATCTTGTCGGCGATGGGATCTAGAAAGACGCCCAGCTTCGACACGGTCCCCTGCGCGCGGGCCAGATAGCCGTCGAAATAATCGGTGATCGCCATCAGGGCATAGAGCCCCCAGGCGAGGCCATATTCGAGCCGGCTGGGGTTCGGCCACAGCAGGAAGACCAGAATCGGCACCGCCAGGATGCGCGACAGGGTCAGGATGTTCGGCAAGGTCAGCATTCCAAGCCTGCTCTAGCGCGGTTAGGGGATCGAGATAAGTCACTTATTCCTACGTCACGCAACCGACATGCTCCGGCTTTATCGGCTTGGACGTTCGGCGCGCTATCAGCTATGGCACGGCCGAGCGATGCCGGTGACACGTTGACGGCGACCAAGTAACAAGGCGCAGAATCCCCGCATGACCCCTTCTTTCCGGCTTCTCGCCAAGCGCCGGTTCCTGCCGTTGTTCGTCACCCAGTTTCTGGGCGCGTTCAACGACAACCTGTTCCGCACCGCGATGATCATGTTGGTGATCTACCGCATCTATAACGATCCGGCGCAGGAGGCCGCCTTCTCGGCGGTGGCGGGCGGATTGTTCATCCTGCCTTTCTTCCTGTTCTCGGCCTTGTCCGGCCAGCTCGCCGACTGCCATGACAAGGCCCGGATCATCCGCATCGTCAAGACGGCCGAGATCGCCATCATGGTGTTCGGCGCGGCGGGGCTGCTGCTGCAGAACGTGCCCCTGATGCTGGTCGCCCTGCTTTCCATGGGGGTCCACTCGACCTTTTTCGGGCCGATCAAATATGCGATCCTGCCCCAGCATCTGGAAGAGGATCAGGTGCTGCCGGGCACCGGGCTGGTCGAGGCCGGAACCTATATCGCCATCCTGATGGGCACGATCGCAGGCGGGATCATCGAGGCAGAGCATGCCGCGATCGGAGTGCTGGTGGTCGCATGCGCAGGCTGGCTCGCCGGCCGGCAGGTCCCCGCCGCGCCGCCGATGGTGCAGGACGCGGGAGTCGATTTCCATCTCATCCGCTCATCGATCAAGCTGGTGTCGGACACGATGCATGTCCGCCGCCTCTTCCTCGCCATCCTCGCGATCAGCTTCTTCTGGGCGCAGGGCGCGATCCTGGCTGCGCAGTTCCCGCCGCTCGTCAAGAATGTGCTGGGCGCCGACCAGAATGTGGCGACGCTCTTCCTTGCGATCTTCTCGGTCGGTGTCGCGATCGGTTCGATCGCGGTGAACCGCATTCTCGGCGGCGCGGTATCGGCGCGCTGCTCGCCGGTCGCGGCGCTAGTGATGGGGGCCTTCGTCTGCGATATGTGGTGGACGGCGCATAACTGGCCAGCGCCCACTGGGGTGCTGCGCGACCTTTCGGCCTTCATGACCGTGCCGGGCTCGAACCGGGTGATGATCGACCTGCTCGGCATTGCCATTGCGGGGGGCATGTTCGTGGTGCCGCTCTATGCGTTCCTGACCACGACCGTCGCCAAGGCGCAGACGGCGCGGACGGTCGCTGCGAACAATATCGTCAATTCGGGCGCGATGGTCGCCGCGACGCTGATCCTGGCGGCAATGGTCCATCTGGGCGTCTCGGTCGCCGAGACGCTGCTCATCGTCGCGATGGCAAGCCTGGGCGCGGCGTGGCTCGCCTGGCTGCTCCACAAGGCGTGCGACTAAGCCGCTGGTGCGGCGCTAGGGAATGACGGCGCTGAAGGCGACGATCCCCAGCACATAGGCCAGCAGGAACAGCCGCACGTCATAGCGCCAACGCTCGTTTGTCGGGTCGAATCGCATCGATGCAGAATGAATGATGGCGGCGCGGCTGGGAAGCCACGCCGCCATCCACTCCCGCTCATCCCGTCCCGCGAAGGGACGAGCGGCAAGACTTATCCGTTGATCGCGATGCTGTCGGACGTGTCGGCCGACGGAGCGGTATCGTTCGAACGCGCCCGGAATTTCGTGATATTGTCGCGCGCCTGATCGATCCGGTCATGCGCCATCGATGACAGATCGTCGGCGGCCTTGCGCAGGCGTTCACCGCCGGTGCTCGCGGCCGAGCGCAGGCGATCACGGTTCATGAAAATCGCGATACCCGCCGCGACGAAGCCGGCGAGGACGCCGGCCGCGATCGACAGGCTGGTCGCGTCGGTCGGCACCTTCTTCGCGGCGCGGGTGGCGCGGGTGCGAACCGATCGTACTGCGGTCTTCGCTTCCTCGGTCAGCGCCTGGGCGCGGGGTTTGCGCGTCGCGGTGCTCGTGCTGCGCTTGCGGCTGGCCGTCCGGGTGGCGGTCGACCGCGGACGGCTGGTGGTGGTCTTGGTAGCCATGGGTCTATCTCCGTTGGAATCGGGGAGAAAACGCCAGGCTGCCGTGCGGGTTCCCATGGCCGCAACGATTCGCCGCATCCCGCACTGGCATGGGCGCGTCGAATATCGTATCTGCTTTGTTCCATGGATCGACCCGAACAGCTTCCGGGCGAAAAGGATATTGCGGCTTCCGGGGAGGGCGGCCGCAAGATCATCCATATCGACATGGATGCCTTTTACGCGTCGGTCGAGCAGCGCGACGATCCGGCGCTGAAGGGCAAGCCGGTCGCGGTCGGCGGCACGCGCGAGCGCGGCGTGGTCGCGGCGGCAAGCTATGAGGCGCGCACCTATGGCGTACGATCGGCAATGGCCTCGGCTCTGGCGCGGCGGATGTGTCCCGATCTGGTGTTCGTGCGCCCTCGCTTCGAGGTCTATCGCGAGGTCTCGCGCCAGATCCACGGCATCTTCGCCGAGTTCACCGACCTGATCGAGCCGCTCTCGCTGGACGAAGCCTATCTCGACGTTACCGACAATCATCAGGGTATCGTCACCGCGACCGAGGTCGCCCGACAGATCCGCGCACGCATCCGGGAGGAGACCGGGCTCACCGCTTCGGCCGGCGTCTCCTACAACAAGTTCATCGCCAAGCTGGCATCGGATCACAACAAGCCGGACGGGCTGTGCGTCGTCCGCCCCGAACAGGGGCTCGCCTTCATCGCGCGGCTGGCGGTCGGGCGTTTTCACGGCGTCGGCCCGGTCACGGCGACGCGCATGGAGAAGCTTGGCATCCACAGCGGGGCCGACCTGCGGCGGTGCAGCCGTGAATTCCTTGCCCAGCAGTTCGGTAAATCGGGTGACTATTTCTATCTGGCCGCGCGCGCGATCGACCATCGGCCGGTGCGACCCGATCGGGTGCGCAAGTCGATCGGGTCGGAAAATACCTTCTTCCAGGACCTGTTCACCCATGACGAGCTGGCGGCGGCGCTGCTCGAATCCAGCGAGACGGTCGCGCGTCATGCCGCGCGCACGGCCAAGGCGGGGCGCACCGTTTCGATCAAGCTGCGCTATTCGGATTTCCGGACCCTGACGCGCGCAAAGACGCTGCCGGCGCCGGTTTCCGATGTCGGCACCATTCAGCAGGTGGCGCTGGGGCTGCTCGCCCCCCTCGAACCCGTCGAGCAGGGGGTCCGGCTGCTTGGCGTTACCCTGTCCAACCTTGGCGAGGGAGAGGAGGAGCTGGTAGTGACTGCCGAGCAATTGGCGCTCGCCTTCGAATAGGGTAGGAGCGCCAAAGGGGGACAGTGAAAGGAGAGGGGTCGCGCATGCCCATGTCCCTGAAGATCGACATTGTCTCCGACATTGCCTGCCCCTGGTGCATCATCGGGCTGCGCGGGCTGGAGGAGGCGCTGGATCGCACCCGCGACCTGATCGCGGCCGACATTCATTTCCAGCCGTTCGAGCTCAACCCGACGATGGCGCGGGAGGGCGAGAACATGGCCGAGCATATCCAGCGCAAATATGGCCGTACGCCCGAGCAGTCGCAGGATGTCCGCACGATGATCCGCGACCGCGCCGCGGAGGTCGGCTTCACGATCAACAGCGGTGCCGATAGCCGCATCTACAATACGTTCGATGCGCACCGCCTGCTCCATTGGGCAGGCCTCGAGGGCGGGGGACGGCAGCAGGCGCTCAAGCATGCGCTGTTCGAGGCCTATTTCACCGAACAGAAAAATGTCGCCGAGCATGACGTGCTGCTCGATGCCGTCGCCAGGGCCGGGCTCGACCGGGCGGCCGCCGCCGATATCCTGGCGTCCGACCGCTATGCCGACGAGGTGCGCGACGCCGAGCATCAGTGGCAGCGGCGCGGGATCAATTCCGTCCCCGCGGTCATCGTCAACGACCGCTGGCTGATCTCGGGTGGCCAGCCGCCCGATGCCTTTGAACAGGCGCTGCGCGGAATAGCGGCCGAGCTGGCGACCGCGTGATATCGTCAGACCGTCTCGGTCTGCATGGTGAAATCGACCATGATCTCGCCCGATATACACTCCAGCGCCTCGCGCAGCTGATCGGTCGAGACGCTGGCCGGCAGCAGCAGCTTCGCCCGTCCGCGAAATAGAGGGGCGCCCGACCAGGCGCTGCCTTCGATTTCGGTGGTGAAGTCCTCGATGTTGACGTCGAGCCCGGCCAGCACGGTCGTCACCTCGCGGACGATGCCGGGCCGGTCCTGGCCGACGATCTCGATGCCGAGCGACTGGCCGGCGGCCCGCTCGCCTTCGGCGGCGGCCGGAACGATCGTGACGGTGAGCCCGACCGCGTCGATCGCCCGCGCCGCGCTCTCCAACTCACCCAGCCGGTCGGCCGGCAGGTCGACCAGCACCGATCCGACATATTTTCCCCCGAGCCGGGACAGATGGCTCTCCAGCCAATTGCCGCCGGCGGCATAGACGGCATCGGCAATGGCCCTCGTGAGGCCGGGCCGGTCGCTGCCGACCACGGTGAGGATGACGGACTGGTTCATGCTGGGCCTCTCCGCAGGGATGCTAGCTGGTGACGGTGCGCATGTTGCGTGGATCGCCATGATGCCGGATTCACGCCGATCGTGCGAGCACCCATTGCACGTCGATCCCCTCGGCCTGCACCGCGCCGCTGATCACCAGCTGGCGGGTCGCCTGTGGGCGGCCGCGCGAATCGATCCAGAGGCTGTCTTCGACACCGACTTCGCCGCCGGTCGCGCGAAAGCGCCATAGCGCGCCCTCGGCGATGCGGAGCAGCGCGCCGCTGCCGTCGGCGGTTGCCGAGACGTCGACGCCCGGTGCGAGGTGGAAGCGGATCGCATAGCTGGCGGCGTCGCCCCGCGGTCCCCGGCCGGTCGGCAGCAGCTGATCCTGCCCGCGCACCTCGCGTCCCCCCGTTCCGATCACGATCCGGCGGCGGTGGGCGAAGCCGTAACGGCGGGCATAGCCGTCATGGCGCATGTCGATATGGCTGCCATGCATGTCCTCCTGCCGTTCCACCTCGACTTCGGTCACGCCCTTGCCGAGCGAGCCGTCGGTGTGGATCGCCGTCGAGTTGCTGTCGGCGAGCACCAGGGTGGAATGCGCGGCTGTACTGCGCAGCGCCTGGGCGAGATCGGGGTGAAGTGCATTGTTGGCGCCGCGACCGCCGCCGCAATTGACGATCAGCCGCCACGGCCCATCGGACATCTCGAAGGCGAGCGTCGATGCGCAGGCATCATGGGCGAAGCGCGAGACCGGCGGCGGCGCGGCATCGGCGATGATCCGGGTGTGGCCGACCGAAAGCCGCTGATAGCCCCAGTCCCGCGACTGGCGGAGCGGGCGCCCCCGGACGCTGGAGGCCGACACGACCGCGTCGATCCGTCCGCCATCGATCGGCGATGCGCCCTGCCAGCTCGACAGCCCGCCGTCGCCCAGGGTCAGCCCCAGCAAAGGCGATACCGCGCGGCCAAGCGCTTCCGTGAGCGGGGCTGGGGGGCGCTGGCCGCGCATCTCATAATATTTGCGGAGCATGGCGAGCAGGCCGATCAGGTCCATCTGCTCGATTGGCGACCGGCTGACGATTCCGCCGTCGTCATGGATCGCCTCGGCCAGCGCGCGCTCGATACCCTGTTCGCCATGGAGCTGGCGCAGCTCGCCGCCGGGTATCAGCAGCCCTGCCGCGACGACTCCCGCCCAGGCGGCCACGCGCGGCAGGCCGGGCGCAGCCTTGTCGGCGCAGTTGTCGAGATGCTTCGCCCCCCGGTTGAGCGCATTGAGCAGCGGGGTCCGCAGTTCATCCGACGACATCATCAGCGGCGCGTGGCATCCCCAGAACAGGATGCGCCGCCCCCACAGATCGGGCCGCCAGGCGAATTCGTGAACCTGCTTGCCGAAGGCGTCGAGCCAGCGCTTGGCGAGCAGTTCGGCGATCGGCGCGACGCGCTGGCGCGGGCCGGCGGCGCTCAGGTCGCGTAGCCAGGCGAAGCTCTGCAGATGGTCGCTGAACGCCGCCGACATGGCGCGCGGACGGAAGTCGTAATCCTCGATCCGAACGCTTTCGCCCTGCCACAATATCTCGCCGTCGAGCATCGCCCCGCCGAGTCGGACCAGTCCCTCGATCGGATCGGCGGGTACGTCGAACAGCTTGAGCGGATAGCGGCCGCGCAACCGGAAATGATGGACCGGGGAGCGCCAGCTCAGCGCATGGATACGGCCTGCCAGCCGTTCGGCGAGCGAATGACTGCGATCATGTTCGACGCTGATCAGGCGTCGGCCGGGCTCGACGCCGTTGTCGAAGCCGGACGGATCGCTCATCGCGCGGCGCTCACGCCCTGCGCAGGCCGGCGATGTTGCCCGCATAGGCGGACGGGCCGCCCTTGAAGCTGGCCGTTCCGGCCACGAGCACCGTCGCGCCCGCCGCGATCACGCGGGGTGCCGTGTTCGCATCGACCCCGCCATCGACCTCGAGATGGATGTGCTTGCCGGTCTTGTCGATCATCTTGCGGATCGCCTCGATCTTGCGGAGCTGGCTCTCGATGAAGCTCTGGCCGCCGAAACCGGGATTGACGCTCATCACCAGGACGAGGTCGACCTCCTCGATGATATAGTCGAGCGTCTTCGCCGGGGTTGCCGGGTTGAGCGAAACGCCCGCCTTCTTGCCCAGGCCCTTGATCCGCTGGATGGTGCGATGAAGATGCGGGCCGGCTTCCTGATGGACGGTGATGATGTCCGATCCGGCATTGGCGAAATCCTCCAGAAAGGCATCGACCGGGGAGATCATCAGATGGACGTCGAAGATCTTCTGCGTGTGCGGGCGCAGCGCCTTCACCACGGCCGGGCCGATCGTGATGTTGGGGACGAAATGGCCGTCCATCACATCGACGTGGATCCAGTCGGCGCCCGCCTCGTCAATGGCACGCACCTCCTCACCCAGGCGGGCGAAATCGGCGGACAGGATCGACGGCGAGATGAGAATGGGGCTGGTCATGGTCATCCCCGATTAGCGGGGCCGGGGGAGGCCGGCAAGGTGGCGATCTAGCTCCGCCGGAACCGCGCGATGAAGAAACCGTCGGCGCCGCCACGCTCCGCGAGCGTGCCGGGGCGGACCCGGACCCGGCCGACCTTGTCGGGGGCGAAGCCCTCCGGCAGCTCGCCGGGTGCTACCGGATCGATCCGCCAGTCGGAGTGCGCGGCGAGGAAGGCCTTGGCAATCTGTTCGCCTTCGTCGGCTTCCAGAGAGCAGACCGCATAGACGAGCAGCCCGCCCGGTGCGACGAGGCCTGCCGCATGCGCGATCAACCGCGCCTGCAGTTCGGCGGCCTCGGCGATGATGCGGGGGCCGGCGCGATGGAGCACATCGGGATGGCGGCGGTAGATGCCGGTGGCCGAGCAGGGCGCGTCGAGCAGCACCGCGTCATAGGGTGCGCCATTCGAAAAGCCGGTCGCATCGGCGACGTGCGTTTGCGCCGCCAGGCGGGTGCGCTCCAGATTCTCCGTGAGCCGTGCCATCCGCGCTTCGGACAGGTCGATCGCCGTGACGGCCCAGCCGGTGGCGGCGAGCTGCATCGTCTTGCCGCCGGGAGCGGCGCAGATGTCCAGCGCGCGGCGGCCTGCACCCGCACCCAGCAGACGGGCGGGGATCGAGGCGGCGATATCCTGTATCCACCATATGCCCTCGTCATAGCCGGGCAGGTCGACCACGCGACGCCCGGCCGGAATACGGACATGGCCCGGGGCGAGGCTGTCGCCCTCAAGCCGTTCCGCCCATTCCGCCGTATCGACATCGGGCTTGAGGCTGATGTCGATCGGCGGCGGGGCGGCGAGGGCGACGCGCGCGGCCTCGGCAGCCTCCCGGCCCCAGCTTTTCGTCCAGCGGTCCGCGATGGCTGTGGGGAGGTTGGGCGGGTCGGGCAGCATCGCACCGTCGCGTATCACCGTGGCGAACACGCCATGGACCAGTTTGCGGGGGCCGCCATCGACCAGGGGGAGCACGGTGGAGATCGCGGCATGCTGCGGTGTGTGCAGCCCCAGCGCCTGGGCCAGGGCGATGCGCAACACCATTCGCGCCTTGGCGTCGTCGGGCAGCGGTCGCTCGGTGGCCTTGTCGATCAGGCCGTCGAGATCAACCGTGCGGCGGAGCACCTCGGCGGCGATGGCATGGGCGAAGCCGCGGTCATCGGCGCGATCGAGATCGCCGCATGCTCCGTCCATCGCCGATTCGAGAGGGAGGCCGCGGCGCAGCACGGCATCGAGCAGGCGCAGCGCGGCACGGCGCGTCGGGGTTCCGGGTGTTTCAGCTGTCACGCGCTTGCCCTAGTATATCCGCTCGTGATGCTGAACTTGTTTCAGCATGACCTCAGAGAGGGACGTTAGCCGCGCCGGTTTGGATCCAGTGCACTGGCGCGGCGCCTGGCCTTCGGTACCGACGAGCTACCCACGCCGCGCGAAGACGGCATCGCCGCGAAATTGGGCGAGGGCGTCAGCACGCCCATCTCGTTCGCGATCGATTCGAGATGCAGGATGCGGTTCTCCGTCGCCGGATGAGTCGAAAACAGGCTGTCGCCGCCGCGTCGCATGCCCGGCACGATGTAGAGCGCCGCCGCCGCCGGATTGCGCTCGACCACCGGATTGGGGATATGCGCGGCGCCGCGCGCCAGCTTGGCGAGCGCGGAGGCGAGCGCGCGGGGCTTGCCCGAAATCTCGGCCCCGCCGCGATCGGCGCCATATTCGCGCGACCGGCTGATCGCCATCTGGACGATCATTGCCGCGAAAGGCGCGACGAACATGGCCAGGATGGTGGCCAGCACCTGGCCGCCGTCCCGATCCCGGCCGCCGCCGAAGAACATCCCGAAATTGGCGAGCATCGAAATGGCGCCCGCGATCGTCGCGGTCATCGTCATGATCAGCGTGTCGCGGTTGCGAACATGCGCCAGCTCATGCGCCATCACGCCCTCGATCTCGTCGCGGTCCAGCATGCCGAGCAGGCCGGTGGTCGCGGCGACGGCCGCATGGGCCGGGTCACGGCCGGTGGCGAAGGCATTGGGATGCTCGCTGTCGATGATATAGACGCGCGGCATCGGCAGATTCGCGCGCCGCGCCAGCCCTTCGACCAGTCCGACGAATTCGGGACAGCTGCGGGCATCGACCTCGCGCGCGCCATGCATCTTCAGGACGATGCTGTCGGCATTCCAGTAGGTGAACAGATTCATGCCACCGGCGATGACGAGCGCAATCATCGCCCCGCCAGTGCCGCCGATCGTAAAGCCCAATGCCATGAACAGCGCGGTGAGCGCAGCCAGCAGCATCGTTGTCTTCAACATGTTCATCTCTTGCCTTCGTTCCTTCGAGCGCCAATGTGGGGAAGAGGAACGCGCTGTTCAATCATCGGCGCGTGGGAAGGAACAAGTGATGTCCGGAAAACGCCCCGCCCATGTGAAGCCGCCGGCGCACCTCTCGCCGAGCCCCCCGGTCCCACAGCCCGAAGAGATGAAGATCAAGCCCGAATCGGGTGGCCGCGACGGCCCCGACCCCACCCGCTATGGCGACTGGGAGCTCAAGGGAATCGCGGTCGACTTCTAGATTCAGTCGGCGCTCGGAGAAGGCGGAGGCGCCGCATCGACCGGCTCCAGCAGTGCGGCGCTTTCGATCCGATCGAGCGCGACACGGGCCTGGACGTAGCGGCGGGCGTCGGCGATCCAGCCGTCGGCGGCCTTGCGGCCCGGCAGACGGGCGATCTCGGCCAGCGCCGCATCGACATGGCCCGCGGTCAGGGCGTCTTCGGCACGTGACAGCCGATCGATCGGTGCAGTCGATGGCGCATCGGCGCGGCGGACGACGATCAAGCCTGCGAGTTCGCGACGAAATCCGTCCCACCAGCTTTCATTCTCGGCGGCGATGGCGAGCTGCGGACGCAGTGCTTCGAGCGCATCGCGGAGCTGTGCGGTCGTCACGGGCTTCCGACCTGCGCTGATCACGACCGCGACAGCCTGCGGCTCGATCCTGCCGAAGCGCTCCCGCAGCGCGCCCTCCAGATAGCCGAGCGGAGCGCCGCGATCGATCGCGCGGCGCGCGGCGAAGGCGACGAGCAGTCGTTCGGCGCGGTGGGCTTCGGTCGTCGCGGCGGCCGTGCGCGCGTCGATATCCTCCACCTTATCCTCGATCTTTTCGATCCGCTGATCGATGATCGTCTGGACGACATCGGCGGCCGGCGGCGGAGCGATGCTGACTAGCGGGACGCGGCTGGGCGGCGTGGCGGAAGGCACCACCACGGGCACGGTCGGCTTGACGATCTCGGCCACCTCATCGAAGCGGTGGAACAGCCAGGCCATCGCCCCCATGCCCAGCAGCAGCGCGATCAGCAGGCCGAGCAGGATCGGCATGAAGGCGCGGCGGCGGGCACCATAGGCATCGACGGGGTCGGGCATCGGTTCGTCTCTAATCCTATTCTGCGCGCCTTATTGGCACAGCCGGGCCGCCGCCGCCAGCAGCGCGGCATCATCGGGTTTCGCCGCGGCGATCGAGGCGCGCCAGCCTGGGCCGGCGGCATCCAGCACCGCCGGGGCAAGCGCGGCGATGCGGACGCGACCGCGCGGGATATTCTCCGCTTCGCATAGCCGGCCGAAATGTTCGGCGGCGCGGCCAGAATGGAGCAACACCGCGCCGCCGCCTTCGCGCAGCGCGGCAAGGGCCTTCGCGCCGAAGCGGTCGATCGCCGCGCTGCGATAGACGATGCGCCGGTCGATGCTGATCGCGTCATGCCCGACATCGCGATAATCCTCGCCCGCGAGGTGGAGTGCGGTCCCGACGCCATTTTCGGCTGCTGCTTCCAGCATCATCGCGGCATCGCCCCGCCCGGTACGGATATCGGAAAAGCCCGCCGCCTTGAGAGCGCGGGCGGTGGCATCGCCGACGGCATAGGCCGGCAGCCCGGCATAGGCGTTCACGGCCTTGCCCGCCTGCCGCACGGCATTGGCGCTGGTCACGAACAATGCGTCATAGCCGTCGGCGGCAGGCGCCCCCCAGGCGATCGGCTCGATCCGGAAGATCGGCGAGACGACCGGCCGCCAGCCTTCGTCGAAGGCGCGCTTCGCGGTCATGCTCGCCCCCGGCTCGGGGCGCAGGATCAGCAGCGGGGCGCGGCTCATGCGCCGGTAAACAAGGCGCGCAGCCGGGGCGATGCGCTGTCGAGCAGGCGATGTGCCAGGGCGGCGGCGTCTCCCGTCTGCAACAGCATCGCCTCCCCCGAGCGGCATTCGCCGCCATCCTCGGTCAATATCTCGGCGCGCAGATGGAGCCCCGCGCCGGATCGTATCGCCAGCGCGGCGACCGGTGAGCGGCAGTCGGCCCCCAGCGCGGCGAGCAGCGCGCGCTCGGCCGAGACGCAGGCATTGGTCGCGGCATCGTCGATCGCGCCAAGCAGAGCCCGGATATCCTCGCGGGTGGCGAGCGTCTCGATGCCGACCGCCCCCTGTGCCGGGGCGGGGAGCATCTCCTCGATCGGGATGGGATGGCCGATCTCGCTTCGGCCCAGCCGGTCGAGCCCGGCGCCGGCGAGCAGGGTCGCGTCCGCCTCGCCCCCCGCCAGCTTGGCAAGGCGGGTGTCGACGTTGCCGCGGAACAGCACGATCTCAGCATCGGGCCGCGCGCGGCGGACCTGCGCCGAACGGCGCGGCGAGGATGTGCCGACGCGGGCATTGGCGGGCAGCGCGGCGAGCGACTCGACGCCGATCAGCCGATCGCGGACGTCGGCGCGGGGCAGCATCGCGGCGATCACGATGTCGGGCGGGCGGATCGTCTCGACATCCTTCATCGAGTGGACCGCGAAGTCGATCGCGCCATCGGTCAGCGCCCGGTCAAGCTCCTTGGTCCACAGCGCCTTGCCGCCGACCTCGGCCAGCGCGCGATCCTGGATGCGGTCGCCGCTGGTCTTGATCGTGACGATCTCGATCGCATCTTCGCCCCAGCCATGGGCGGTTCGGAGCGCGGCTATCGTCATTCGCGCCTGGGTCAGGGCAAGCGGTGATCCGCGGGTGCCGAGGCGGAGCGGACGGGCAGGGAAGGAAGCGGTCATATCGGCGCCTGCATAGAGAAGGTGGGGGCGGAGCAAAAGGCGTCAGTGCGGAACCAGCCCCAACCGCTCGCGCCATGACCAGCGCCAGACGAGAAGCACCGCGACCACACCGAGCCCAGCGGCCAGGCCCAGCCAGATACCGACCCCGCCAAGCTTCATCGGGAAAGCCAGCAGCGTGCCGATACCGATGCCGATCACCCAATAGCCGACCGCCGCGAACAGCATCGGAACGCGGGTATCCTGCAGGCCGCGCAGCACGCCCGCGCCCACTGCCTGGGCGGAGTCGACCAGCTGGAAAAGAGCCGCGACGCCGAGGAAAGCTACGGCGAGCCGGGTGACTTCGGCATTGGCAGGCAGGTCGACATCGATGAAACCGCCGATCAGCAGCTGGGGGGCGCCGATCAGCAGCGCGGCCGAACAGACCGCGAAGGCAGTACCGAGCCCCAGGGCCAGCCAGCCGGCACGACCGGCGGCCGCCCGATCGCGCCGGCCATGGGCATAGCCTACCCGCACGGTCGCCGCCTGGCCGATCCCCATCGGCACCATGAAGCAGAGTGCGGCGATCTGGATCGCGATCGCATGGGCGGCGAGCGAGGACCGGCCGATCAGCCCCATCAGGAAGACCGCGGCGTTGAATACCGTAACCTCCAGCCCCAGCGTAATGGCGATGGGAAGGCCGACTCGCCAGACCGTGCGGAAGCGTCCCCAATCGGCGCGCCAGAAGCGGCCGAGCAGATGATAGCGGCGAAAACGCCGATCGAGGCTGACGACCAGCATCATGCCGATCAGCATGAATACCGAACTGATCAGGCTGGCGAGACCAGCACCGTGCAGACCCATCGGCGGAAAACCAAGATGGCCGAAGATCAGCGCCCAGCCGGCCAGCAGGTTGAACGGCACGGTGGCCAGAGTGACGATCACGCCCCAGATCGGCCGTTCCAGCGCCGCGACGAAATTACGCAGCACCAGGAAGCCCATATAGGGCAGCAGCGCCCATTGCAGGCTCCGCACCAGATCGCTCGCGCCGGCGGAGAGTTCGGGATCCTGGCCGAGCAGGATCAGAATCGCCTCGCTATGCCAGAGCAGCAGCCAGACGGGTATGCAGATCGCGGCCCCCGCCCAGATCGTCTGGCGAACGGAGCGGCGGATATCGCGCACCGAATGGAGCCGCCGGCCGCGCTCGCTGGCGATCAGCGGCGAGGCGGCCGTGGTGAGACCGATGCCGAAGATCAGGAAAGCGGTATAGAGATTGAGGCCGAGCGATCCGGCTGCCACCGCATCCGGCCCGAGCCGCCCGAGCAGCAGCAGGTCGGTCGCCGCGATCGCCGACCAGCCGAGATTGCCGATGACCAGCGGCACGCTGAGCGACAGCAGCGCGCGCGCCTCGCTACGCCAGGGCGCGGATCGGTTCGGATTGTCGTCCATGCCGCGCTGCTTAGCGGCACGCGGTGATCGATGCCACCCCGTGAGGCAGCGGGCTCAGTCGTGAGCGGCGACGGCCGCGATGCGTTCGCGCATCATCCGGGTGGCGGTCTGGGTGGCGTTCCGCGTATCGCTTGCCAGTTTCTTGACCTCGCTCGCGACCACGGCGAAGCCGCGGCCCGCCTCACCCGCGCGTGCCGCCCTGGGGCGTCCGATACGGGACTGCACGTCGCATGCAGCCAGACCTCGCGGCCGTGATGGCAACCGACTATGCCGCCCAGAGCATACCCATCGCGCCGAGAAACGGCCCCATGCTCGGCCATCGCTGGCCTTGTCGGCGGCAGGGCCGATATCGCTGGATATCATTCTTCTCACGCAATCCCACAACCGGTCCGCACTGGACCAATAATGGTTCATGGCACGTGAAGAGCCTGCCCGCCGGGCCGCCTCAGTTCTCGAGCCTGGCCATCGGTATGGAAGCGTGCACGCGCAGGCCGCCACCGGTCCAGTCGAGATCGAGCCTGCCGCGCAGCTGGCGTTCGATCGTGCGCGCGATCAGGGCGGTGCCGAAGCCGTTCCGGCCGGGTGTGCCCTGAAGCGGGGGGCCGCCCTGTTCGACCCAGTTCAGCGACAGGTTTTCGCCGTCCACCGACCAGTGGACGGCAACCCGGCCGGCCGGGCGGGCAAGCGCGCCATATTTCGTCGCGTTGGTCGCCAGTTCATGAATGACCAGCGCGAGTGCCGTCGTCGCTTGATCGGCGCACACCACGCTTTCCCCCTGCAACGAGAAGCGGCTCCCCTCGGGGTCATGAACCTCGACGATCGCGCCGATCAGGTCGTTCAGATCGGTGTGGCGCGCGCTGTCACCCGCCCTTGGCGCCTGTCGACGTACCAGGGCGTGCGCGCTGGCCAGTGCATGCAGGCGGCCGGACAGCGAATCCGCCATGGCCTGGACAGATTCGGCGGCGCGCGCGCTGCCGCGGATCATGCCGTCGGTCACTGCGAACAGATTTTTGAGACGATGGCTCATCTCCATCGTCAGCATCTCCTGATCGGAGAGTGCCGACTGGAGTCGTTCCTCGGCACGGATCATCTTGAGCGCCTGTCCCGCGAATCCCGCCAGTTCGGCGGTGATGCGGGCGTGGCCCGGATCGAAATAGCCTTCTTCGGGGGCAACCACCCACAACGTGCCGAGCGGTTCGGTGCTGCCGATGTAGAGTGGTTGCAGCAGTACCTCGGGAATGATCAGATTCTCGGCCGATATCCAGTCGTAGATCTGCTCCGGATGATGCGCCAATACGGTCCGGTTCTGATCGAGCGTCACTCCACATGGGCTGTCGTCCCGCGGTGTCGTCGCATTTTCGAAGGGAGCGAGCAGGCCGTGCAGGTGACGCCAGCGGAAGACCGGCGCTTCATCATCCGTCTCGTACAGGCTCAGCCCGGCGGATGTGCTGCCGGTCATCTCCATCGCCAGCGACACGAAACGCGGCAGCACCTCTGCCGGATTGTCCGCCATGGCGGCCGCGAGATCCAGAATGGCCCGCTTTTCCCGGCCGGGGTCAGCGGCTCGTGGCGCGCGGGATGGCAGCGCGTCGGTTATGTAAATCTCGGTCAGCGCCGACTTGTCGATCGCGCTGGTGACGGCCCCTGTCATGGGCTCATCATATATCGCTTCGGACAGCGAGGCGAATCCTGGGCTTTCGAGCGGCACCTCGTTACTGGCTCAGCAGGTCGACAGTGCCGCTCTCGAACGCCGAAACACGCAGCCAGCCCAGCTGGGCCGGCGCCACGCCGGGCAGGTCCACCACATATTGCTTCCAGCTGCCGGGGGGCAGCGGCTCGGGCGCGGTGAAGCTCAACGACTGGCTTGCGGCCGCCGCCAGCGGCAGGCCCTTGGCATCGTTCGAGCCCCATTCGATCCGGGCCTTCATGGCGGACAGACGGGCGGCGGTGGGATTGCCGAAATCGAGCGTGACCCGCGATCCGCCGGCATAGGGCTCGATATTGGCGATTGTGACGGCGACGCGGCCCATGTCCGATTCGAGGATGGCATAACCCGGGGCGCCGGGCTTGAGCGTGACAGCCTGGCGCGCGGCGATCGACTGTTCGAGCTTGCCGATCCGTTCCTCGACCGCCTTCAGCCGGTCATTGGTCTTCCCGCAGGCGCTCAGCGTGGGCAGCAACAGGAGCGCGCATAGGATGGAGCGGCGCATGGCATTCTCCTTTAAGGAACCTCTTCGCCGCGCCGAACGCCTGTGAAACGAAAAAGAGCCATCGCCCGAAACGAAATTATTGTAGGATGGACCGATCGGATCGGCGACACAGGCCGTGCCGGCGATTGACTCAGCAAAGCCTTTTCCCTAAGCGCGCTCCCCATAGCGGCTGCCGCAGGTTCGGCGGCCCTTTTGTTTTGGATTTGAGGCAAAGACAATGAAGCGCACTTTTCAGCCGAGCAACCTGGTCCGCAAGCGGCGCCACGGTTTCCGTTCGCGCAGCGCCACCCCCGGTGGCCGCAAGGTGCTGGCGGCACGGCGTGCGCGCGGCCGCAAGAAGCTGTCGGCCTGAACCGGACTCCCTACGCGGTGCTCCAGCGCCGCGCGGATTTCCTGGCGGCCAATAGCGGCAGGCGGGCGCCCATGCCCGGCTTGGTCCTACTCGTCCGGCCTCGCGGCGATGACGATCCCGTCATGCGCCTCGGTATCACCGTCACCAAGAAGATCGGCAATGCGGTCGTTCGCAATCGCATGAAGCGGCGCTTCCGCGCGCTCGCGCGGGAATTGCTGCCGGAGGCCGGGATTGTCGGTGCCGATCATGTCCTGATCGGCCGCGCCGGCGGGGTCGAACGCGATTTCGCCGAGCTGCGTGCCGAATTGCGCAAGGCGCTGGGCAAGGTCGCGCGCCACGCGCCCTCCGTTCAGTCGGTTCCATGATCGCGCGGCTCATCATCCTGCTCGCAAAGGCCTGGCAAAAAGGCCCGTCGCTGATCCTGCCGCCCACCTGTCGCTACATGCCGAGCTGTTCGGCCTATACGATCGAGGCCGTCTCGCGCTATGGCGCGCTCAAAGGCGGGTGGCTTGGGTTCCGCCGGATCTGCCGATGCCACCCCTGGGGTGGTGCCGGCTATGATCCTGTGCCCTGAATAGATACAGTTTTCCGGGAGTTTTTGGTGGATAACCAGCGCAACCTGATCCTCGCGATCGTCCTGTCGGCGCTCGTCCTGTTCGGCTGGCAGGCGATCAGCAACCGATTCTTCCCGGTGGCCAAGCCGGCGGTGACGAAGATCGAGGGTGGCAAGGAGACGGTGCTGCCCCAACCGGGTGCCGATCCGGCCGCCGATACCGCAAAAGCGATCCGGTCGCGCGCGCTGGTGCTGCGCGAAACCCCGCGCATCGTGATCGACACGCCGAAGCTGGCCGGAACGATCAACCTGAAGGGTGCGCGGATCGATGATCTGGTGCTCAAGGCCTATCGCGAGACCGTCGCCAAGGATTCGCCCCCGATCCGGCTGCTGTCGCCGGCTGGCTCGCCCGAATCCTATTATGCCGGCTTCGGCTGGACCGGCGATGGCGTCGATGCGCCCGGCCCGAACACGGTATGGACCGCGACCGGCGGCAAGCTGACGCCGGAGACACCGGTGACGCTCAGCTGGGTCAACAGCCGCGGCCAGCGATTCGAGACGGTGATCGCGGTCGATGGCGACTATCTGTTCACCATTACCCAGAAGCTCATCAACGGCGGCGCCGGCGCGGTCGCGGCGCGCCCCTATGGACTGGTTTCCAAGGACGGCGTTTCGAAGGACCCGTCGAGCTGGACCTTGCATACCGGCCCGATCGGCGTCTTCAACGATGCCGCCAATTATGATCTGAGCTTCGCAAAGCTCGATGAGGCCGGCCAGGCCGGAACCCGCTTCGCCAGCACCGGCGGCTGGCTGGGCTTCGGGGACAAATATTGGCTGACCGCACTTATTCCCGATGCCAAGGCGCCGATCGACGCGGGTTTCCTGTCGACCGCTCCGCAAGTCTATCAGGCGGTGCAGAGCGGCCGTCCGCTGGTCATCGCTTCCGGCAAGGCCGGCGCCGTCACCCAGCGTTTCTTCGCGGGAGCGAAGGAGGTGACGCTGCTCGATCGCTATGAGAACGAGCTCGGCGTGCCGATGTTCAGCCGCGCGATCGACTGGGGCTGGTTCCGGGTGCTCGAAAAGCCGATCTTCTGGGTGCTCGACCAGGTGTTCAGGCTGGTCGGCAATTTCGGTGTCGCGATCATCATCCTGACCTTCATGGTGCGCGGGCTGATGTTCCCGATCGCGCAGAAGCAGTTCCGGTCGATGGCCGGCATGCGCCGTGTCCAGCCGAAGATGAAGGAGCTGCAGGAGCGCCACAAGGACGACAAGCCGCGCCTCCAGCAGGAGCTGCTCAAGCTCTATCAGGAAGAAAAGGTAAATCCGCTCGCGGGCTGCCTGCCGATCCTGGTGCAGATTCCGGTCTTCTACGCGCTCTACAAGGTGCTGATGGTGACGATCGAGATGCGGCACCAGCCCTTCATCCTGTGGATCCGCGACCTGTCGGCACCTGATCCGCTTCACATGCTCAACCTGTTCGGGCTGCTTGATTTCACCCCGCCGTCCTTCCTGGGCATCGGCGTGCTCGCCCTGCTGCTCGGCATTTCGATGTGGCTGCAGTTCAGGCTCAATCCGACACCGATGGACGAAGCGCAGAAGCAGATCTTCGCGCTGATGCCGTGGATCATGATGTTCATCATGGCGCCGTTCGCGGCGGGCCTGCTGATCTACTGGATCACCTCCAACTTCCTGACGATCGCGCAGCAGGCCTGGCTGTACCGCCAATATCCGGTGCCCGTAACGCCCGCCTCGGCGGTCGTGGTCGACGCCAAAGCTGCGAATAAAAAGTGAGCGAGGGCGCCGAAGAGCAGGATCTGATCGAACCCGCGCGCAAGCTGTTCGCGGGGCCGATCTCGTTCCTCAAATCGGCGCCCGATCTGCGCTTCCTGCCCGATCCGGACGCCCCCGAGGTAGCCTTTGCGGGTCGCTCCAATGTCGGCAAGTCGTCGCTGCTCAACCGGCTGACCAACCGGACGAACCTGGCGCGCACCTCGAACACGCCGGGGCGCACGCAGGAGCTCAACTTCTTCGACGTCGGCGCGGAGGAAGAGGGCGGCACGCCGGTGATGCGGCTCGTCGACATGCCGGGCTATGGCTTCGCCAAGGCGCCCAAGGACATCGTCCGCAAATGGCGCCATGTGGTGAACGATTATCTGCGCGGCCGCGTGGTACTACGCCGCGCGCTGGTGCTGATCGATAGCCGCCACGGCATCAAGGATGTCGACCGCGAGATCATGACGATGCTCGACAAGGCGGCAGTCACCTATCACCTCGTCCTGACCAAGGCCGACAAGATCAAGGCGAGCGAACTCGCGATCGTCACAGCCGCGACCGAGGCAGAGGGGCGCAAGCATGTCGCCGCGCATCCGAAGCTGCTGGTGACGTCGAGCGAGAAGGACATGGGCATCGCCGAGCTGCGCGCGGCGATCCTGGACGCGATCCAGTCCTGACGCCGGCCAGTCCTGACGGCCGGCGATCACAAGCCGGGTTGATGAAGACTGGGCGAGAGTTGATTTGGACCCGGCCGATGAAGCGGTTAAAGCGCGCCATCCCTGGTCGGAGGCGCTGTCATGACCCTCAAACTCTATATCGGTAACAAGGTCTATTCGAGCTGGTCGCTGCGCGGCTGGCTGGCGGTGAAACAGTCCGGCCTGCCGTTCGAGGAAGAGGTCGTCTCCCTCTATGGAGACGAATGGCAGGTGCGCCGCGACGCCGCGGAGTTCGCCCCCTCCAACGGCAAGGTGCCGGTGCTATGGGACGGTGGGAGCGCCGTCTGGGAAAGCCTGGCGATCATCGATCATCTGGCCGAGAAGGTCGGCCGCGACCGCTTCTGGCCGCAAGAGGCAACCGCTCGGGCGCTGGCCCGCTCGATGGCATCGGAAATGCACGCCGGCTATGCGGCGCTCCGCACGCAGCACACGATGAATCTGCGCCACGTCTATGCGCCAGAGCCGCTGAGCCCCGAGGTCGTGGCCGATGTGCAGCGGATCACGTCATTATGGGATCAGGCCCGGACCCGCTTCGGTCAGGGCGGCGACTATCTGTTCGGTGCCTTCGGCGCGGTCGACATCATGTTCGCGCCGGTCGTCACCCGCTTTCGCACCTACTCCATCGCGCTGCCCGCGCTGGCAGCGGACTATTGTGACGCGATGCGCGCGCATCCCTTCATGATCGAATGGGCCGAAGGCGCGGCGGGCGAGGACTGGGTGATCCCGATGTTCGAGAAGGCCGTCGACTAGGTCAGAAGTCGCTGCCGTCCTTGCGGGTGAATTTTTTCGCCGAGCCGTCCCATGCCATATCGATATCGGAATAATGCCCCCTGCCGGCCGGTGGACGCCCCACCGCTATGAACACGCAATCCCGGTCACTCTCGTTGATCAGGCAGTGACCGTTGCCGTCCGCCTTCGGAAAGGACGCACAGTCGCCGGGCCGCATCGGCGTGCGGCCGCTGTCGTCGACTAGTATCGCTTCGCCCGACAGCATCACGACGAACTCGTCCTCATCCTCATGCCAATGGCGCTGGGAGGACCAGCCGCCGGGCTTGAGCGTGACATGGCTGATGCCGAATTCCGTCAGCCCGGTGGCAGGGCCGAGCCGCCTGTACCAGCGGCCCTGCACGGCATCGGCATGGGGCGCGGGATAGCCGGTAGCATTGATCTGTGGAATGGTGTCGAGGTCGATCTTGGGCATCGTTGGTCCGCTTTGCATTGAAGGCCGAACAAAGCTAGGCGGGCTGCGTAATGAACGCAATCGACCCTCTCGAGCTGACGAAGCGCCTGATCGGCTGTCCCAGCGTCACCCCCGCCGATGCCGGGGCGATGGCGGTGATCGCCGAAGCCCTGGAAGGCATCGGCTTCACCGTCCACCGCTTCGCCGCAGGCGGACCGCCCGACGGGCCGGTCGAGAATCTGTTCGCAACGCGCGGTCATGGCGGCCCTCATTTCGCCTTTGCGGGTCATAGTGACGTCGTCCCGGCCGGGGAGGGCTGGCATAGCGACCCCTTCGTTGCCGACATAAGGGGCGATCTGCTCTACGGGCGCGGCGCGGTCGACATGAAGGGCGCGATCGCTGCCTTCATTGCTGCCGTGGCCCGGATCGAGCAGCAGACGGGCACGATCAGCCTGATCATCACCGGTGACGAGGAAGGCCCTGCCACCCACGGCACCGTCGCGCTGATCGACTGGATGAACGAACGCGGCATATGCCCCGATCTCTGCCTCGTCGGCGAGCCGACCTCGACCCATCGTCTCGGCGATATGGTGAAGATCGGTCGGCGCGGATCGGTGAACATCTGGATCGAGCATGCCGGCACCCAGGGACATGTCGCCTATCCGCATCTCGCCGCCAATCCGATCCCCGCGATGGTCAAGGCGCTGGCGGCGCTGGATGCGATCCATCTCGATGACGGCAATGCCTGGTTCCAGCCTTCCAACCTGGAAATCACGACGGTCGATGTCGGCAATGCCGCCACGAACGTCATCCCGGCGGTCGCGCGGGCGCGTGTCAACATCCGATTCAACGACGAACATAAGGGTGCCGAACTCGTCGATCTGGTCCGCCGCACAGTCGGCGAACATGCTCCGGGTGCCTCGGTACGCGCGGTCGTCTCCGGCGAAAGCTTCATCACGCCGCCAGGCGACTTCTCCGCGCTGGTTTCGGCCGCGATCCTGAAGGTGACGGGCCTTACGCCGGAGCTGTCGACCACCGGCGGCACCTCCGACGCACGCTTCCTGTCCCGCCTCTGTCCAGTGGTCGAATTCGGCCTGTGCAACGCGACGATGCACAAGCTCGACGAGGCGGTGGCGGTACTCGATCTCCATGCGCTGGCAGATATCTACGAGGAGATCACGCGCACGGCGCTCGCGCGCTGAGCGGTTGCGCGGCGCGATCGAGACGTTATAGCTGCGCCGCACGCGCGGGCGTGGTGAAATTGGTAGACGCGCCGGACTCAAAATCCGGTTCCGCAAGGAGTGTCGGTTCGAGTCCGACCGCCCGCACCATCTCTCGAAGTCCTGGGCTTTTCGACATGCCCCGGCATGAGACGAAAGTTTGTCGGAAAGTGCGCTTTCGACTTGCTTTGTCGAGCCGATGGGCTAAACCGGATAGGTCATTAGTCAGAATCCTCCAGCGAATAACCCGGCCCTAAAAAGCCGGGTTATTCACTTTCTGGCCTCCCATAATTTTCTTTTCTTATCAAAGCCTTTCCATAGCGCAAATGGCAGTCTGCGGACGTGGCGGCGGATCGGTGCCTCTGGCAGGGCCGGCCGAGTCGCGGGTGATTCCCAGCGGCGGCGATAGGCGGTAAGGCGGCGGCATGGCCTTGTTTGTCTTCTGGCAGGATATGGCGGCGAAAGGCCGTTCGGCGGAGCAACTTCATGCGCTGCTCACACGCGAGGCGCATATCGTGGCCGAGAGCGTGGTTCGCGGAGACTGTGGCGGTGCAGCCGGACGATGGCACTTCGCGGCCTTCGTCACGCGGACCCATTTCTACACGCCCGAACAACAGGTCTGGCAGGCGGCCGGCGCGGGGGCGTGCATTCTTCACGGGCTGGTCTGGCGGTTGCGGGGCTCGGCACCTGAACTGCTCGACGCGGCAGCCGTGGCCGCACTGCTCGACCGGCCTGGCGCGACCTTGCCCGCCGATGTCGCGGGCGAATATGCGATCGCGCGCGTCTATCCCGATGGCAGTCTCGATGCCTTTTCCGACCGGCCGGGCCTGCATCAGCTTTTCCACGCGGCCAGTGGAGCGCCGGTGGTGTCCAATCGTGCCGGGCTGGTGGCGACCCTGCTCGATGATCGCACCCCCGATGCCGGGGGCGCTCGCTGGCTGACGGCTATCGGCTATCGGGTCGGTACCGGGACGGCTTATGCGGCCGTTCGTCAGCTTGCCCAGGAACACAGGCTGAGCTTCGGGGCGGGCGGCAGGACCATCGCCGCCATG